>NZ_JBSPTO010000100.1:0-271 GCF_053850215.1 Mesorhizobium sp. f-mel
CAGCTCGTCTGCACACCTGAGCGATAGGGGGCATCCGCTCGCTTGGATACGATCCCCTCCAAGCCCAGCCGGCATGCATGTTCAAACACGTCGCTGCCGCTCACCTCCAGATGCTCGGCATAGGTCAGTGTCGGCGCCCTGTCCTTCACCAGCTTTTCTAGCGCGGCCTTGCGTTTCACCAGCGGCTGTTGCCGGAGATCCCGCCCGTTGAGGTGCAGCAGGTCGAACGCATAGAAGATGACCTTCGGCGAGTTTGGATTGCCCAATTCCC
>NZ_JBSPTO010000101.1:0-271 GCF_053850215.1 Mesorhizobium sp. f-mel
GGGAATTGGGCAATCCAAACTCGCCGAAGGTCATCTTCTATGCGTTCGACCTGCTGCACCTCAACGGTCGGGATCTCCGGCAACAGCCGCTGGTGAAACGCAAAGCCGCGCTAGAAAAGCTGGTGAAGGACAGGGCGCCGACATTGACCTATGCCGAGCATCTGGAGGTGAGCGGCAGCGACGTGTTTGAACATGCATGCCGGATGGGCTTGGAGGGGATCGTATCCAAGCGAGCGGATGCCCCCTATCGCTCAGGTGTGCAGACGAGCTG
>NZ_JBSPTO010000102.1:0-251 GCF_053850215.1 Mesorhizobium sp. f-mel
CGACAGATTTCCTGCTGGCTTGAGCTCTTGCGGATCTGATTGAGGAACTCGAACGTGTCATCGAGGTGCCGACGCCAAAGCGCAGGTGCTTCCATAACGCATTGCTTCCATGATGGTGGTTGTTTGCCGCTCGGCTGGGATTGAGGGCATCAAGCTTCTCGCATCGCTGCCGACCGGGTGCTGGCCAAAAATTGTCCTCGATTCTCGTTCCATCAATGAGCGATGTTGCTGCAGTTGAGCTCGGCAATCGT
>NZ_JBSPTO010000103.1:0-243 GCF_053850215.1 Mesorhizobium sp. f-mel
AAACGCCATCTTCGTACCTTTGATCTTGGCCTTGGGATCGCGAAGGTAGTCTGTCAGCGTGGCTTCGTCCCATTTGACGCCGGATGCGCCCGCCTCGGTCATGGGTTTGGAATACTTGAACCCTGGATGCGTGCCGGCCGTCCGGCCGATAACGCCGCTCAACGACGGACCGATCTTGTTCTTGTCCTCGTCGACGACGTGGCAGGCCTTGCATTTGGCGAAGACCTTCTCACCCGCGGCGGC
>NZ_JBSPTO010000104.1:0-217 GCF_053850215.1 Mesorhizobium sp. f-mel
GAGGCTGCGGTGAGCGAGAGATGTGGGGAAAGCGTGGCGAATTGTGTTTGAGCTGCGCCGCCGATCCCGTCGCTGTCGAAGGAGAGCGCCCCAGTCGAACTGTTGTAGATGATATGATCGGAACTGTCATGCGCGGCCCTACCGGCAAAGAAAGCGTCCGATGAAAGCCCCCCCGACTTAAGCCCGGCAAAAACGGCGTCGTCGAGGTGGATCTTGT
>NZ_JBSPTO010000105.1:0-215 GCF_053850215.1 Mesorhizobium sp. f-mel
TGCGCGAGCAGCTTCACCCTGCGGTTGCTGAAGGCCGGCGCCACGATCGTGCGTAACCGGGCATGCTCGCCCCCCTCGTGCGAGACCAGCCACCCCGGCGAACCGAGAATCACCGAATCCGGGGTGAATGCCGCCGGCGGCATTCCCGCGGGCCGGAACGCCGCGTCGGACAGCACCGCCTTGGCCTCATCGTAGCCTGTCACCCACCAGCCTTC
>NZ_JBSPTO010000106.1:0-215 GCF_053850215.1 Mesorhizobium sp. f-mel
TGCTGAGGGCTGACCACGCAAGACGTGCGAATCTTTTAGTTTGTGTGTTCCGTTTCCGACAAAGACAGACCGCACATTTGGCAATAGCTTTGGAGAGCGACATGGTACTTCGAATGGATTCCCCGGCCCCTGCCATCAAGGTGCAGAGCTGGCTGCGTGGCGAGCCGCTCACGAGCTTCAAGCCCGGCAAAGTGTATATCGTCGAATTTTGGGCA
>NZ_JBSPTO010000010.1:0-172147 GCF_053850215.1 Mesorhizobium sp. f-mel
TGCAGCGGGCGGTCGAGATTACTCGTGGACATGGACAACCTCCTCGCCCCGGATCAGTCAAGAAAGGCAACACGACAAGGGCTTCGGAGTTGAGCCCGTGCTGGGGGGCGCAAAAACTTCCTGCCCAGGGCAAATTAGCTTTCGGCCTCTGCCATATTGCCGAGGTCGAGATTACGCGTGTTGCAAACCCATCATAACACGAAAATGCATCTGCGGGTCGCCCCTTTTCGCCAGCCGTCTCGAGCGCCGCAGTAAACAAATGGGTCGTCTCATCCGTGCCATGGCGTGATACAGCGGTGAGACCGATTGGATCTTCAGATACGCGCGTCCTTGCGGTGTTCAACGTCTTGAAACTTGGGCGGGCCTCGATGTGACCGGACGCCAAATGTCGTGAATGACCCACACTAGAGCACTCCCGAATGCTCTTGCGCTGAAGGTCAGGTTCCCGACCTGGTTTGGACGTTCAAATCTGCAACGACCAAGGTCGTCAACGGGGCCGACACCTGCCGAAGCGCGAACGGCGGGTTTGGAGAAACACCATGAATGTCGGGAAATGGCGCGACTACGACTTCCAGCATGGTCACCCGGGATGTCTGCTTCCGGGCGGAGACAAAGTTTGGCTTTTGGTCGACATGAGGCGCATTTCCTCCCCGCAGGCTTGTGGCCGGAAGCAGCTGGGCCGCTTCTGGCATCGGAAAATCGCTAGCGGACGTACAAGTCGTGGATGCCGACGTCTCGGCCTGACCCTTTCTGGTCATTCGCGTGCGTCTACCTTTACGTCCGCTTGGCGGACCAAAACCAGCCGTTCACTGACCCTATAGGGATAACCAGATGCATGCCTGCTGGTGACAAATCTGAAGCAGCCCCTCAGCGCCTAGCCGACAAGTCTCGATGTGACAGTGCATAAGCACTCATCCACCGTCGCGGAAGATTAGCGGCGCTGCGCGGAAATGGCGAGAAGCGTCTTCGTTTCGTGGCCTGCCCGGCGGCCAGCGCGAGTTTGCGCTCTATGGCCGACTTGCGGCGCACTGCTGCCAATCGCGGCGAGGAGAATGAAGGTCTGCAATGGTCAAATGCGGACATACGATTTGGATTTCAACTAAGGTCGCCTAGCGAGAAGGCTGCCAACTCCAAATGGTCGCCTGCTCCGTAAGCCGCTGAAATTGTTGAGGCCAAAACCTCTGAACCAAATCTGCGTGGTTCATAGCTTTGGAGAATTTCGCCCAAAGAGAACGCTCATTCAACGTGAATGGGCGCGCCCGTGGTTCACAGGTTTCTCTCAAGCCCGCAGTTCCGCGGGGTTCCGTGCCGTGAAGCACGGGCAGAGAAAGTTGGGGCAGGGTGCATTGGCGGAGGGAGTGGGATTCGAACCCACGGTGGGCTTGCACCCACGCCGGTTTTCAAGACCGGTGCCTTAAACCGCTCGGCCATCCCTCCATCGTGATTTTTCAACCACTTGGATGCTCGTCCTGATCTCAACTCATACCTGTTGGCACCGCTGCGCCGCCTGGAGATCGTCCGCGCTTCATTGCTCTAGTGCGCCTAGCGAAGTCCTGTCAACCGGCCGTTGCCCGTTCCTGCCAAGGGCAGGGCATGGGCGCTTGACGGCGGGGCTGAAAGCAAGCCGAACAGCGCAGCGCCGAAGGTCGAAAAGCGGTGATTTTTCACAGCGACCACCGGGACGGTTTGTGCCACAATGTCGCCCGGTTCCGACCACAATCGGTTAATACGGTGATAAACAATTCCTGTGCACAAGGGATTGCGAATCAAGGTGGCGCTGGCGTTTGTCGAGTGGGTTTTGGCCCCGCCGACGATCAAGTTGCGGTGCCTTTGTTGAGAGGGGACAACCGAAAATGCAAAGCACGGCGCGCCCGCGTCTTCGTCGCGCTTCCGCGTTCGCCTTGTTTGCCCTGTCGGCTGCATTGCTGGCGGCTTGCGCCGCGCCGCCACAGCCGAAGGCGATGGTCAACAAGAAACCCCGCTCCAAGGAATATTTTTCCGAATCCGAATACGGCGTGAAGGCCAGCCCGCGCGTCACCTTCAAGATGTCGGGCCTGCAGCGTGGCGGCGGACGCGACCAGCTCGGCAAGCCCTATCAGGTGCGCGGCAAGTGGTATTACCCGAAAGAAGATAAGCGCTATGCCAAGATGGGTCTCGCCTCCTGGTATGGCGAAGCGTTCCACGGCAGGCTGACCGCCAACGGCGAAGTCTACGACATGACACATCTGACCGGCGCGCATCCAACAATGCCGCTGCCGAGCTATGCGCGCGTCACCAATCTGAAGACCGGCAGCTCGGTCATCGTGCGCGTCAACGATCGCGGCCCTTACCATGACGGGCGCATCATCGATGTTTCGAAGCGCGCCGCCGAAATGCTCGACTATGCCAATATTGGCACGGCCAAGGTGAAGGTCGAATATGTCGGTCGGGCGCCGCTTGACGGTAATGACGATCAGTACCTGATGGCCTCCTACAATCCAGGGAACAGGGTGCCGGATCCGTCGGACGGCCTGCCGACCGGTGTCATGATCGCCATGAATGGGCCATCGCCGAGCAGGGCGTTGGGCGCTGTCGCCGCTCCATTTCCCGGTCAGTTGACGAATTCCGCATCAGCACAGCCTGTCATTGCGGCGCAGGCGCCAGCCTTTGGCAATGTGACGCTGCCCGATTTCGGGCCGATCGTGCCGGAACGCCCGCAGATCAATCTGCCGGCGCAATCGCCGTTCAGCGTAGCGTCGCTGTCTTACGCGGACGAACGCGTGCAGCGCGCCCCCAATGTCTTTGCCGCGCTGGATGGCGCCGGTATGTCGCCTGCCGAAATCCTTCGATCGTGGAAGCGGCAAGCTCCTCCCGCCGATTCGCCCACGGACTATATCGCGGCGGGCTCGTTCGAGGATGTCGCCGAGGCGCAGCGTGTGGCAGCCCGGCTTTCCAGCTTCGGCAAGACCGAAATCCAGCGCTCCGAATTCGAGGGCAAGGACTGGTCCTCGGTCAACCTCTATCCGGACGGCCATGGCAGCCTGGACGAGATGCTGCAGGCGGCATGGTCGCATGGCGCACCGGACGCGCTCGTGGTTCGGAACTGACCGGCAAGACCTGAAGTTCTGCCCCTGTTGTCTATCGCGTGGTTGATCGGCCGGGACAAAGCCTGATAGCCTAGAGCTTCCCCAGAAATACCGGCTGACAGGTCGAACTTCTCATGAAATCTCGCTTCGCCGCGCCTCTCGCCGGGCTTTTGGGTTTTGCCCTCCTGCTGTTTTCGCTGGCTCCGGCCGCGGCGCAGCTTTTCGAGACCAAGGCCGCGCAGGCCTTCATGATCGATGCCGAAACCGGAACGGTGCTGTTTTCCAAGGATGCCGACAGGCCGATTCAGCCGGCGTCGCTGGCCAAGCTGATGACGATGGAGGTGGTGTTCAACGCCATCAAATCGGGGCGCGTGACGCTCGACGACACATTCGTGGTGAGTGAAAACGCATGGCGCACGGGCGGGGCGCCATCCGGGACGTCGACAATGTTTGCCAAACTGAAGTCAACGATCCGGCTTGAAGACCTGATCCAGGGCGTGACGGTTCAGGCCGCCAATGACGGCTGCATCATCATCGCCGAAGGTTTTGCGGGATCGGAGGCGAATTTCGCGACTGAGATGACCGAGCGCGCAAGGCAGATTGGCCTTGAGAAATCGACATTCGTCAATTCAACCGGTCTGCCGGCCGACGGTCAGCAAACGACGGTTCGAGAGCTTGCGCTTCTGGCCCTGCATATCTGGCGCTCGTACCCGGACCTCTATCGCTATTACGGCCAGAAGGATTTCACCTGGAACAAGATCACCCAAAGGAACCGCAACCCGCTGCTGGCGATGGATATCGGCGCCGACGGCCTGGCGATCGGCAGGAGCGAGGCATCAGGCTTCGGCGTCGTCGGCTCGGTCAGCCAAAGTGGCAGGCGGGTCATTGCGGCGATGAGCGGCCTGGCAAGCGACCGCGAGCGCGCCGAGGAAGCGCGAAAGCTGCTCGACTGGGGCCTTCGTTCCTTCCAGAAGACCGAGATTTTCGCCAAGGACGAGGTGGTCGGCGAGGCCCAGGTTTTCGGCGGTGCGAAATCCGGCGTGGCGCTGAAGGCAAAAGCGCCCGTGGTCATCTTCCTGCCCATCGCCAACCGCGACAAGCTGACCGCCAAGATCGTCTATGACGGGCCGGTTGCAGCCCCGGTGGAGGAGGGGCAACCAGTGGGTGCGCTGCGGGTCTGGATCGGTGATACGCTGAGCCAGGAGACGCCGCTTTTCGCGGCCGAATCGATCGGCGTCGGCTCGCTGCCGCAACGCGCGCTCGATGCTGCCAAGGAACTGGCCGTCGGCTGGCTGCGTTAATGCGTGTCGCCCAAAAGTGCTCAGCGGTTTGAGGCGACGACACGCATGAAAAGGGCCTAAAGCGCGTCGCATCTCTTCAGACGCGACGCGGTTTGGCACCGTGGCGTGGACCTTTTCTCAAGTCAGGACTATTACGGTCCCGCAGCATGGATATAGGCTTTGGTGCACGGATTTTTCATCACCTTCGAAGGCGGAGAAGGGGCAGGCAAGTCGACGCAGATCGAGCGGCTGGCCAGTAAGATGCGCGCCAAGAAATACGATGTCCTTGTCACGCGCGAGCCGGGGGGCTCGCCAGGCGCAGAGGCGGTCCGGCATGTCCTGCTTTCCGGCGCTGCCGAGCCATTCGGCCCCAGGATGGAGGCGCTGCTTTTCGCCGCCGCGCGGTCCGACCATGTCGAGCAGGTCATCCGGCCGGCGGTCGAGCGCGGCTCGATCGTGCTTTGTGATCGCTTCATGGACTCCTCGCGCGTGTACCAGGGCGTCACCGGCGGCCTCGATCCGGCGTTCATGGGCGCGCTGGAAAAGGTCGCCATCAACGGCATGGTGCCCGACATGACGCTGATCTTCGATATCGACCCGGCCGAAGGGCTGCGGCGCGCCACGGCACGGCGGGGCACCGATACCGGCGCCGATCGTTTCGAAAAGGAAACGCTTGATATCCATCAGCGCCGCCGCGAAGCCTTTCTGGCGATCGCCGCGGCAGAGCCCGAGCGCTGCATCGTCGTCGACGCGTCCGCCGACCCCGACACAGTGGAGAATGTCGTCACCACCGCCGTGTTCGCGGCCCTGGAGACGATGACAACGGCGCACAGGAAGCAGGCGCCGGGATGATTTTCGAACGGATCGCACCAGAACAACACGACACATTGGACGGCGTTCCGGAGCCGTCCGAGACCCCGCGCCTGGTTGGACATGGCCAGGCAGCGATCATGCTGGCGTCGGCCTATCGCTCCGGGAAGCTGCCGCATGCGCTGATCTTTGTCGGACCGGTCGGCATCGGCAAGGCGACACTCGCCTTTCACCTTGCGCATCATCTGTTGAAGCATCCGGCGTTCGAACAGGCGCCGGAAGTCCTTGCCGTTCCTGATCCGGCGTCATCGCTGTTTCGCCAGATCGCCACCGGCGCACATCCTTCGGTGCTGCATCTGACCCGCCCGCCGAACGATAAGACGAAGAGCTTCAAGACGGTCGTCACCGTTGATGAGATCCGCAAGGTCAGCCGCTTCCTGTCGCTGACCTCGCATGACGGTAGCTACCGGGTGGTGATCGTCGATCCGGCCGACGACATGAATACCAATGCGGCCAACGCTTTGTTGAAGAATCTTGAAGAACCACCGGCACGCACACTGTTCATCCTCATCGTCCATGCGCCGGGCAGCCTGCTGCCGACGATCCGCTCGCGCTGTCAGATGGTGCGGCTGACGCCGCTCGACGCTGAGAGCCTGATGACGGTTCTGGAGAGCGTCGAACCACCGCCGCCGGGCGATCCCGCGGCGCGCGCGGCACTGGCCAAGCGGGCAGGGGGCAGCGCGCGCACCGCAATCCTGTTGACGCAGTATGGCGGGCTGGAAATCGCCGAGACGCTCGACGCCCTGGCGACAGCAAGAAAGAGCGATGTTGCCGGTGCCTATCGCCTCGCGGAAGCGGTCGCCGGTCGCGACCAGGCGATCCAGTTCGATATCTTCAATCGCCGTGCGCTCGACCTGCTCTCGACCGGCGCAAGCCAGGCCGCGCTGGCGGGCGATCTGGCGCGGGCGAAAACTCTGTCGGATACTTGGCACGAGGCTTTGAACGCTATATCTGAAACCGACACCTACAATCTCGACAGGAAGCAGCACGCCTTGACCATGATCGACCGCTTGAATTCTGCAATGCGAATGTGACGGCCCATCGGGATGGCAATCGCCGTTTCGATGCGATATCTCACCGGCATCTTTCATTCAGACATTCATGACGGCTCATCCATGGCACGCGATAAATACTACCTCACGACGCCGATTTTTTATCCGAACGGCAAGCCGCATATCGGTCATGCCTACAATGTCATCGCCAGCGACACGCTTGCCCGCTTCCAGCGGCTCGACGGCAAGGACGTCTTCTTCGTCTCGGGGACCGACGAGCACGGCTTGAAGATGCAGCAAACGGCGGACGCTGAAGGCCTGACGCCGAAAGCGCTTGCCGATCGCAATTCGGCGATCTTCCGCTCGATGCTCGAAGCGACCGGCTGTTCTAACGACGTTTTCATCCGCACCACCGAGGAGCGCCACTACAAGGCCTGCCAGGCGATCTGGACGCGCATGGCGGAGAATGGCGACATCTACCTCGACCGCTATAGCGGCTGGTATTCGGTGCGGCAGGAAGCCTATTTCGACGAGGCCGAAACCAAGGTCGGCGACGACGGCATACGCCGCGAACCGCTCGGCTCGCCCGTCGAATGGACCGAGGAAGAGAGCTATTTCTTCCGCCTTTCCGCCTATCAGGACAGGCTGCTCGCGCTCTATGAGAGCAGCCCCGAATTCATCGGTCCGGCGGAGCGGCGCAACGAAATCGTCAGCTTCGTCAAATCCGGGCTGAAGGATCTGTCGATCTCGCGCACCACGTTCAAATGGGGCGTGCCGGTGCCGGGCGACGACAAGCATGTGATGTATGTCTGGGTCGACGCACTGACCAACTACATCACGGCTGCCGGTTATCCGGATACGGCCAATGACAGATGGTCCTTCTGGCCGGCGAACGTCCACGTCATCGGCAAGGACATCGTCCGCTTCCACGCCGTCTACTGGCCGGCCTTCCTGCTGTCGGCAGGAATCGAACTGCCGAAGCGCGTGTTCGCGCATGGCTTTTTGTTCAACCGCGGCGAGAAAATGTCGAAGTCGGTCGGCAATGTCGTCGATCCGTTCGCGATGATCGAGCATTACGGCCTCGATCAGGTGCGCTATTTCTTCATGCGCGAAGTGCCGTTCGGCCAGGACGGCAGCTACAGCCACGAGGCCATCGTCAACCGCACCAATGCCGACCTCGCCAACGATCTCGGCAATCTGGCGCAGCGCTCGCTGTCAATGATCGCCAAGAACTGCGGCGGCATGGTGCCGAAGCGCGGTGAACCGAACGATGCCGACAAGGCGATCCTCGACCAGGCAAGTGCTGCCCTTGTCACCGCGCGCAGGACGATGGCCGAACAGGGCATCCATCTGGCGCTGGCGGCGATCTTTGGCGTGGTGGCCGAAGCCAACCGCTATTTCGCGGGGCAGGAGCCGTGGGCGCTGAAGAGGACCGATCCCGCGCGCATGGAAACGGTGCTGTGGACGACAGCCGAGGTGATCCGGCGTATCGCGATCCTTTGCCAGCCCGTCGTCCCGACCTCGGCGGCAAAGCTGCTCGACCTGCTGGCGGTGCCGGCGGACAGCCGCGATTTCGCGCATGTCGCCGAGGGTCACGCGCTGGTTTCAGGTACGGTTCTGCCGGCGCCGGAACCGGTGTTTCCACGCTATGTCGAGCAGACGGATGCAAGCGTCTGATGTTGGTCGACAGTCACTGCCATCTCGACTTTCCGGATTTCGCAGAGGAGCGGGCGACCATCGTCGCCCGCGCTTTAGCCGCAGGAATCGGTCGTATGGTGACGATCTCGACGCGTGTGAAGCGGTTCCAACAAGTACTTGAGATCGCTGAATCTTTCGACGAAGTCTGTTGCTCGGTCGGCACCCATCCGCACAACGCCGCCGAAGAGCTTGATGTGACTGTCGAGGATCTTGTCCGGCTATCCGCTCATCGCAAAGTGGTGGCGATCGGCGAGGCCGGGCTCGATTACTTTTACGATCATGCGCCGCGCGTTGCCCAGGCGCAGGGTTTTCGAACCCATATCGCCGCCGCGCGCGAGACGGGCATGCCGCTGGTCATCCATTCGCGCGACGCCGACAGCGACATGGCTGATATCCTCGAGGATGAAACAGGGAAGGGCGCCTTCCCCTTCATCCTGCACTGTTTTTCGTCCGGGCGCAGGCTGGCCGAAGTCGGCGTGGCGCTCGGCGGCTATGTTTCCTTTTCCGGCATCCTGACCTTCAAGAATTCGGCCGAGCTGCGCGCCATCGCCGCCGATGTGCCACGTGACCGCCTGCTGGTCGAAACCGACGCGCCATACCTCGCGCCGATACCGTTTCGCGGCAAGCGCAACGAGCCTGCCTATGTCGCGCATACAGCCAAGGTGCTGGCCGAAACGATCGGCGTCAGCGAGGCCGAGATCGCAGACGTCACCACGGACAATTTCTTCCGGCTGTTCAGGAAGATGCCGCGCCCAAGCGCGCTGAGCACCTGACGCATGAGCGACCGGCTGCGCCTCACCATTCTCGGCTGCGGCTCATCGCCGGGCACGCCCCGCATTACTGGCGACTGGGGCAATTGCGATCCGGCCAATTCGAGGAACCGGCGCATGCGCACCGCAGCGCTCGTCGAGCGGATCGCGGCAAACGGCGACAAGACCACCGTCGTCATCGACACCGGGCCGGATTTCCGCGAGCAGATGCTGCTGGCAGCGGTCAGGCGCATCGATGCAGTCGTCTATACGCATCCGCATGCCGACCATATCCACGGTATCGACGATTTGCGCGGCTTCGTGCTCGAGCAGCGTCATCTGATCGATATCCACGCCGACCAGCCCACCATGCTGCGGTTACGGGAAGCGTTCGGCTATTGTTTCGAAACACCGCTAGGCAGTTCCTACCCGCCCATCGTCGAGCCCCATATCATCGACCACGCCAGGCCGGTGGTGATCGAAGGCGAGGGGGGTGCCCTCACCCTCGAGCCGCTGCCGCAAATCCATGGCGACATCATATCGCTTGGTTTTCGTATCGGCGGGCTCGCCTATTGCCCCGATATCAGCGATTTCCCCGACGCCACGGCCGAACGGCTGCGCGGTCTGGACATGCTGGTCATCGACGCGCTGCAATACAGGACGCATCCGAGCCATCTTTCGCTCGGCCAAGCACTCGACTGGATCGAAAAACTTGCGCCGAAAAAGGCCGTGCTGACGCATATGCATGTGCCGCTCGACTACGCCACGGTGATGGCGGAGACGCCGGCCGATGTCGAGCCAGCCTATGATGGTATGATGATCGAAATCAATTTTGAATCAGCATGATAGGTTCGGTTCTTCATGGCTGGCAGCATCGATCGTGTGACCAAGGCAGCAGCCGATGCCGGCCTCGACATCGAAATCAGACGCATGGGCGCCTCGACACGCACCGCCGAGGAAGCCGCCGCGCAATGCGGCTGCACCGTTGCACAGATCGTCAAATCGTTGGTTTTCCA
Source organism: Mesorhizobium sp. f-mel (assembly GCF_053850215.1). Classification (NCBI taxonomy): domain Bacteria; kingdom Pseudomonadati; phylum Pseudomonadota; class Alphaproteobacteria; order Hyphomicrobiales; family Phyllobacteriaceae; genus Mesorhizobium; species Mesorhizobium sp. f-mel. Next base: position 9,671 of record NZ_JBSPTO010000010.1, read on the forward strand.
AGGACAAGCTAGCGGAAAGCTGTTTCTCTTCCTGGTTTCCGGCTCCAATCAGCTGGATCTAGCCAAGGCTGCCGCACTGATCGGCGAGCCGCTGAAGCGCGCCGACCCGCGGCAGATCCGCGACGAAACCGGCTTTGCCATTGGCGGCGTAGCGCCGATCGGCCATCTGATCGCGATCCCGACGTTCGCCGACAAAATGCTGCTCGGTTTCTACCGCGTATGGGCAGCGGCCGGCGCGCACGACGCGGTGTTCGCCGCCGAGCCACAAGCAATGGTCAAAGCAGCGCAAGCCGTCGTAGCGACGCTGGCAGCCTGAATCGAACGTGCCGGACCCTATTCGGCGGCGATGGCGGTGGGGGCGGTTGGCAGCATGATGTCGGGCGCAGCCGGCGCGAACAGCATCTTTATGACGCTTCGGAAGGCGAGGATCTGGCGTCCGAGGACACGGGGATCGCCGAGCCCCCGCGACATGATGATGCCGCCATCGATCACACAGGAGAACATGATGGCCACGTCGTCGAGATCCATGCCTTTGCGGGCAGGATAAACGGTCGCGATCTCGTTCAGCGCATCGCGAAAACGCCCGTTCCAGGAACGTACGGCGTCGGCGGCGATGTCGCGAACGTTGCGGTCGAAGAGGCGCTCCTGATAGGTGAACGTCGCGATCAGGCAGCCGGGGTGGCCGTTCGGCAGGTCGCCCATCAGCTCGGCAAGCAGCTTGAGCGTGATCAGGAACGACTGCAACGGATCATCGGACAATTGCCGGCCGCGGTGAAACACCTCATCGAAGATGCGGTCATTCTCCTCGACGTAGCGCAGCATCAAGGCGCGGGCGAGTTCGTTCTTGTCCTTGAAATGATAGAAGAAGCCGCTCTTGGTAATGCCGGCTTCGGCGATCACCTCCTCGATGGAAGTCGCGCCGAACCCCTTGGCGAGCACCGAGGCCTCGGCGATCTCCAGAATGCGTTCGCGCGTTTCCGCACCCTTGCGCATGACCGAATGCCCTCAAATCAACTGTACCGGCGGTATGGTTTTCACACCCGCCAACATCGGCACCGATAGCAATTCGACCGACCCATCGCAGCTATCCGTCTGTAGTTGCTGCGGTTTCCGCTTCGGTGGAGTACCGGACCACAAGCCTTCTACCGCACCGGCGGCACGTGCTGCTAAAACTTGGCTATTCCGAACCGGCCGCCACCAGGGCGGCACGGTGTTATCTTACCACTGGAGACACACATGGCCAAGTACCGCCAGAATCTGCCGCAACTCGCCAACAGAACATTCCTGAGCGATGGCGGCATGGAAACGACTCTCATCTTTCACGAAGGCCTCGACCTTCCGCACTTTGCTTCCTTCACGCTGATGGCAACGCCTGAAGGCCGGCAGAAGCTCAAGGAATATTACGTCCGTTATCTGACCATTGCGCGCAGAAGTGGGACCGGCTTCATCCTCGACACGCCGACGTGGCGAGCCAATCCCGATTGGGGAACCTTGCTCGGCTACGGGCCGGAAGCGCTACGCGCCGTCAACGAGGCCTCGATCGAGCTTCTTCTCGACCTGCGCAAGGAGTTCGAGACCGCCGAAACGCCCTGCGTCATCAGCGGCGCGATCGGACCGCGCGGCGACGGCTACAAAGCCGGCAAGATGGATGCCAACGAGGCAGAAGCCTATCACGCGGTGCAAATTGAGAGTTTCGCGCGGACCGAAGCCGATATGGTGTCGGCCTACACGCTCACCAATTTCGAAGAGGCAATCGGCGTGGCGCGGGCGGCCAAAGCGCATGCCATGCCCTGCATGATCTCGTTCACCGTGGAGACGGACGGGAAGCTGGTGACCGGCATGGCGCTCGGCGAGGCGATCGACAGGGTCGACGACGCGACGGATGGTGCGCCGGCCTACTATATGATCAACTGCGCCCATCCGACGCATTTCATGCAGGCGCTGAAAAAGGGCGAGCGCTGGGTCGATCGCGTCTATGGCGTAAAGGCGAACGCTTCGGCCAAAAGCCATGCCGAACTGGACGAATCGGAAACGCTCGACGCGGGCGACCCGGACGATCTCGGGCGGCGCTACAGCAGGCTGACAGCTTCGTTTCCGACCATGCGCATCCTGGGCGGCTGTTGCGGCACCGACCACCGGCACATCGCGGCGATCTGCGAGGCCTGCGTGCCGCAAGCGGCGTAGGAGCCTGTGTGCGCCCCAGGAGACGCAAACGCTAACAACCGCAGTTCCGCTCAGGGAACGAGGTTGGGCCGAAAGCACGCAATCAAAATCGCAACTCAGTTCCATAATCTATCTTATGCGACTGAGCCATGGTATCGGCCGCGCGTGTCCTGGAGCTGACACACTTGCAAAGTTAGCCGCTGCGGAGTGATGATGTCGCACATGGTGGCGGAATGAATCAGAGCATCACCTATGTCAATGTTAGGATCGATCCGGCGGGATTCAAATGAGCTTGCTGAACAGAGCCATTCTTGGCGTCCTGGCCGTTGCCTGCGCCTTCTCCCTCGCCTTTTGGATGGGGCGCAATTCAAGCGCAATTGTCCGGACAACAGAAGTTTCGGGAACCGTAATCTCTGTCGTTTCGGGTGAAGGTGGCGCACGATATTTCGTTCAATTGAACGGCTCTCGGACGATTGTGATTCCCGGACCAACCCTTCCCCTCTATCCCGTCGGCGCTACGGTTACGTTGCTCCAAGACATCCATGAAAACGGTTCGGACAAGTATCACTTCCCGCCGTAAGCGGCGCCGAAGCACACTGCCCACACTGAATCAGCTTACGGCTTAGCATAGGATTTCGTCCATCCCGCAAACGATCCCATCCTGCGCGCCCTCAACACCGAAATTTCAGCCATCATCCAGGCCATCAAAAATGACCGCCTCGCCTCCCTTTCTCGGCTTTCCCGATCGCCTCGCCGATGGCCGGATGCCTCGTGCAGTGATCTTCGGAACCGGTCACGGCAGCACCTATCCGGGCAAGGACAGCAGCGGCTATGCCCTGGCCGCCCAAGCCATCCGCGCTGCAAGCCAGGACGATGCCGCGCTCGTCGAGCACTGGGATTCGGCGGCCCGCTGTTTGACGGCAAGCCGATCTGTTGCATCGACGCCGGCGATATCCCGACCACCATGCATGACAATGCCGGCAACCGGGCCCGGATCGAGGCGAAGACGCGCGAGGTCCTGGCATTGCCGGCCGTGCCGATCCTGCTTGGCGGCGACGATTCCGTGCCCATTCCCTTCATCGCCGGCTTTGCGGATCACGGGCCGGTCTGGATCCTGCAGATCGACGCCCATATCGACTGGCGCGACGAGTTGAATGGCGAACGCTACGGCTATTCGAACCCGATGCGCCGGGCGAGCGAGATGCCGCATGTCGCTGGCATCGTGCAGGTCGGCCTGCGTGGCGTCGGCAACGCGCGCCTCACCGAAATCGAAGCGGCGCGGCGCTTTGGCAGCCGCTTCGTGACCGCCCGCGAGGTTCACGCCCAGGGCGTCGAAGCCGCTCTCCGGCATATTCCAGAAGGAGCGCGGATCGTCGTCACCCTCGACTGCGACGGCCTCGATCCCAGCATCATGCCGGGCGTGGCGGCGCGTACGCCCGGCGGCCTCACCTACACGCAGGTGATTGACCTGATCGCGGGCCTCGGCAGGCGGGCCAGGATCGCAGGATTCGACCTTGTCGAGCTCTATCCTCCGGCCGACACTGACGGCCTATCGGCCCTGACCGCCGCGCGCCTTCTCGTCAATGTGATCGGCACCATCGTCCGGCAGATTTGAACCCGGCTTCTCGGGCGATCCGGTCAGTGACAGGAAGGCTCGTCATCGCCTGATGCGACATTTCTGGTCGCAGGGGATGTGACTGTCCCTTGCCCGCGAAGGCCGATTTCCTGGTCAGACCGCCCTCCGCGCTTTCCATTCGTGTCAAAATTCGATATCGCCAAAGTCGCCGCCGCCATCGGAGCCGGCGTCGCCTGCCGGGTCGGCAGCGGCTTCGTCTGGCTGTGACGCCGCCGGCTCGGTTGCCTGCGCTTCGCTTCCGCCAAACATGCCTGCGATGGCGTTGCCGAGAAGCACACCCCCAGCCACGCCCATCGCAGTCTGAGCGGCTCCTGCGAGGAACCCGCCGCCTGCCCTCTGCCGATCATTGCCCGAAAGCGGCTCCTGCGGCACAGCGGCAGCGGTGCGCCCGACCCGCGGGACCGAACCCGAGCGCCTGGCGCCGCCGCCGAAGAGCCCGCCAAGCAATCCGCCGCCGGCAGACTGCTGTGCCTGTTGTTCCAGTTCCTCGATGCGGGACTGTGCCGCGTTCAGGGCCTGCTCTTGCACGACGATGGTCTGCGCCATGTAGTATGGCGCGCCGGGCTGCCGGGCAATCTGATCGTTGATGAAGCGTTCCGCTTCGGCATCGCGCGGCGGCGTCTGTCGCTCGACATTTGCAAGTTTCTCGAAAAGATTGCCGATCGCCTGCTGGTCGTTCCTGTCCATGGGGAAGCAACTCCGGTTATCCGGGCGCGCCGCGTCCAAGAGATTCTCGCGACGCGCTCTAAGTCCCTGTTTTATGCATGTCGCGGCTCCAAAACCGCTGCCGCGACATGCAGTTGATTGAGGGGCCTATTCGCGCTCGCCAGTGAAGTTCAGCAGCAGCTGGAAGATGTTGATGAAGTTCAGATAGAGTGAGAATGCACCGAAGACGGCGAGCTTCTGCTGCGATTCCGCACCGAAGTTTTCCGCAAACTGCTCCTTGATCGTCTGGGTATCCCAGGCGGTGAGACCGATGAAGACGGCGATGCCGATCACCGAGATGGCGAACTGGAGTGCGGTCGAGCCGAGGAAGATATTGACGATGCTGGCAATCACCACGCCGATCAGGCCCATGATCAGGAACGACGAGAACTGGGTCAGGTCGCGTTTGGTCGTATAGCCGTAAAGGCTGGTCGCGCCGAACATGGTGGCGGCGATGAAGAAAGTGCGCGCGATGCTGGTCCCGGTGAACACCAGGAACACGGACGCCAGCGACAGGCCCATGACCGCACAGAATGCCCAGAACATCGCCTGAGCGCCGGCCGCGGACATCGTCTGGATCCGGAACGAGAACAGCAGCACAAAGGCGAGCGGTGCCAGCATCACCACCCACTTCAACGGGCTGGAAAAGATCGGCACGTAGAGGGCTGGCGTGGAAGCCACCACGAAGGCGATCACGCCGGTAACGACGAGGCCAACTCCCATGTAGTTGTAGACGCGCAGCATGTGCTGGCGCAGGCCTTCGTCATAGACGGCGCCGGTTTGGGCTCCGACGCCGGTGCGGTATCCTAGATTGGGGGTATTCATGCGGGTTCTCCTTTGTGAGGTCAGTAAAGCGTGTTGGCGAGCGTCCCTGCGGTGCGATCGAGATCGCGGACACCGCGTCGGGCGACGACTGCGTAAGCAACTTCGCCGATCTGGAAATAGGCCGAGGAAATTTCGCCCGAGGGGGCGACGGTCGGCTGGACTACGTCGAACGTTCCGGGCCTGATCGCGAACAGCGAGACCAGTCCCAGGTCCCTTGTTTCGACAGCCATCTCGACGCTCGGGCCGAACTGCGATGGATAGATCTGCACGTCACGGACTTTCCAGTCCTTCGGCAGCGACGGCATGACGATCGCCGTGGCGGCGCGGATTTCGTCCGCATCGTAATCCGGCGCTTCGGGCTGGGATGACATGGCCTCGCGCATGATCGTCGTCCTGTGTGCCCGGATCGCCTCCTCCACATAGACAGGGGGCTGGGTCGAGGCGACGACTTTCGTCACCGATATCGGCCCGACGATCCCGTTCGCAAACCAGCCCGCGGCCACCAACACTGCGACCGCCGAAGCCCGCTGCAACGTGCGTAAGGCCCGACCCCGGGCCAACCCCCGCTCCAGCCGCCGTGCTGCGTCGGCCGTTGCCGGCCGCGCCATGCCCTTGGATCCGGCAAGCGCCACCCGCAGTTCGTCGCGCGTCCTGAGATCGGACATTACGCGAGCGGCCGCCTCCGGACGGGCGGAAAGAAACGCCTCGACCTCGATGCGGCGGGCAACGTCCAGCTGATCGTCGACATAGGCGTCGAGGTCGGCATCGGTCACCGGGTCGCGCAGTTCGCTCATCATGGACATCACGGGCCTCCCACGATCTTGAGGTGGCTTTTCGCACGTGCCGGCAATTTGTCCTCCATCTCGCGGAGCGCCGCGCGCGCCCTGCCGATGCGCGACATCAGCGTTCCCAGCGGTACGCCGCTGGCCTCGGCCGCCTGGCTGTAGGTAAGTCCCTCGATGGCGACGAGATGCAGCGCCGAACGCTGCTCATCCGGTAATTTGAAAAAAGCTTCGCGCACCTGTGCCAGCCGGACGGAATGCTCCTGGGGAGCCTGCACGCTGGCGTCGATAAGATATCCGGCCTGCTCGACGCGCGCCGCTTCGGACTTGCGGGACCGCAAACCGTCAATGAAAGCATTGTGAACGATCGACAGCAGCCATGCGCGCAGGTTCCCGCCGGAGCGGAAGGTGCCGCGCCGCTCATAGGCACGCACCAGCGCGTCATGCACCAGATCCTCTGCTTCTGCGCTGTCGCGCGTCAGCGAACGCGCGTAGCGCCTCAGGGAACCAAGCTGTCCTATGATATCGAAGCGTGGCATCGACCCTCTCATGTCCCGTTTACGGAGCATGGCAGGTTTTTAATCCCGCTCTTTGAGTTTTTTTGCGATCCGGAAAGGTCTGGCATCAACGGTACAACGCCACCATCGCGCGTACGGCTTCTTTGTCCGCGAACGAGCAGCCCTCCCCTCAGCCGCCACAATTCGCCGCGCGGTTTTAGCCCCACCGGGGATTTCGATGTTTATACCTGAATTAATTTGTGACGCGGAAAACCGGGAAGTTGTCATCTTTCTCGGGCACTTGCCAGTTAAAGGCAGGAACATTCACCGCCGAATCTTCCTTCGCCAACGGCCCTTGGGCCTGCCTTGTTCAACGAATTACCGACCCAACATGACAAGCAATGTGCCAACCCAGCGGGATACCCGCATCGATGTCTTCCGCGCGCTAGCGCTACTGACGATCTTCACCAATCACGTGCCGGGGACGATCTTCGAGTATGTCACGCACAAGAATTTCGGCTTTTCCGATTCGGCCGAAGCCTTCGTGCTGATTTCGGGGATTGCCGTTGGGCTCGCCTACGGACTGAAGTTCCGGCCGGGAAACCGGTTGCTCGTTACCCTGAAGGCTTGGCGGCGCGCCGGTGTCCTCTATGTCACCCACGTCACGACCACGGTGGCGACGCTGGCGATCTTCTCGGCGGCTGCACTGCATTTCTCGCGGCCCGATCTTTTGAAGCTGATCAACATTCAGATGATCATCGAGGACACGCCGGAAGCGCTGCTCGGCATCGCCGCGCTCGGTCATCAGATCGGCTATAACAACATTCTTTCCATGTATGCCGTCGTACTTCTGATGATGCCGCTTTTCCTGTGGATCGGCACTACTTTCAGCCTGCGCCTGATGCTTGCTGCGTCCGCGCTTCTCTGGCTCATCGTCGGCATTTTCCAGATCGCACCTTCGAATTTTCCCGGTGACGGCTTCTGGTTCCTGAACCCGCTCTCCTGGCAGTTTCTGTTCGTTATCGGGATCGCCGGCATGCTGCACGTCAAGCGCGGCGGCGAAATCCGCTTCAACTGGATGATGGCGAGCGCGGCCGTCGGGTATCTGGTCGGCGCGCTGATTTGGGTGCGGCTGCCGCTGTGGGGCATCGAAACGGCCTCCGGCCTGCCTACGGTGCTGACCGGCTTCGACAAGACATTCCTGTCGCTGTCGCGGCTCATGCACATTCTGGCGATCGCCTACCTGATCGTGGCGATCCCGGCGCTTTCCAACCTGGCGAAGACGGGCCCCGGCCACCCGCTCGCGGTTCTTGGCAAGCATTCGCTGCCGGTCTTCATCGCCGGAACAATCCTCGCCATGATCGCGCAGGTCATGAAGGTCGTCAGCCCGGGCGGACTCCTCTACGACGCGATCCTGATCTCGACAGGCATCGCGCTGCAGTTCGGCTTTGCCTATTACCTCGAATGGCTGCCGCGGATCGGTTGGGGCGGCAAGAAGCAGCAACCTGTCGCCGCCTTGCCGTCTGCTGCCCTCAAGCTGGCGTCATAGAACGGCGTCGACGAGCCGTGCCGTCAAGCTTTCGCCGCGTGCGAGCCTTTCCTCAAGGCATGCTATGGATTTGTGCGTCCTGTCTCCTGGTTTGGGGGTTTTCAGCCTAGTGCAAATGAAACCGCTGGCGTAGCACAGCCGATTTGCGTATCACTCCGCCGCCAACGGAACCGCGCCGATGTTCGAAGACCTCCAGCCTGCCCCAGCCGACAAGATCCTTGCCTTGATCGGCCTCTATCGCGCCGATCCCCGCCCCGGCAAGGTCGACCTCGGCGTCGGCGTCTACAAGGATCGCGATGGCAAGACGCCGGTGATGCGCGCCGTGCGCGAAGCCGAAAAGCGACTGCTGCAGAGCCGGGACACCAAGACCTATCTCGGCCTTCCAGGCGATACCGGCTTCAACACAGCGACGGCGAGGCTGGTCTTTGGCCCTGCGGCCGACTTTTCGCGCGTCCGCGCGGCGCAGGCACCCGGCGGCTCCGGCGCGCTGCGGCTGGCGGCCGAACTGCTCAAGAGGACGCGATCCGACGCGACGATCTGGCTGTCGGACCCGACATGGCCGAACCACCTGCCGGTGATGCGCGCCGCCGCCTTGCAGATACGCGAATATCCCTACTTCGACGCTGCATCAGGTGCTGTTCGCTTCGCGGACATGATGAGCGCGCTGGCGACCGCCAAGAGCGGCGACGTGGTGCTGCTGCATGGTTGCTGCCACAACCCGACAGGCGCCAATCTGGACACCGCGCAGTGGGCCGAAATAGCCGACCTGGTCATCGAGCGTGGCCTGCTGCCTTTTGTCGACATTGCCTATCAGGGCTTTGGCGAGGGCCTGGACGCGGACGCCACCGGCTTGCGCCTGCTGGCTGAAAAAGTTCCGGAAATGGTGGTTGCCTCGAGCTGCTCCAAGAATTTCGCCGTGTATCGTGACCGTGTCGGCGCGGCCATGATCCTGGCTAAAGACAGCGCGCAGGCGGATGTCGCAATGAGCCAGATGCTGTCGGCGGCGCGCGCTATGTACTCGATGCCGCCGGACCACGGCGCGGCCGCGGTGCGCATCGTGCTTGAAGACGCCACACTGCGCGCCGACTGGGAAGCGGAGCTAGAGGAGATGCGCCTGCGCATGCTGCGGCTTCGGGTGCAGTTCGCCGAAGCGCTGCGGCGGCAGTCCAATTCCGATCGCTTCGATTTCGTCGCCAGCCATCGCGGCATGTTTTCCCGGCTTGGCCTGTCCGAAGCGCAGGTCGAGCGGCTGCGTGCCGAGCACGGTGTCTATATGGTCGGCGACAGCCGCATCAACGTCGCCGGCCTGCCGGAGGACGGCATGGACGCGCTCGCCAAGGCGATCGTCTCAGTGCTCGATTGAGCCGACCGTCGCTGGCAACTGTGGACAATGCGCCCTTGCCCACAGCATTGGCTGAGTGACCGCTGCACGATAGCGTCGACAGATGAAACCTTCGAAAGACATCTCCCGGCTGATCGAGATTATGGCGGCGCTGCGTGCGCCGGAAACCGGCTGCCCGTGGGATATGGAGCAGGATTTCTCGACCATCGCGCCCTACACGATCGAGGAAGCCTACGAGGTGGCGGACGCGATCGCGCGCGGCGACCTGGACGATCTGCGCGACGAGCTCGGCGACCTCCTGCTGCAGGTCGTCTACCATGCGCAGATGGCCGAGGAGGCCGGTGAATTCGCCTTTGGCGATGTGGTCCAGGCCATTACCACAAAAATGATCCGCCGCCATCCGCATGTCTTCGGCGACGAGAAGGCGCGCAGCGCCGGCATGGCCAAGGGCATGTGGGAGAAGATCAAGACCGAGGAAAAAGCGGAAAAGCGAAACGCCCGCCTCGCCCGCGGGCACGATCCTGAGGATCATGGCAACGGTTTTCTGGACAGCGTACCGGTCGCCCTGCCCGCTTTGACCCGGGCGCTCAAGCTGCAGGAAAAAGCGGCCCGCGTCGGCTTCGACTGGAGCGAGGCCACGCCGATCCTCGACAAGATCGAGGAAGAGATCGGCGAGTTGCGCCAGGCCCTTGCCAAGGGCGATACAGCTTCGATCAAGGACGAGTTCGGCGACATGCTGTTTGCCGTCGTCAATCTCGGGCGTCATCTCAAGGTTGATTCCGAAGCGGCACTCAGCGGCACCAACGAGAAATTCCGGTCGCGGTTCCGCTATGTCGAGCAAGCGCTGGAAGCGTCCGGAAACACGCTGGAAAGGGCGACGCTCGACGAGATGGAGGCGCTTTGGCAGCAAGCCAAAAGCGCGAAGTAATAGAAATTATCCGTTGTTTTTACGATGCAATCTGGTTTCTATCTCTTCGTGTGCGCTTCGCGTCGCTTTGAGCGACACGGTTATACCGCCATCGTCATTGTCGGTGCGCGAGACGACGTCGCCATTGCGGTAGAGCCAGTCGACGAACCCAAGCTGGTCAGGCTTGAGCGTGACGGTCAGCGTTTCCAGTTCGCCTGAAACTCTTGTCTCCATGATCGCCTTCAGCACATCGATGCCCTCGCCGGTGGCGGCCGATATGGCAATCGGCGGCGCCTTGTTGCCGTCGATGCCGTCGGCGAGCAATCGCGCCCGGTTGCCTTCATCGAGCCGGTCGATCTTGTTCCACACTTCGATGACGCGCTTGCTGTCGCCGGCATCGACGCCGAGATCGGCGAGGATGCGCTCGACATCCTCGGCCTGGGCGGCCGTATCGGGGTCCGAAATATCGCGCAGATGGATGACGAGATCGGCCTCGACCACCTCTTCCAGCGTTGCCCGAAAGGCCGCGATCAGATGCGTCGGCAGGTCCGAAATGAAACCGACGGTGTCCGAAAGGATGACCGGCGTGCCGTGCGGCAGTCGCACCCGACGCAACGTCGGGTCGAGCGTGGCAAACAGCATGTCCTCGGCCAGCACCTCTGCTCCGGTCAGCCTGTTGAACAGCGTCGACTTGCCGGCGTTGGTATAGCCGACGATCGCCACAACCGGGAACGGCACCTTCTTGCGCTTGGCGCGGTGCAGATCGCGGGTCCGCCGCACTGTTTCCAGCTCGTGCTTCAGCTTGTTGATCTTGTCCTGCAGGACACGGCGGTCCGATTCGATCTGCGTTTCGCCAGGCCCGCCAAGGAAACCGGCGCCGCCGCGCTGGCGCTCGAGGTGGGTCCAGCTTCGCACGAGCCGGCCCTTCTGATAGTTGAGGTGCGCAAGATCGACCTGCAGCGTACCTTCCTTGGTGCGCGCGCGCTCGCCGAAAATCTCCAGGATCAGCCCGGTGCGATCCAGCACCTTGGCGTTCAATTCTTTTTCCAGATTGCGTTGCTGCACCGGCGTCAACGGATGGTCGACAATAACCAGTTCGGCACGGCCCTCTTTGACGATCTCGGCGAACTCCGCGACCTTGCCGCTGCCGAGCAAGGTTGCAGGCCGCGGATCATTGACGGTCACCACCGCGGTATGGATCGGGTCGAGGTCAATGGCTTGGGCAAGACCAACCGCTTCGTCGTGGCGGGCCTCGGCGGAACGCATCAGGCGCGGACGATTGATGTCTTCGTCGCCGCGCGGCTGGCGGGTAAGCACCGGCACGATGACCACGGCCCGGGTCGGGCCTTCGGCTTCCGTCCCCGGCTGATATGCTGGTTTTTCGCGAACGCTGCGGTCCGCGTCTTTCTTACGTGCCAATCAGACGCCCTGGCTTTCCTCGCCATCGAACATCTGAACCGGCTGGCTCGGCATGATCGTGGAAATGGCGTGCTTGTAGACGAGCTGGGAATGGCCGTCTCGACGCAGCAGAACACAGAAATTGTCGAACGAAGTAACCACACCGGTCAGCTTCACGCCGTTGATGAGAAAGATGGTGAGTGGGTTTTTGCTTTTGCGAACTGAATTCAGGAACAGGTCCTGAAGATTTTGCGATCGTTCCGCCATTGTTCTTGTCTTTCGCCGATCCCCTTCGGTTTGCACCTCAATGCGCCAAATTACCCGGCACGTGTCAAGCGCGCAAACACCATCTTGCCGTCAATAACGACAAGCAGAACGAGATATATTGATGTTCATTCCACCTGTGCGGTTATCAGGCTGGACTTTTTTCCGCAACGTCAAAAAAGGCTTGCCGCAAGGAAAGTGTTATCGAGCCCGGATGGCCATTGGCGACGGGAGCGCCGTCGATCGCCACGATCGGCATGGCGATGGTGGTCGCGGAGCTGATGAAAACCTCGCGCGCAGCCTTGGCCTCGGCGACCGAAAAGCCGCGCTCCTCGATCTTCAGGCCGAGCTTGGCGGCCACTTCGAACAGCGTGGTGCGGGTGATGCCGCGCAGGATGCCGTGCTCGGCCGGACGCGTTACCAGCACACCATCCCTGGTGATGATCCAGGCGTTCGACGATCCACCTTCCTTGACGGTGCCGTCGGCATCGACGAACCAGGCTTCCTGGGCGCCGGCTTCCTTGGCCTTCTGCTTGGCGAGCACATTTGGCAGCAGGCCGACCGACTTGATATCGACCCGATCCCAACGATTCTCCGGCACGGTGATAACCTTGATTCCGCTTTCGGCTCTCTTCGCGGCAGCAGCGGGGTCGGCTTTCCTGGCGGTCACCACCAGCGACGGCTTCGTGCCCGCCGCCGGGAAAATAAAGTCACGGCTGGCGACGCCACGCGTCACCTGAAGATAGACCAGGCCATCGGTGACATGGTTGCGGCGAACCACCTCACGCATAATAATCGGCAACACGCCCCGCGTGACCGGCCAGTCGATCGACAATTCGGTCAGCGAGCGGTTTAGCCGTCCGAGATGGCGAGGCATATCAACGATGAAGCCGCGCGCTACCTCGCAGACCTCGTAGACGCCATCGGCGAACTGATAACCACGGTCCTCGACATGCACGAAGGCGTCGGCGTGAGCGACATAGCGCCCGTTCACATAGGCAATGCGCGGCATGGGGTCACCCTGGAGAAGTCAGCGCATGACCCCGAAAATCGGAATCGATTTTCGGGGTCATGCGCAAAAATCAAAATGCTACAGCGTCCTTTGAGCGTCCCAAAAGACCCGCGGCGCTGCAGCGCTTTCTTATGCGATTCCGCCGGTGCCGTAACCGATAATTGCGTAGGCCATGATGGAAATCAGACGCCCAGCGACTTCAGCTTGCGGTGAAGCGCCGAGCGTTCCATGCCGATGAACTCGGCCGTTTTCGAGATGTTGCCGCCAAAACGATTGATCTGGGCGATCAGATAGTCCTTCTCGAATTGTTCGCGCGCTTCACGCAACGGCAGCGCCATGATGTGCTGATCGGATTGGTTTGGCGTGCGCGGCATGACATCGCCGATCTCGGCAGGCAAAAGATCGGCGGTGATCGGTGCATCGATATCGTCGCCGCGCGCCAGGATCATCAGTCGCTCGACGTTGTTGCGCAACTGGCGGACGTTGCCTGGCCAGTTGTGCGCCTGCAGCACCGCCAGCGCGTCGTCGCCGATGCGCCGCGGCCGGATACCGGCCTGGCGGGCGATCTGTTTCATGAAATTGTCGACAAGATAGGGGATGTCCTCCCGCCGCTCGGCCAATCCCGGCACCATGACCGGAACCACCGCCAGACGGTGATAGAGATCCTCCCGGAAACGACCGTCGGCGATCATCGCCTCCAGGTTCTGCGAGGTCGACGAAATGATTCGGACATCGACCTTGACCCGTTTGGTGCCTCCTACCCGCTCGAACTGCTGTTCGACCAGCACGCGCAGAATCTTGTTTTGCGTTTCGCGCGGCATGTCGGCCACTTCGTCGATGTAGAGAATGCCGCGATGGGCTTCCTCAAGCGCGCCGATCTTGCGTTCGACACCGTTGGATTCGGTACCGAACAGCTCGACCTCCATGCGTTCGGGCGTGATGTTGGCAGCGCTCAGCGTGACAAATGGTGCGCTCTTGCGCGCCGACAGCGTGTGGATGGCGCGAGCCGCGAGTTCCTTGCCCGACCCGGACGGGCCGATGATCATGACGCGGCTGTTGGTCGGCGCAACGCGCTCGATGGTCTGGCGCAACTGGCTCATCGCCGACGACATGCCGATCAGGTCGAAGGTTTCGCCGCTGCGCAGCTTGAGATCAGAAACCTCGCGTCTGAGTTTCGAGGTTTCAATCGCACGTTCGGCGATGAGAATCAGCCTGTCGGCCTTGAACGGTTTCTCGATAAAGTCATAGGCGCCGCGGCGGATGGCCGAGACCGCCGTCTCGATGTTGCCGTGGCCCGAGATCATCACCACAGGCAAGCTCGGATGCATCGTCTTGATCTCGTCCAGCAACGCCAGTCCGTCCAGACGTGAGCCTTGCAGCCAGATATCAAGGAAAATCAGCCTCGGCGCCCGGTCGGCTACCGCCGCCAGGGCGCTGTCGGCATCGAATGCCGTGCGGGTTTCGTGACCTTCGTCGCTTAGGATACCGGCGACGAGTTCACGGATGTCTTCCTCGTCATCGACGATGAGAATGTCAGACGCCATTACCGACCTTTTCAGTTTCTCTTTCGTTTTCCGTCTTGCCTTCGCCGCGCGACGGCACGGTGGCGGCGAGCGGCAGAATGATGCTGATCATCGCGCCTCGCCCGTCGTGGAAATCCGCCGGCGCGTCATGCAGTTCGAGCCGGCCGCCATGGTCCTCCACTATCTTCTTGACGATAGCGAGGCCGAGCCCCGTGCCTTTCTCGCGTGTCGTCATGTAAGGCTCGAGCAATCGCTGGCGATTCTCGCGCGGCAAGCCCTTGCCGTTGTCGATGACATCGATGCGAATCGCACCATTCTGGCGCCCGGCTTGAATCCGGATTATGCCGTGCGAGCGGTCCTTTTGATCAAGTCCGTCAATCGCCTCGGCCGCGTTCTTGATAACATTGCCAAAAGCCTGCGCCATCAGGCGGCTGTCGAAAGTGCCTTTGAGCGGTTCGTTGCCGAACACGCGCTCGAAGGTGATATCGGATCGGCTCACTTCGACGAGGAACGAGGCTTCACGCAACGATTCGCGCAAATCGAGGGCCTTCATTTCGGGCTCGGGCATGCGTGCGAAAGCGGAGAACTCGTCGACCATCCGGCCGATGTCCTCTACTTGCCTGATGATCGTATCGGTGCACTGATCGAAAACCTCGCGGTCTTCGGTGATGACCTTGCCGTAGCGGCGCTTGATGCGCTCGGCGGAAAGCTGGATCGGTGTCAGCGGGTTCTTGATCTCGTGGGCGATGCGCCGCGCCACATCCGCCCAGGCCGAGGAACGTTGCGCCTGGACCAGATCGGTGATGTCATCGACCGTTACGACATAGGATTTCTCCTCCGAACCGTCGTCGCCGGCCTCGACCGTGATCTGCACGTTGAAGGTCCGCTCCGTACCGGCGCGATAGAAGGTCACCTGCTCGCGGTGGACAGGCTTGCCCGACTTGCGGCCGATCTCGAAGACGCGGCCGACATGCGGCAGCACGGCGGAGAGGTTTTGCCCGAGTGCGGCGGTAGCGGATATGGCCAGCATCGTTTCGGCGGACCGGTTGACGATGGTGACGATGCCATATGGATCGACGCCGATGACGCCGGCGGTGACACCGGCAAGCACGGCTTCCGAAAAACGCCGCCGCTCGTCGATCAAATCCTTGGCCGACAGTATCTCGTTACGCTGCGATTTCAGTTCCAGCAGCATCTTGTTGAAGGTGTCGCCGAGCGAGGCGACGTCGCCGTCGGAGGGCCGAACCGGCACGGCAACGTCGAGATTGCCGGTCGCGACCTCGTCGGCCGCGCCGATGAGCTGGCGGATCGGCCGCACCAGGCGGTCTGCCACGGCGATTCCGGTCCAGATGGCGGACAGAATGATGATCAGCGTCAGCGACAGGTAGGGAAGTGCGAACGCCACCTGCGAAGTGCGGCGATTGTCTTCCAGACCGCGATATTCGTCGGTGTTGGATCTGACAATCTGCCGCGCCTTGATCACCTCGGGATCGACGAGCCGAATGGTGTAGAGATAGAGCCCTTCGATCTCGCGCAGTTTGACGATGGCGCCCATGATGTTGCGCGTCTTCGGCTCGATCAGCACCGGCCTGCCGTCGGCGGCACTGCTCATGGCGCCTTCCGGCGGCTCCGGCATGGCAAAATCGGCGTCGGTCTTGGCGCTCATGACGAACGAACCGTCGGGCCTGACCAGTGCGGCATGGGCCAGCGAGCGTCCGACGGCTTCCTTGTTCATGAGATCGAGGAAGCCGGTTCGATCGAGGCCGTAGAGCGTACGGGAGGCGTCGAGATCGTAAGCCATCGACAGGGTCGTTCCCTGGAGATTGCGCGCGTTCTCCTGCACATAGGCATCGGCGATCGACAGCGACGAATTGACGATCGTCTTGGTACGGATCTCGAACCAGCGATCAAGACCGATATCGAGTGTGATCGAGGCGATAATGGCCACCATGATGGCGGGAATCGCGGCGACCAGCGCGAACATCGCCACGATCCGTACATGCAGCCGCGACGCCGCCTTGCCGCGCCGGCGCGCCATCACGATACGATGCACTTCGCGGCCGACCAGCGCGATCAGAAACAGGATGAACGCCGCATTGAGGGCGATAAGCGCCAGCGTTGTCCTCTCGTCCGGCGTGATCGGCGTGGCGCCGACGAGGATGGCGAAGGAGATCGCCGCCGTAACCAGCGCACCGGCAATTGCCACCACGCCGGGCAGCGCAAGCAGCCGGCGCCCGTCCCGTGTGCCAGGTTCGCTGAAAAGCGCTTCGCTCGGTGTCGGTGCCTGTGGAGCCATGTCGCCGTCTAGAGCCAGTGATTGCGTCGGATGTATGCAACGCATTGTGGCGATTATGCAACAAGTGTGACCTGGACGGAAATGTTTCGGCGATCGATCCCCCGAAAAGCTTCGCTCTGTCGCACCGGCCCGAAAACGGAATCGATTTTTCGGAAAGCACGATGCGCAAAGCTCAAAGTGTTAGAGAACTTTGTACGTCCGAACGGACGCACGTCGCTCTAAGCCTGCCTGGTCGATTTGTAGACGTTGACGCCGAGTTCGCGAATTTTCTTGCGCAGCGTGTTGCGGTTGAGGCCCAGGAGTTCCGCAGCCTTGATCTGGTTGCCGCGGGTTGCCGTCATCGAGGCCAGCACCAGCGGATATTCGACCTCGGAGAGAATGCGCTGATAGAGGCCGGCGGGCGGCAAATCGCCTGCGAAGGAAGCAAAATAGCGCTGCAGGAAATGTTCCACCGCCTGGCCGATGGAGAGATCGTCGGGAATGAGGTTGCCGCCACCGGGAACGACCGGCCTCTCGCCGGTCTTCAGTTCCGCCTCGATGATTTCGGCGGAAATCTCATCCTGCGAATAGAGTGCGGCAAGCCTGCGGACAAGATTTTCGAGCTCGCGCACGTTGCCTGGCCACGGATAGCGCTTCATCAGCTCGATGCCGCCGGTGGAGATCCGCTTGGTCTGCAGCCCTTCGCTGGCGCCGAGCTTGAAGAAGTGCCGGACGAGATCCGGAACGTCCTCGGACCGCTCGCGCAGCGCCGGCAGCCTTAGCGGCACGACATTCAGGCGATAGAACAGATCCTCGCGGAAAAGTCCCTGATTGATCAGCGTGCGCAGATCCTTGTTGGTGGCGGCGACGATGCGGACGTCGGTTTTGATCGGCGTACGGCCGCCGACAGTGGTGTACTCGCCCTGCTGCAGGACACGCAGCAGGCGCGTCTGCGCTTCCATCGGCATGTCGCCGATCTCATCGAGGAAGAGCGTACCGCCTTCGGCCTGCTCGAAACGGCCGGTGGAGCGGTTCTGCGCACCGGTGAAGGCGCCTTTCTCATGCCCGAACAGTTCCGATTCGATCAGGTCGCGCGGGATCGCCGCCATGTTGATCGCGACGAAGGGGCCGCCGCGGCGGCGGCCATATTCGTGCAGCGCGCGCGCCACCAGTTCCTTGCCGGTGCCCGATTCGCCTGAAATCATCACCGTTAGGTCGGTCTGCATCATACGCGCCAGCATGCGGTAGATATCCTGCATGGCGGCCGAGCGGCCGACCAGCGGCATCGTTTCCGGCGGCTCGTCGGCCCGTGCATCGATCTTCGGTCGTCGGGGCTCGGAAAGCGCCCGGTTGACGATGTTGAGAAGCTCGGTCAGGTCGAACGGTTTCGGCAGATATTCGTAGGCCCCGGTTTCGGAGGCACGAATCGCGGTCATGAACGTGTTCTGGGCGCTCATGACGATGACGGGCAGTTCCGGTCGCGCCTTCTTGATGCGCGGCAGCATGTCGAAAGCGTTCTCGTCCGGCATGACCACGTCGGTGATGACGAGATCGCCCTCGCCGGCCGCCACCCAGCGCCATAGCGTCGAGGCGTTGGACGTCACGCGCACCTCGTGGCCGACGCGCGAAAGCGCCTGATTGAGGACCGTGCGGATCGCCGCATCGTCGTCGGCGACGAGAATATTGCCGCGAACCATCATTTGCGGTCTCCTTCGCCATCATCGTCTGTGCCGAACGGCGTTTCTTTCCAGGCTGGCATCAGGATGCGGAAGGTGGTTGCGCGCGGCGTCGAATCGCATTCGATGATGCCGCCATGCTCGCCGACGATTTTCGCGACCAGCGCCAGACCAAGCCCCGACCCGTTCGGCTTGGTGGTGATGAAGGGATCGAACAGGATCGGCAGGATATCTTCGGAAACGCCAGAACCGTTGTCGCGCACGCAGAATTCCAGCGGCAGCGACACGCGGCCCTGCGTTCCGGGAACGGAAACACGGATGCCCGGCCGGAATGCGGTCGACAGAGTGATCTCGCCTTGCGGATCGCCGCCAATGGCCTCGGCCGCATTCTTGACCAGGTTGAGGAACACCTGGATGAGCTGGTCGCGGTTGGCGAAAACCGGAGGCAATGATGGATCATAATCCTCCAATATCTTGATCCGCTTGGCAAAACCGTTCTTGGCAATCGCCTTCACATGGTCGAGCACGACGTGGATGTTGACCGGATAGCGATCGATGGGCCGCTCGTCGGAAAACACCTCCATGCGATCGACCAGCGAGACGATGCGGTCGGTCTCGTCGGTGATCAGCCGGGTCAGCGCGCGATCCTCGTCGGAAGCCGACAGTTCGAGCAGCTGGGCAGCACCCCGGATGCCGGATAGCGGGTTCTTGATCTCGTGGGCGAGCATCGCGGCAAGGCCGGTTACCGAGCGTGCCGCACCGCGGTGCGTCATCTGCCGGTCGATCTTGTCGGCCATCGATCGCTCCTGGAACATCACCACGACGGAGCCCGGGAATTCCGACACCGGCGCGACATAGAGATCGACGACCTTCTCGATGCCGAGGCGCGGCGACGATACGTCGACCCGGTATTCGTTGACGGGTGCCCGGCGCTCGCGCACCTGGTCGACAAGCGTCAGCAGCGGACTGCCGAAGGGAATGAGCTTGGGTAGTGTATTGCGGGCGAGCATGGTCGCGCTCGAGCGGAAGAAATCCTCGGCATCGGCATTGGCGAAGGTGATGAACCCGTCCGCATCGACCATGATCACTGGGCGGCGGATGGTGTTGAGCACAATGTGGGCGGCGTCCGCCATATCCATGCTCTGTGCAACGGTGGCGTTCATGCTGCGCTCCGCAGGTTCATCGCCTCGGCAGCGCGTGAAAACACCTCGCGCAACGCGGCAACGACGCGGACGGGCTCGAAGGAGGTGAGGATCGCCTTTCGCTGCTCATCAACGACGCCAACAGCGTGGCGGTCGAGATACCAGCCAAGATGCTTGCGCGCCTGGCGCACGCCGCTTTCGATGCCGTAGAGCGTTAGCATGTCCTCGTAGTGGGCAACGATGTAGTCGGCCAGCGCTTGCGGACTTTCGGGCACGCCGGGCGCCGCATCTTTTGCCGCGGCTGCCGCGATGCTGCCTGCCGTCCAGGGCGCGCCATAATGCGCGCGGCCGATCATCACCGCGTCGGCGCCCGACTGGTCGAGGATCATTGCCGCCTCCGCCGGCGATCCGACATCGCCATTGGCAACGACCGGGATCGACACGGCCTGTTTTGTTCGTGCGATGGCGCGCCAGTCGGCCTTGCCCTGGTAGAACTGGCAGCGCGTGCGGCCATGCACCGTCACCATCTGGACGCCCGCCTGCTCGGCGCGGCGCGCCAGCAGCGGCGCGTTGAGCGCGCTTTCGTCCCAGCCGAGCCGCATTTTGACCGTGACCGGCACCTCGACGGCGCCGACCACCGCCTCAATCAACGACAAAGCGTGATCGAGATCGCGCATCAGCGCCGAACCGGCATAGCCGCCCGTCACCTTCTTGGCCGGGCAGCCCATGTTGATGTCGATGATGTCGGCGCCCTCGCCCGCGGCGATTCGAGCGCCCTCGGCCATATGCGCCGCCTCATGGCCGGCAAGCTGGACCATGTGCACAGGCAGCCCGGAATGGCGGATGCGAAGGCCACAACCGGCCCTGCCCCTGGCAAGCTCGCCGCTCGCCACCATCTCCGACACGACCAATCCGGCGCCATGCGCATACGCACGCTGCCGGAACGGCTCATCGGTTATGCCCGACATCGGCGCGAGAAAAGCGCGATTGCGGATTCTCACACTACCCACGTCCAGCGGCGAAGCCAATTTGGTGAGGTCAAACATGCACAAAAACCAAGCATCTTTAGTTGCTGCACAATCTCTAGCCAGAATGGCAGCAATGTGCAACGCGCAATGACGTCACATTAAGGCGCATTTGGGAAAAATGCTGGCCTTCGGCCCATACCCGCCCCCTAAGCGGCGTACGTCTTTAGGAAAGGACCCTTTGGCACTTTGCATCTGCGCATGATCTCTTCCGAAAAGCGATTCCACTTTTCGGGATCATGCGCTAAGCGTCTCGGCATGACAGATGCAAGCGAAATGCCAGCTTTGGCTACGGACTCTAGGGTTGCCGTGGTTATCGTCGCCGCCGGCCGCGGCGCGCGCGCCGGTCAGGCCGACGGCCCGAAGCAATACCAGAGGATCGGTGGCCATGCCGTTATCGCGCGCACATTGGATATGTTTTTGGCGCATCCGAGAATCGGTCCTGTCGTCGTCGCCATCCACGCCGACGACAGCGCGCTTTTTCGCAGCGCCGCCGGAGCCAACGCCGATCGAGTCATCACGGTGACCGGTGGCGCGTCCAGGCAGGACTCCGTCCGGCTCGGGCTGCTCGCGCTGAGAGGCCATGCACCGAGCCAGGTTCTGGTCCATGATGCCGTTCGCCCGTTCGTCGACGCCGAATTGATAGACCGTACGATCGCCGCTATCGGCGAGCGCCAGGGAGCGCTGCCTGCCTTACCCGTCGCCGACACGCTGAAACGTGAGTCGGCCGCCGGCATGATCGGCGAGACGGTTTCCAGGAACGGGCTTCATGCCGCCCAGACGCCGCAAGGCTTCCCGTTCTGGCCGATCCTGGCCGCCCACGAAAAGGCCCATCACTTGGGCAAGGCGGACTTCACCGACGATGCCGCGATTGCCGAATGGGCGCATATTCCGGTGAAAATCGTTCCGGGCTCGCCGGACAATGTCAAGCTCACCTGGGCAAGGGATATTTCGATGGCGGATCAGCGGCTTTCCGGCGAGCGGCTGCATTTTCCGGACATCCGCACCGGCAATGGCTACGACGTCCATGCCTTCGAGCCCGGTGACCATGTCGTCCTGTGCGGCGTCTCCATCCCGCACGACAAGAAACTGGCCGGCCATTCGGACGCCGATGTCGGCCTGCACGCCTTGACCGACGCGCTGCTCGCCACCTGCGGCGCCGGCGACATCGGCACGCATTTCCCGCCGTCGGATCCGCAGTGGAAAGGCGTGGCCTCGCGGATCTTCGTCGAACATGCGGCAAGACTGGTGCGTGCGCGCGGCGGGCGCATCGCCAATGCCGACATCACGCTGATCTGCGAGGCGCCCCGGGTCGGCCCACATCGCGAAGCAATGACCGAAACCCTTTCGGAAATGCTGGCAATTTCCCGGGACCGTATCTCTATCAAGGCAACAACCAACGAAAAGCTCGGCTTTGTCGGACGCGAGGAAGGCATAGCGGCTATCGCGACCGCCAGCGTCGTGTTTCCGGGGGATGTACCCGAATGAGCAACAGCGATCTCGCAGATGCCCTGCTTCAGGCCTGCCGACAGCGTGGCATCATGCTGGCGACGGCCGAAAGCTGCACAGGCGGCATGATCATCGCCGCCCTTACCGACATCGCCGGCTCTTCCACGGTGGTCGACCGGGGTTTCATCACCTATTCCAACGAGGCCAAGACTGAGATGCTCGGCGTTTCCGCCGCCACGCTTGAGACGCACGGCGCGGTCTCGCGGGAAACCGCAGTCGAGATGGCGGCCGGCGCGTTGGCCCATTCGCGCGCCGGACTCACCCTTGCCGTTACCGGCATTGCCGGTCCGGGCGGCGGCTCGGCGGAAAAGCCCGTCGGCCTGGTCTGGTTCGGTATCGCCTTGACTGGCCGGCCGGTCGTCAGCGAATGTCAGTTGTTCGCCGACAAAGGCCGCAATTTCATCCGCCGGGAGACGGTCAGGCATGCGCTTGAACTGGGCTTGCGCGCACTCGCTGCGGATCAGGCTGCCGGCGTTGCGCCATAGATGACGTCGGCGCGCTTCTCGAACGCCTCGGAAAACATGCGGAAGGCGCGATCGAACATCGCTCCCATCACCGCACCCAGAATACGGCTCTTGAATTCGTAGTCGATGAAGAAGCAGACATCGCAACCGCCGTCGGCCGGCTCGAAACGCCAGGCGTTGCTCAGATATTTGAATGGACCGTCGATGTATTTGACGTCGATGGCGTTCTCGCCAGGTTTTAGCAGCACCTGCGTGGTGAAAGTCTCGCGGATCGCCTTGTAGCCGATGCTCATGTCGGCGACGAGCAGGGTGCGTCCGTCGCGTTCCTTGCGCGAGCGAACCGTCAGCGCCTCGCAAAGCGGCAGGAATTGCGGATAGGATTCGACATCGGCGACCAGAGCGAACATCTGTTCCGGCGTATGCGCAACGCGGCGGTGGGCTTCGAATTGTGGCATGAAACCAGTGTGTTAGGCGGACTTCCTGAGAAACGCTTCCCGTGCCGCGCGCAGCTTGGCGAAATCGTCGCCGGCGTGATGCGACGAACGCGTTAGCGGGCTCGATGCCACCAGCAGGAAGCCCTTGGTCTTGCCGATCGTCTCGAAGGACTTGAATTCCTCCGGCGTGACGAAACGGATCACAGGGTGGTGTTTCTTCGACGGCTGCAGATACTGGCCGATGGTCATGAAGTCGACATTGGCCGAACGCAGATCATCCATCAACTGCAGTATCTCGTTCCGCTCCTCGCCGAGGCCAACCATGATGCCGGATTTGGTGAAGATCGACGGGTCGAGTTCTTTGACCCGCTGCAGGAGCCTAATCGAATGAAAATAGCGGGCGCCGGGCCGGACCGTCAGATAGTTCGACGGTACGGTCTCCAGATTGTGGTTGAACACGTCCGGCTTCGCCGCCACCACGATCTCCAGCGCACCTTCCTTGCGCAGGAAGTCGGGCGTCAGGATTTCGATCGTCGTCGAAGGCGTTGCCGCCCTGATGGCGCGGATGACCTCGGCAAAGTGCTGAGCTCCGCCATCGGCGAGATCGTCGCGGTCGACTGAGGTGATGACGACATGGCTCAGACCCATTTGCTTGACCGCATGGGCGATGCGCGCCGGTTCATCGGGATCGAGCGCTGTCGGAATGCCGGTGGCGACGTTGCAGAAGGCACAGGCGCGCGTGCAGATCTCACCCATGATCATGAAGGTGGCGTGCTTCTTTTCCCAGCACTCACCGATATTGGGGCAACCGGCCTCTTCGCACACCGTCACCAGTCTGTGCGACTTCACGATTTCGCGCGTCTCGGCATAGCCTTTTGACATCGGCGCCTTGACGCGGATCCAGTCGGGCTTGCGCAGCACATCCTGGTCAGGCTTGTGCGCCTTTTCAGGATGCCTCAGGCGCGGCGCATTGGCGATCGTGTCGAGGACGGTGACCATCAGAAATCCAGTTCATTCGCGATTGCCTTCCGGCGGTCGCTTTCACAAGTCATCTAGGACTTTTCGCTGCAAAGAAAAAGGCCGCGGCGGCGCATGCCGCCACAGCCGTTTTCGCATGGCAAGAGTTCAGCAACTAACGGCGCACCATGCGCCCTACCCAGATCAGCAGGCAGGCGCCGATGAAACCGGTGATCAGATAAGCGATCCAGCCAGCGCCGAAGGCGCCGATGTTGAGCGCCTGCAGGATGGCATTCAGCACGATCGCGCCGACGATGCCAAGAATGATGTTCATCAAGATGCCCATGTTGCTTTTCATGAACATCTCCGCAAGCCACCCTGCCAAACCGCCGATGATGATGGCTGCGATCCAGCCCACGCCATTCACGTCCATATGCCCTCTCCTTGTGTGATGAATGCATCCGGAAACGAATTACCTTGCCGTTGAGTTCCTTGGCTTTCACGTGTCGAGTCTCACGCGGTCAATTTATCACGCGTTCAGCGCGCGGCCATAGGCGTCGAGGACGCTTTCCTTCATCATCTCCGACAGCGTCGGATGCGGGAAGATGGTGTGCATCAGTTCTTCCTCGGTGGTCTCCAGGTTCATCGCCACGACAAAGCCCTGGATCAGCTCGGTCACTTCGGCGCCGACCATATGCGCGCCGAGCAACTGGCCGGTCTTCTTGTCGAAGATGGTCTTGACGAAACCCTGGTCTTCGCCGAGCGCGATGGCTTTGCCGTTGGCGGCGAACTGAAAGCGGCCGACGCGGATGTCCTTGCCCTCGGCCTTCGCTTTCGCTTCGGTCAAGCCGACGGAGGCAACCTGCGGGTTGCAATAGGTGCAGCCCGGAATCTTCAGCTTGTCAGTGGCATGCACGCCGGGGAAATTGGCGATCTTCTCCACGCACACCACGCCTTCATGTTCGGCCTTGTGGGCGAGCATAGGCGGGCCGGCAACGTCGCCGATGGCATAGATTCCGGGCACATTGGTGTTGCCGTAGCCGTCGACGACGACGCAGCCGCGTTCGGTCTTCACGCCGAGCGCTTCGAGGCCGAGATTCTCGATATTGCCCTGCACACCGACGGCCGAGATCATCCGGTCGGCGGTGATCTTCTCAACCTTGCCGTCCTTCATCTCGACATGCGCGGTGACCGAGTTCGCACCCTTCTCGACCTTGGTCACCTTGGCCTCGAGGATGATCTTCATGCCTTGCTTCTCGAACTGCTTTTGCGCGAATTTCGAGACCTCGGCGTCCTCGACCGGCATTACCGCCGGCAACAACTCGACCACAGTCACCTCCGCGCCCATGGTGCGGTAGAATGAGGCGAACTCAATGCCGATTGCGCCCGAACCCATCACCAGCAGCGATTTAGGCATCTCCTTCGGGACCATCGCTTCGAAATAGGTCCAGATCAGCTTGCCGTCGGGCTCTATGCCGGGCAGCGCGCGCGGCCTGGCGCCGGTCGCCAGGATTATGTGCTTGGCGGTATAAGTGCCCTCACCCTTGACGCCCTTGGGCGCCGGCGGCTGCGGCTCCATCGGCTTCTTCGACGAGTTCGACACGACGATCTCGCCCGGTTTATCGCCGGAAGCCGCCTTGGAGAGCCTGGCTTCGCCCCAGATGACGTCGACCTTATTCTTCTTCATCAGGAAGGCGACGCCGCCGTTGAGCCGCAGCGAGACCTTTCGCGAGCGGTCGACCACGGCAGCGGTATCGACGCTGACCTTGCCGTCGATCTTCAAGCCGTAGTCCTTCAGATGATCGGAATAGTGCATGATCTCGGCCGAACGCAGCAGCGCCTTGGTCGGGATGCAGCCCCAGTTGAGGCAGATGCCGCCGAGATGCTCACGCTCGACGATCGCCGTCTTGAAGCCGAGTTGGGCGGAACGCACCGCCGTGACGTAGCCGCCGGGGCCGGAGCCGATGATGATGACGTCGTAGTTCTCAGCCATTTTGTGGTCCTTATTGAAGCGAGGCTTCACCGAAAGAAGGCTTCGGGATCGAAATTGGCTCGCACCTCAGTATTGGAGGCGCGAAAGCTTGCTCGTGCATCAGTATCGAAAGGGAGTCGGATACCCAGAGCCCCAGAAATGCGTAACCTGCAAGAAGCCGACTTCGACGGCGGCCTTGCCAATGCACAGCCAACCAGAGGCCATGATCAGACTTGCATCGACTATCATGTCGCTAACATCACACGCACCAGCGGTGCCAGCGCCTCGCCAATGTTGCGCGTGTTTTCCGCATCAAGATGGACGCCGTCGAGCGGCGTGGTCGTTGCCACCGTGCCGGCATCGAAAAAGCCGCAGCCGGCCTCGTCGGCAAGGGCGGAATATTGCGGCGCCAGCCGCTTCGAAGCTTCGTCGCCGCCGGCGAACATTTCCTTGAACTCAGCGTTGTCGGTTCGGCTGACCGCGGGCGGCGCAACGAGCAGGATCTGCGGCGCCGGCCAGTCGAACGGGTAGTCGTGGCCGCGCACGATAGCGATCAGGCGCTGGATGCCTTGCTTGGCCGCCACCGGATTGCCGTGGATCCACGGCTTCATGTCGTTGGAGCCGAGCATGATGACGATCAGGTCGAGCGGCGCATGTGTCATCAGCACCGTCGGCAGCACTCTTGCGCCGTTACGGTCGGCGCCGGCCAGATGGTCGTCGAAAGCCGTTGTGCGGCCGTTCAAGCCTTCGGCAATGACCTGGATATCGCCTCCCAACGTCGCCTGCAGCACACTCGGCCAGCGGTCCTTGAGCGGGTGGCGATCCAGACTTGCCGCATCATAGCCCCAGGTCAGCGAGTCGCCGTAGCAAAGGACTGTTTTCATTCGTTTGCCCCCCTCCTGCTGAAATCTGCCCGCGCGCGCCTCACCCGCCAGCGCACCAACAGCCATTGCACATGATCGTTGCGACGCCGGAAGGGCTGAAGGCAACAAGGCTGGTGAAGAATTTCCGCACCGCCTCCTTCCTTCTAGACCAGCATGCCCATCGGATTTTCGATCATGCGCTTGAAGGCGACGAGCAGTTCGGCGCCGAGCGCGCCGTCGACGGCGCGGTGATCGGTCGACAGCGTCACCGACATGATTGCCGCGATCTTGATCTCACCGTTCTTGACCACCGCGCGCTCTTCGCCGGCGCCGACCGCCAGGATCGTGGCATGCGGCGGGTTGATGACGGCGGCAAAGTCCTTGATGCCGAACATGCCGAGATTGGACACCGCCGTGGTGCCGCCCTGGTATTCCTCCGGTTTCAGCTTGCGGCTGCGGGCACGGCTGGCGAGATCCTTCATCTCGTTGGAGATGACCGACAGCGTCTTTTCATCGGCGCGCCGGATGATCGGCGTGATCAGCCCGCCAGGGATCGACACGGCGACACCGACATCGGCATGCTTGTGCTTGACCATGGCGCTTTCGGTCCATGACGCGTTGGCATCCGGCACCGCCATCAGCGCCATTGCCATCGCTTTGATGACCATGTCGTTGACCGACAGCTTGTAGGCCGGCGCCTCCCCCTTGTCGGTCTTCTTCATCGGGGCGGCCGCGTTGATCTGCGTGCGCAGGGCCAGAAGCGCGTCGAGCTCGCAGTCGAGCGTCAGGTAGAAATGCGGAATGGTGGTCGTGGCCTCGACCAGCCGGCGCGCAATGGTCTTGCGCATGTTGTCGTGCGGGACAAGCTCGTAGGAGCCTTCGGCAAACAGTTTTAGCACCTGGTCGTCCGACATTGGCTTGGCTGCCGCTGCAGATGCCGGAGCGCCGGCAGGTGCCGCTTTCGCAGCCGGTGCCGCCTTGACGCCGCCGCTGGAAATCGCTGCGTCGACATCGGCCTTGACCACGCGGCCATGCGGGCCGGAGCCGGTCACCGCCGAGACATCGACACCGGCTTCCCGGGCGATGCGGCGCGCGAGCGGCGAGGCGAAGACACGCTCACCGCTTGCATGGCCGTTGGCGACCGGAGCCGCTTCCGCCTTGGGGGCAGGTGTGGCGGCAGGTTGCGGCTTCGACGCTTCGGGCTTTGGTGTTTCGGCTTTGGGGGCATCCGCTTTCGGAGCCTCGGCCTTTGCCGGCGCAGCGCCGTCACCGCTCTTGGCGGCAGCCGCCGCATCCTCGCCCTCAGCCGCGAGCACGGCGATCAGCGCGTTGACCTTGACGCCTTCGGTGCCGGCCGGAACCACCAGCTTGGCCACCGTGCCCTCATCGACGGCTTCAACTTCCATCGTCGCCTTGTCGGTCTCGATCTCGGCGATCACGTCGCCTGGCGAAACCTTATCGCCCTCCTTGACCAGCCACTTGGCAAGATTGCCCTCTTCCATCGTGGGCGACAGGGCCGGCATGGTGATGTTGATCGGCATGTTTTCCTCCCGCCCTGCTCAGCGATATGTGACGGCTTTGACCGCCTCGACGACCTCGCCGACATTGGGCAGCGCCAGCTTTTCGAGGTTTGCCGCATAGGGCATCGGCACGTCCTTGCCGGCAATGGTGATGACCGGCGCGTCGAGGAAATCGAAGGCGCGCTGCGACACTTGGTTGGCGATATGGTCGCCGACCGAGTTCTGCGGAAATCCTTCTTCCACCACCACCAGCCGGTTGGTCTTCCTGACCGAGCCGATGATGGTGTCGAAATCGAGCGGCCGGATGGTCCTGAGGTCGATGATCTCGGCATCGACGCCCATGCCGCGCAATTCGGCCTCGGCCTTGATCGCATAGGTCATTCCGATGCCGAAGGAGACGATGGTGACGTCCTTGCCCGGTTTGTGGATGCGCGCCTTGCCGATCGGCAGCACGAAATCGTCCATCTTCGGCACGTCGAAGGACTGGCCGTAAAGGATTTCGTTCTCGAGGAAGATGGTCGGGTTCGGGTCGCGGATCGCGGCCTTAAGCAACCCCTTGGCGTCGGCGGCGGAGTAAGGCATCACCACTTTCAGGCCGGGAATGTGGCTGTACCAGGCGGCATAGCACTGCGAATGCTGGGCGGCGACACGAGCAGCCGCGCCGTTCGGCCCGCGGAAGACGATGGGCGCGCCCATCTGGCCGCCGGACATATAGAGCGTCTTGGCGGCGGAATTGATGATTTGGTCGATCGCCTGCATAGCGAAGTTGAAGGTCATGAACTCGACGATCGGTTTCAGGCCGGCCATCGCCGCACCGACGCCGACGCCGGCAAAACCGTGCTCGGTGATCGGCGTGTCGACGACGCGCCTCGGCCCGAATTCCTGCAGTAGCCCTTGCGTGATCTTGTAAGCGCCCTGGTACTCGGCGACCTCCTCGCCCATCACGAAGACGTCGCCGTCTCGACGCATCTCCTCGGCCATCGCGTCACGCAGCGCCTCGCGCACAGTGGTCGAGACCATTGCTGTGCCAGCCGGGATGTCAGGATCGGCGGCGGCCTTCATGGCGGGGGCAGCGGGAACGGACGCCTTCGGCGCCTCGCCGGCATCCTGCGGCGCGGACTTCGAGGCTTCCTCGGCTGCGTCGGTGCGCTGCCCGCCGTCTGAAACCGCATCCTGGGTGGAAGCCGGTGCAGCCTTGGCATCCTTGCCGATATCGGCGGCGCTCTCGCCGTCCTGCAGCAGCACCGCTATCGGCGTGTTGACCTTCACGCCTTCGGTGCCCTCGGCGACCAGGATCTTGCCGAGCGTGCCGTCGTCGACCGCTTCGACTTCCATCGTCGCCTTGTCGGTCTCGATCTCGGCAATGACGTCACCGGCGGCGACCTTGTCGCCCTCGTTCTTCAACCATTTGGAAACATTGCCCTCTTCCATGGTCGGCGAGAGTGCGGGCATGAGAATTTCGATCGGCATGTCCTTGCCCTCTCGTTACAATACGATGTCGGTCCAGAGCTCGGACGGATCCGGCTCTGCGTCGTTCTGGGCAAATTCGGCGGCGTCGGCGACAATGTCGCGGACCTCCTTGTCGACGGCCTTGAGCTCGTCCTCATCAGCCCACTTCTTGTCGAGCAGGCGCGCCTTGACCTGCTCGATCGGGTCACGCTCGGAGCGCATCTTCTGCACTTCTTCCTTGGAGCGGTACTTTGCCGGATCGGACATCGAGTGGCCGCGATAGCGGTAGGTCTGCATTTCGAGAATCAGCGGCCCCTTGCCGGCGCGGCACCATTCAGTTGCGAGATCGCCGGCTGCCTTGACCGCGCGGACGTCCATGCCGTCGACCTGCATACCGGGGATCTTGAAGGAGGCGCCGCGCTGCGAAAAATCCGTCTCGGCCGACGAACGCGATACCGAGGTGCCCATGGCATAGCGGTTGTTCTCGATGATGTAGATCACCGGCAGCTTCCACAGCGAGGCCATGTTGAAGCTTTCATAGACCTGGCCCTGGTTGGCGGCGCCGTCGCCGAAATATGTCAGCGTTACATTGTTGTTGCCTCGATAGCGATTGGCGAAGGCGAGGCCGGTGCCGAGCGAAACCTGCGCGCCGACAATGCCGTGGCCGCCGTAAAAATGCTTTTCCTTGGAGAACATGTGCATGGAGCCGCCCTTGCCCCTGGACAAGCCGCCGCGGCGGCCGGTCAACTCGGCCATGACGCCGCGCGGCGACAGTTCCATAGCCAGCATGTGACCATGGTCGCGGTAGGCGGTGATCATCTGATCGCCATCGACCAGCGCCATCTTCATGCCGGTGACAACTGCTTCCTGGCCGATATAGAGATGGCAGAAGCCGCCGATGAAGCCCATGCCGTAGAGCTGGCCGGCCTTTTCCTCGAAGCGGCGGATAAGCAGCATGCGCCGGTAGGCGTCAAGCTCCTCGTCTTTGGTGAAGTCGACAGGTTTGGGGGCCGAAACCCCCGCCGATTTGCCGTCGGATCTGGATTTGGATTTGGCAGGCGCTTTTCTGGCGGCGGTGGCCATGCATCACTCCCTGTTGGCGTCTCTTGCGGACACTGAGGGAGATCAGTTCTCCCCACCGATTTGGGGAGGCTAACACGCGGGAAAGCGTTTCGCCATGCTGAAAAATGCATGGCTGACATGCATCTAAGCGGTTAAAATCATTGAAAATATCGTCGATTAACTTGAATTTGGTTATCTTGCCGTAGCTGGCAACATGATGGTGATTTCGTCGACATGGGACATATTGAGCGCCTTGCGCGCCTGCTCGTCGAGCATGTCCTTCTCCAGCGTGCCCTGATGCATCAGCTGAACGCGCCGCTGCAGGTCGACCCGGCGCGCCTTGACGGCATCGAGCTCACTTTGCAGATCGACGGCTTCGGCTTCCAACCGATACTTGGAATAGATGCCGAATTCGCCATGATAGGCGTGGAATCCGAAATAGGCCAGGAATGCCACGCAGAGCGAGGGAATGATCAGCCGACCGGTGTTTCTCTGCTTGTGCTGACGTGTCCACATGATCCAAATCCCTTAGAGCGCCGCGCGTCGGCTTGGACGCGCAAAGGGCGCTCTAACACTCTGCGACCTAGCCCCTTTCTCGCCCGATTGTGCTTAATGGACGGTTACGGATGACCGGATTTGGCGGTGTTGAACAAAAAGGGCGAGGAATGCCCCCGCCCTTTCATTCCGGATATCTTCTGTGGGCTCAGCCTTTCACGATCGACTTGCCGGCGTAGAGCGCCTGCTTGCCAAGCTCTTCCTCGATGCGGATGAGCTGGTTGTACTTGGCCATGCGATCCGAGCGCGACAGAGAGCCCGTCTTGATCTGCCCGCAATTGGTGGCGACGGCGAGATCGGCGATGGTCGAATCTTCGGTTTCGCCCGAGCGGTGCGACATTACCGCGGTGTAGCCGGCCTTGTGCGCGGTCTCGACGGCGTCGAGCGTTTCGGTCAATGAGCCGATCTGGTTGACCTTGACCAGGATAGAATTGGCGACGCCCATGCGGATGCCGTCGCGCAGCCGCGCCGTATTGGTGACGAACAGATCGTCGCCGACCAGCTGGGTCTTCTTGCCGATGAGGTCGGTCAGCGTTTTCCAGCCGTCCCAGTCGTCCTCGGCCAGCCCATCCTCGATCGTGATGATCGGATAATCCGCCGCAAGCTTGGCCAGATATTTGGCCTGGGTCTTCGGATCGCGGGTCTTCTTCTCGCCTTCGTAGACGTAGTTGCCGTCCTTGAAGAATTCGGTCGCGGCGCAATCGAGGCCCAGCGCAACCTCTTCGCCCGGCTTGAAGCCAGCCTTCTCGATCGATTCCATGATGAAATCGAGCGCGGCGGGCGCGCTTTTCAAGTTAGGAGCGAAGCCGCCCTCGTCACCTACATTGGTGTTGTGGCCGGCGCCCTTCAGCTTCTTCCTCAACGTATGGAAGATTTCCGAGCCCCAGCGCACGCCGTCACGCAGTGTCGGCGCACCGATCGGCAGGATCATGAATTCCTGGAAATCGATCGGGTTGTCGGCATGGGCGCCACCGTTGATGATGTTCATCATCGGCACCGGAAGCACGTGCGCCTTGGTGCCGCCGACATAGCGGTAGAGTGGCAGGCCGGCCGCTTCCGCCGCAGCCTTGGCCACAGCCAGCGAGACGCCGAGGATAGCGTTGGCGCCGAGCCGGCTCTTGTTGGGCGTGCCGTCGAGTTCGATCATGGTCTGGTCGATGTGGATCTGGTTCTCGGCTTCCATACCGCCGATCGCCTCGAACAGCTCGCCATTGACGGCCTCTACCGCCCGCAGGACCCCCTTGCCGAGGTAGCGGGCGCCGCCGTCGCGCAGTTCGACCGCCTCATGCGCGCCGGTCGAGGCGCCGGAGGGCACCGCAGCGCGGCCCATCGAGCCATCTTCGAGGACGACGTCGACCTCAACGGTCGGGTTTCCGCGGCTGTCCAGGATTTCACGCCCGACAATGTCGATGATGGCAGTCATTGCGATGTCCCCGATTGATCTGACGAAGCGTCGGGCACGTCTTAGCCAAAGTGCTGCAAAACGCAATCGGGCGTCCGCAAATATTGCCGCCACCTCCGCCACATCGATTCACGAAGCACAAATTGCTGTCATCATAAGTCATGTCAGTCATAAGTCTTGGCGGCATGCGGCTTTCTGGTTTATGCTCGCGCTGCGCGGGGCGAAACAGGAGGAGTTTCGCCATGTCTCAGTTGAGCGGTATTGTGAGTTTGTTCCTAATCGCGGCGGCGTTTTTGACGTCGTGTGACACTCAGCAGCCTCAACAGGGCGCGGTAGAGTTGTCGACCGTTGCGGCGGAGTAGATATCCTGCAAAAAGGCCCCCGGTCCAGCCGGGGGCCTCTTTGATTCCGGCAGAGCAAGGTCAATGCCAATAAGGCTCGACCTTGTAGTAACTGTATGAAGCATCACGCGCGGCCTCGCCGTCGGCGCCCGTCAATTCGTTGATCGAATAGGCGGGAGCCGCCTTCAGTTGCTCCTTCGTGAACGGCACGACGTAGCCGCCCTTGTCCTCGTCATAGTCGAGGCTCGCCCACGGAATAGCGTGGTACTTCTCGCCGATGCCGAGAAATCCGCCAAAGCCGATCACGGCAAACATGATTCCGTTCGACAACTTGTCGAGCATGACATCCTCGATGTCGCCGATGTGCGTGCCTTCCGTGTTATAAACCGATGTGCCGATAACCCGCGAAGCGGCGATGGCTTCGGTGTGTCCTGTCTGGGTTGTCATGGTGTGCTCCTCTTGTCGTTCACTTCAGGTTGGACAATGAGGAGAGGGCTGCGAAGGTTCCCGACTTTTATCCATGCGGCATGATCACTCAGCGAGGATAAAGGTAACCTTCATGTTGACGCGGTAGGCGGAGATCTTGCCGTCCTCGACGACGACTTTCTGATCCTGGATCCAGGCGCCTTCGACGTTCTTTAGGGTTTTTGCGGCGCGCGCAATCCCCACTTCGATGGCGTCCTGAAAGCTCTTATTCGACGATGATGTGATTTCGGTGACGCGGGCGACGGACATGGCTTCCTCCTCCAGGCACTCGGTTGCCTGGGCAGCGTACAACCGGCACCTGTTGACTACAAGTTTAGGGGTCGGGACTTAGAGCCGGAGCCCTAAACTGCTCAGCCCTTGGCGACGCGATCGAATGCCATCAGCCTTTCAAGCAGCGCCCGAAGGTCCTTCAGCGGCACCATGTTGGGACCATCGGAGGGGGCATTGTCGGGATCCTGATGCGTCTCGATGAAGACGCCGGCGACACCGACCGCAACCGCAGCGCGCGCCAGCGTCTCGACGAAGCGCCGATCGCCACCCGAGGAGCCGCCCTGCCCGCCCGGCTGCTGCACCGAATGCGTGGCGTCGAAAATCACCGGCGCGCCGATCTCGGCCATGATCGGCAGGGCGCGCATATCGGACACCAGCGTGTTGTAGCCGAAAGACACGCCGCGCTCGGTGACCAGCACGTTGGCGTTTCCGGAACCGGTGATCTTGGCGACAACGTTCTTCATGTCCCACGGTGCGAGGAACTGGCCCTTCTTCACGTTGACGACCTTGCCGGTTCTTGCCGCCGCGATCAGCAGATCGGTCTGGCGGCTGAGGAAAGCCGGGATCTGCAGGATATCGACGTGCGGCGCCACAAGCGCGCACTGTTCCTCGGTGTGGATATCGGTCAGGATCGGCAGCGAAAACGCCTTGCGCAAATCGTCGAAGACGGGCAGCGCCGCGTCGAGCCCGGCGCCGCGCGTGCCGCCAAGCGAGGTGCGGTTGGCCTTGTCGTAACTGGTCTTGTAGACGAGGCCCAGCCCTAGCTTCCCGCTCAGCTCCTTCAGTGCGCCAGCCATGTCGAAGGCGTGCTGGCGCGATTCAAGCTGGCACGGGCCGGCAATCAGCGACAGCGGCGCGGTGTTGCCGAAGACGACGTTGCCGACGGTTACGGACGAATTGGGCTTGCTCATGCTTTCTCCCGGAAAATGAAGGCCGCACCCTGCCCGGATGCCGGCCGGACGACAATATCATCGCCGCGTATTTCGTGTTTGACGGAACTGGCTGCAAACAGCTTGGCGACCGTGTCAGCGAAACGAACCGAAAAGACGATCCCCGCAAAGCGGAGTTCCGACGGCGCGCCGGCAGGTATGCCGAAGCGCGTCTCGAAAGCGACTGGGTCAAGCAGGGCCAAGGTTGCGTTCGGCAGGCCAAACGCAGTGCTGCTCCCCTGTCCGGTCGCCGGACTGCGCGTCGCGATCGAAATCAATCGGTGCTGTTTGGGTGGCTCGTTGCTGACCGCCACGACTTCGATGATGCCGGTTGCGCCATTGGGGTGGATCTGCAACGCGGTGCGGTCTACTTTCGGCGCATTGATCCGCTCACAGGCGAACAGGAATGCGTCCGTCGCCCCGGTGCCGGAGGCGAAGGCCAGTTTGAACGATGCCGTGTCGCTCTTTCCCGCCGCGTCGGTGAAGGCGCGCGAAAAGCCCAGCATGTCTCCGGCAGACAGGCCGGCTTCGATGTAGCGCGCGTGATCGGCATCCGCATTTTCGGTGCCCAAGACAAGGGCGGAAAATCCCTCAC
Organism: Mesorhizobium sp. f-mel; assembly: GCF_053850215.1. Lineage (NCBI taxonomy): Bacteria > Pseudomonadati > Pseudomonadota > Alphaproteobacteria > Hyphomicrobiales > Phyllobacteriaceae > Mesorhizobium > Mesorhizobium sp. f-mel. The sequence continues at coordinate 45,200 of NZ_JBSPTO010000010.1, forward strand.
TGCCGCACCTGTCGCGATAGGCACGATCGCGCGCGACGAAGACGTTGCGGTCCGCGATCGCTTTCGCCACCGCTTGCCCGTTGCCCACCGCCAGCGGCTCGAGATAGGTGCCGTCCTCAAGGAAGACGCAGCAGTTTTCCGTCCCGAAAGGATGGATGCCGGTCGGCGCCACGACAAAGCCAAGCGAAACCAGCCGCGCCCGCGCCACGTCGAGGCTCGCGGTCGGCAGCACAAGATGGTCAAGCGGATAAGGGCCTAGCGGACAAGGGCCTGCTGTCATCGTCTCGGTCATGCCGGCGCGGTGTGCATCATTCCGGAATTTGGTTCAAGAGCCTCACCTGACGCCGCGAAGATCCGGCGGCCTATCGTGGCCGCATGCCTCTGGAATACTTGCCGCTGCCGGAAACCAACCTACGTCACCCAAATAAGAAAGATCCTGTTCATAACGGCAGCGGTCGTAGCGATGGCTGTTCTCGCCATGCTGGTCTGGGACGCGCCAAAGCGGCCGGGCGCCGCGACCGAACCGACCGCCGCTCAGGCAGAGTAATGTAGCTCCTGCTTCGGTCAATTTCTCTTCAGGTTGCAGCCACAACATCCGCCGAATATCGCAATTCGCGCAGCGGTTTGACCTGGCTGGTCGTCTCGGCATAGAGCGGATGCGCCTTGTAGGCGGCCAGAGCGGCATCATCCTCGAACTCGGCATAAACGACCACGTCGATCTCGTCCGAAAGCGGGTCAACCTTGGTGTTGAGCGTCACCTCGAAAAGGCGGGAATGGGGGATGTTGCCCAGCGCCAGCAAGCCCCTGCGTACGGCCTCGACATCCTCTTTGTGCCGCGCGCTGAAGAAAACGATATGCCGGATCAACCCCAGCCTCCTCGATCGATGTGCAAGCGTGTTTTGTGTGGGCAAAACGCTCGCGTCAACCGGCAACGATGTCGCGGCGACAACGCGTTGGGCGGGGGAAAGATACCTAAACCATATTGGTGATGTAGCGCACGATGCGCGTTATCTCCCCGACCGTCGTGTCGAGATAGCGGCCCTGATTGTAGAGTCCGTCCCAGATCAGGAAGAACGTGACGGCGCAGATGACGATGACATAACGCATGCGTGAAACTACTGCATCTGGGTGGCTGCAACCATAGTGATTCCGGCGTTGAGCAGCGCCCTCCCCCCAAATCTATCCATTGATCCGTGTTCGCCTGCCTTGGCTCTTGAAGTTCCCTTTGATGGCATGAAAGATTGCTGCGGGGATTCATCGGGAGGCGGCGTTCGCGCCCTCGCGAATGAACTGCAAGAGTGTGTGGAAACCGGCCATTTTTCGCCGGAGCCGCAGAAGTCCCGGGGGCGTGACATGGCTCACAAGGAAGACACCGGCGTTGCATCGGGCGACGCGGTCAGGTTGGACGAATTCAATTAAGAACTCGCGCTTGCCCGGCCGCGCCTTCAACGGCCGCACCATCGGCATCGCCGAATCCTACATGGACGGCGATTGGGACAGTCCCGACGTGACCAGTTTCCTGGAACTGTTCGTGGTCAATTCTGAAATCGGAGAGAGCATCGCCGGCGGCGCCAGCTGGCTGGTCAACGCCGTCCAGCGTGTCCGCCACTGGTTCAACCAAAACACCCGGACCGGCTCGAAGCGCAACATTTCGGCGCATCACGATCTCGGCAACGCCTTTTACAAGGAATGGCTGGATCCGAGCATGACCAATTCGTCCGGCGCTCTATGCGGCTGGCGCCAACGATCTTGAAAGCGCGCAAGCCGCCAAATATCGCGCGCTGGCCAAGGACACGGGCATCGGCGCGAAAGACCACGTGCTGGAAATCGGTTGCGGCTGGGGCGGCTTTGCCGAATTCGCCGCACGCGAGATCGGCTGCCGCGTCACCGGGCTGACGATCAGCCGCGAGCAGCATGATTTCGCCAGAGAACGCGTCCATAAGGCTGGACTTGCCGACAAGATCGACATCAAGCTGCAGGACTACCGCGACGAAACCGGATGCTACGACCGCATCGCCTCGATCGAGATGTTCGAGGCGGTCGGCGAAAAATACTGGCCTGTGTTTTTCCGCGAGATGAAGGATTGCCTGCGGCCTGGCGGCACCGCCGGCCTGCAGATCATCACCATCAACGAAAAGCCTACGACACCTATCGCGCCCGGCCGGATTTCATCCAGCGTTACGTCTTTCCCGGCGGCATGCTGCCGACGCCGTCGATCGTGAAAGCGCTCGGCAAAGACCATGGGCTTGCTCATCTGGGCGAGCGCATTTTCCCGGACGACTATGCCGGCACGCTCGCCGAATGGCGCCACCGCTTCTGGGCGTCCTGGGAAAAGATCGTCCCGCTCGGTTTCGACGACCGCTTCTAGCAGCTCTGGATTTTACCTGCACTACTGCGAAGCCGGCTTCCGCGCCAGCTACATCGATGTCCGGCAGGTGGTTTACACGGCTTAGGGTTTTCTCCTGTTCGACAAATCAGGCTTCAACGACGTGCCAGCCTTCAACAGCGCGTGCCAAGTCCTGCCCGAAGCAAGCGAGTCCATCAGGAACAGATGACGTGAATGAATGTGCGGGGCGGAGACATCAGCTCCTGTCGTCGCCTTGGGTGATCAGCCGCGCGCTGCGCTGACCGGTCACGTAGATCCATAGCCAGCTCAGCGAAACCGCAAGCCGGTTACGGAAGCCGATCAGGAAATAGATGTGCGCGAGGCCCCACAGCCACCAGGCCAGCCGGCCGGTGAGCTTGATCCAGCCGAAATCGATCGCGGCAGCGCGCTTACCGATCGTCGCCAGATCGCCGTCATGCTTATAGCGGAACGGGCGCGGGGTTGCGTCGCCGGCCAGCCGGGCCTTAATGGTCGCGGCGACATGCCGGCCCTGCTGCTTGGCGGCGGGTGCTACGCCGGGCACCATGCGGCCATCTGGCCGCAGGACGTGTGCAGCGTCGCCGACGACGAAAATCTCCGGGCTGCCCGGCACGGTCAGGCCGGGCTCGACCAGCACCCTGCCCGCACGGTCCGCTGCCGCCCCCAACCATTCGGCGGCCGGCGAAGCGGCGACGCCTGCTGCCCACAGGATAGTCCTGGCCGGCAGCTGCGTGTCGCCGAAGACGACACCCTCGGCGTCGCAGCGTATAACGGGCCGACCGAGTTCGACCGTCACGCCGAGCCGCTCGAGCGCCTTGCTGGCATAGTCGGAAAGTTCCGGCGCGAAATTGGGAAGGATGCGGTCACCGGCCTCAATCAGCACCACGCGCGTCAGCCGCGTATCGAAGTTGCGGAACTCGCCCCGCAGCATGTCGTGCGCCAGTTCAACAATGGTGCCGGCCAGTTCCACGCCGGTCGGTCCGCCACCAACGATCGCCAGCGTCAACAGCGCTTGGCGCTTGGCGGGATCGGTCTCCCGCTCGGCCTGCTCGAAGGCGAGCAGAATGCGCCGCCGAATGGTGGTGGCGTCCTCCAGCGTCTTCAGCCCCGGTGCGAAAGGCTCCCATTCGTCATGGCCGAAATAGGCGTGGCGGGCGCCGGTGGCCAGCAGCAGCGTATCGTAGGCGACCGCGCCGCCATCATCGAACAGCACGCGTTTGCCGATGCGGTCGACGCCGGCGACGGTGGCGAGCAGCGTGGTCACGTCCTTGCGCTTGCGCAGGAGATGGCGGATTGGCCAGGCAACTTCCGAGGTCGCCAGCGCTGTGGTCGCCACCTGATAGAGCAGCGGCTGGAAGAGATGATGGTTGCGCTTGTCTATCATGGTGATGCGCACCGGCGCACCGTCAAGCGCGCGGGTAAATTCGAGCCCCCCAAAGCCCGCCCCCACGACCACGACATGGTGACTGGATTCCTTCATCTCATTCACTCCGGGAGAGCAGGTTGGCCGGGAGAGCAGGTTGGCCGGGAGAGCAGGTTGGCCGGGAGAGCAGGTTGGCCGGGAGAGCAGGTTGGCCGGGAGAGCAGGCTTGAGAGCAATTTCGCCAAGGCTGATGTAGATACTTTTGTGCACCGCAACAACATCCGACTTGCTGACTGCCCGCCGTAAGATGTCGCGAATGTACATGCTCTATCCTGCCGCCGAGTATAATTTCATTGAAACTGACGACAGGAGTGGAGCTTGAATAGCGATCATGACGACTGTCCGGGTCAATATTCCTCGCCGCCTTGCTTCATGCATGAGCTCGACCCGGAATTCCGGACGTCCCTATCCGATTGGACCGACGTGAAACGATGGCGCAAGGCCGAGCGCGAGCGGCTGATTGCGGCGCGCCTCGCTATCTCGGCTGACGCGCGGGTGGCAATGTCGCAGCGCATCGGCGAAAGCCTCGACACGTTGATCGGCGACATCGCCGGCCGCATGGTCAGCCTCTACTGGCCGTTCCGGGGCGAGCCGGATCTGCGCCCATGGATGGCTTCCGTCAATGAGCGCGGCGGCCGTACCGCACTGCCTGTTGTCGTCGAGAAAGGCCAGCCGCTTGTCTTTCGCGCTTACGCACCGGGCGACCGGCTGGAGAAGGGCGTCTGGAACATTCCGATCCCTGCTGAAGGCGACCCGGTGCAGCCCGAGGTCGTCATTTCACCGATCGTCGGCATCGATCCGAGACAGTACCGGCTGGGCTATGGCGGTGGCTTCTTCGACCGCACACTGGCGGCGATGCCGTTCAAGCCGCTGGTCATCGGTGTCGGCTACGAACTGCAGCGCATCGCTACCATCTACCCGCAGCCGCATGACATCCCGATGGACCGGGTGGTGACGGAGGCGTTCAAGAGCCTAGGCCAGTTCCGGCTTCATCCCCACCGCCGTCCGGTCGACGATCTCGCGCAAGGCGAAGGATGAATTGATCTTCGTCACATGCGGCATCGCCGACAGCCATTCTTTATGGATGCGCTCATAGTCGACGAGGTCTTTTGCCGCGATGCGCAGGATATAATCGTATTCGCCCGACATCAGGTGGCAGGACAGGACATTCGGGCAGCGCTTTATCGCCGCCTCGAAATCCGACAGCGTCTTCTCGAATTGCCCCGACAGCGATATATGCACGATCGCCGTCATCTGGTGGCCAAGAGCGGCATTGGAAAGCCGGGCGTGATAGCCGCGGATGGTTCCGGATTTCTCCAGGTTGTCCAGTCGCCGCGAGCAGGCCGACTGCGACAGGCCGACTTTCTCGGCAAGCGCCGCGTTGGGTATCCGTCCATCCTTCTGCAACGTTTCGAGAATGGCGATATCGATCCTGTCGAGCGGCATTTTTCGGGATTCCTGCGACAATCCAGCTATTTTGCGCAACGATTATCGAGCCGTGCCCTTCTGCGCAAGCGCATTCGCAAACACTTACGGGACGATTCGTGGTTCACTATCTCTAAACAGGGAACGTGCCTCAAAAGGGCCGGATCAGGAGGAGAAGAAGATGCGCGTCGGCTGCCCCCGGGAAATCAAGAACCACGAATACCGCGTCGGCCTGACGCCGGGCTCGGTCCGCGAATATGTCGCGCATGGCCACGAAGTGCTGGTCGAGACCGGCGCCGGCGCCGGCATCGGCGCCGACGACAACGCCTATCGCGCAGCCGGCGCCACCATCGCCAAGACGGCCGCCGACGTGTTTGCCAAGTCCGACATGATCGTCAAGGTCAAGGAGCCGCAACCCGACGAATGGGTTCAGCTCCGTGACGGCCAGATCCTCTACACCTATCTCCATCTCGCGCCGGATCCGGAGCAGACCAAGGGCCTGCTGGCCTCGGGCGTGACTGCCATCGCCTACGAGACCGTCACCGACGACCGCGGCGGCCTGCCGCTGCTTGCGCCGATGTCGGAAGTCGCCGGCCGCCTGTCGATCCAGGCCGGCGCCACCGCGCTGCAGAAGGCCAATGGCGGTCGCGGCGTGCTGCTCGGCGGCGTGCCCGGCGTGCTGCCCGGCAAGGTCACTGTGCTCGGCGGCGGCGTCGTCGGTCTGCATGCCGCCCGGATGGCGGTCGGCCTTGGCGCCGACGTCACCATCATCGACCGCTCGATCCCGCGCCTGCGCCAGCTCGACGACATCTTCGGCGGCCGCGTCCACACCCGCTACTCGACTGTCGAGGCGCTGGAAGAGGAATGTTTTTCGGCCGACATCGTCGTCGGCGCCGTGCTGATTCCAGGTGCCGCCGCGCCGAAGCTCGTTTCCCGCGAGATGCTGTCGGGCATGAAGAAAGGTTCGGTGCTGGTCGACGTCGCCATCGACCAGGGCGGCTGCTTCGAGACCTCGCACGCCACAACTCATGCCGTGCCGACATATGAGGTCGACGGCGTCATTCACTATTGCGTCGCCAATATGCCGGGTGCAGTGCCGGTCACTTCGGCCCACGCGCTCAACAACGCAACGCTGCATTACGGCCTGCAGCTCGCCGACAAGGGCCTGAAGGCGCTGATCGACGATCATCATTTGCGCAACGGCCTGAATGTCCACAAGGGCAAGATCACCAACCGCGCGGTGGCCGAAGCACTCGGCTATGAGTTGGTCGAGCCAAAGGCCGTTCTCGCCGCCTGAACCGCCGCTCAATCCTCTCCCGACCGAGCCGCCGACGCCCTCGGCGGCTTTTTTCCACAAGCAAATTTCACGGTTTGCGATTAGCTGACCGGCTTTGCCCGTCCTGCTTGCAATGTGTCTTTCCTGTGGCTTTTTTGTTACAGCCGCCAGCATGGGCAGGTGCTAGACGGCTGGTGGGTTTTTCAAAAAGGTAGGGGCAATGACCAGCAAACGATTAGCAAAATCTCTTCTTCTTGGCGCAGTTTCCGTCCTGGCGCTCGGTTCGGTTGCTCATGCCGCCGACGCGGTTGTGCCGGTCGTCGAGACGTCGGCCTTCAACTGGAGTGGCATCTATGTCGGATTTGGCGTTGGCGCCGGCGCCAATGTCCACGAGCTCAGCAGCGATCTGGTTCCTGGCTTCTCGTTCAACGGCATTGGTGGTGAAGGCGTATACGGTGAAGTGACCGTTGGGTACGACTATATGGTGTCGCCGCGCTTCCTGATCGGCGGACTGCTGGATGCCCATGCCGGCAACATTGAAACCACGCTCGATGTTGCTGGTTTCGATGCTTCGGTCCGCGAGACGTACGGTTTCGACGCCGGTTTGCGGCTTGGTTACCTCTTCACGCCAAACACTTTGGGCTATGTGCTCGGCGGCTATTCCTGGCAAAAATATAAATTCGACACGAACGCTGGTTTTGATTTCGATTGGGACCAGAGCGGCTACTTCGTCGGAGCTGGCGTTGAAACGGCCATCAACAGTAACTGGACCATCAAGTCAGAATATCGCTATACCCGCTTCGGTACTGAAAACATTCTTTCCGAGTTCGATATACCGGACGGCGTCCTCGACACGGATACGTCGCGGCATACGTTCCAGGTTGCGGCCAACTATCGCTTTGGCGCCCAGAATGGTGGCGTCGCCTCTTTTGAGGCTCCTGCCTATAATTGGACCGGCTTCTACGTCGGCGGCGCCGCCGGCGCGGGTGCGTCGGTGCATCAGATCGACGTTCCGCCGGCTGGCGACCTCGAGTTCAACGGGATCGGTGGCGAAGGCGTGTTCGGCGAATTGAACGTCGGCTACGACCATGATTTCGGCAGCTGGGTCGCAGGCGTCATGGTGGATGCCCGCTACTCCGGCATGACTTCGGAGTTGGAAGTTCCGGGCGGATCGATCAATCTGGATACAGATTACGGTTTCGATGTACTTGCCCGTGTCGGTATGAAAGTCAACGAATCAACCCTCGCCTACGTGCTCGGTGGTTACAGCTGGCAGCACTTCGATCTGAACGCGTCTTCACCCATCGGCGATATCCTCGATTGGGACTCCAGCGGCTTCTCGGTGGGTGGTGGTCTGGAAACGGCCATGTCCAGCAACGTGACCGTCGGCCTCGAGTACCGCTATTCGCAGTTCTCCGAGAAGGATTTTTCGTCGGATCTTGGGCTGCCGGACGATACTCTCACCTCCACGCCTTCGTTCCATACCGTCCGCATCGGTGCGAAGTACAAGTTCAACTAGAACCGCCCAAACAACACTCAAAGCCCGCCAGTCATTCCGGCGGGCTTTTTCTTTGGGCGGAAGAAATGCGGGGCGGACAGCGCGGGCAACAAAAAAGCGGAGCCAAAGCCCCGCTTCCTCTGATGTCGAGACTTCCCGCCGGTTCATCCGCGGTCGGCAAATCGATCGACAATCAATTCCGTAACGCGACAATGCGACAGGCGTACGACAGCTGCGATCGATGAATACCGCCCGAATCGTCACGCGCGCTCGATACGGCACTGGTAGCAATTGTTGCGCGCCGAGCGGACATGCACATAGGCGATCTCGTCGCGTTCGAACAAGGTCTCGGCCCGCGCCGCGATGGCGCCCGTCGGAATGACGCCGCCGCTGCCATAGACGATGCGGTCGTCCCTGCCGTAGCCGCGCACGATGTAGTCGGCGCTTTCGAGCATTTCTGGAAGCGCCTCGGCTTCGGCAGCGCGCTCGCATTCTTCGGCATGCAGAAAGATCGGACCGGTCTCGGCGTAGGGCTGCAATTCCGGGAATGGCCGGTAAGCCAGGACGAGATAGGCTTCTCCAGCGGCCACGTTCTTCAGGCAGTGGCGGCAAGGCACGCCGTCACCGTCGGATATTTTCCGCTCTGGTATCAGGCCATAGGCGTCCGGCGCGCCGCGCTGCAAGGCTCTGACATCTTCCGTGGGCAAGGCTTTGAACTGGATGGTCATGGCGAAATCTCCGGTGTCGTCGACCGAAAATTACGCCGCTGCGCCAGCGTCTCCCACCCGATTCCTGCCAATTTGGATCAGTCCATCAAGGCGTCGAGACCGCGCACCAGCCCTGTGATCTCCTGTACCCGCCTGATAGCGAGCAGCGTGCCGGCCACGTAAGGAGCAGCGGACGAGCCGGCGTCGTGACGAATGGTCAGCCGCTCGTCGGGCAGGCCGAACAGCGCCTCACAGGACAGGATGTAGGAAGGCAGGCGAAGCGCATGCACCTGCACCCCCTCGCCCGTACCGACCGCCGCACCGCGGGTTCCCGGCACACCCGAGACATCCGAGACCGGCCCCGCGGTCGAAGGCTTGCGGACATCGGCCAGCGCTTCGGCAAGCTCGCGCGCGGTGCCGGACGGCGCGTCGGGTTTCTTGGCGCTCGCATAGTCGATCACCTCGACATCCGGCACGTATTTCGCCGCCATCAGGGCAAACCGCTTCATCAGCGTGGCGGTGATTGAAAAATTGCCGGCTGCAATGACGCCGACACGATTGGCGCGTGCTGCAGCGTCGATCTCGCCGAAATCGGTCGCACCCAACCCCGACGTGCCTATCACAACGTGCCGTCCTTTTTCTATGGCCAGCAGCGCATGGTCTTTCACCAGATGCGGCTTGGTGTAGTCGACCAGCACGTCCGACGGCACCTCCAGCGCCTCGGCCAAAGAGGCGGAAACGGTGACGCCGTTGGCCGGCATGCCAACCAGGAGGCCGGAATCCTGCCCCGCGCTGCTGCGTGACACAGCCCCGGCCAGTGCCATGTCGCCTTGCGCCCCGATCGCCGGAACCAGCGCCTTGCCGACCCAGCCGGTCGCACCGGCCATCACCACCCGTATCGTCATCGTTTGGGTCCTCCATCACCATCGAGCTTTGACCGACAGCGATATGTAAAGACCGCGGCTCATTCAAGCCCGGCTCTTTTCCGGGTGTTGATCCAGACCGCAGTGACTGAGCCTGATTCGAAAATCGCAGTGGCGAGTCAGATGATGGTGTCTTCGAGAACCGGAGCGGAGCGGACATTCAGGTCCGTGAGCACCGGAAGCGCAGAAGACGCCTTCAGATGGCCGCCAATGCGGATTTCGGACAGGCTCAGCGGATGAAGTCGTCGAAGCGGCGGAGCGTCACCCGGCGATTGCGCCAATTCTCGTTCTGCGTCTGCACGAGCAGGAATTCCTCGCCGTAGCCGACGGTTTCCAGCGTATAGCCCGGCACGCCGAATTCGCGCACCAAGGTGCGCCTCAGCGAGGCGGCGCGCTGTTCGGACAGGATCTGGTTCGATTGGAAGGAGCCAACCGCGTCGGTATGGCCTTCGATCAGCACGCGGGCGCCGGGGTCGCGCCGCAGGATGCGCTGAAGCGCATCGGCGATGTTTTCGATCTTGCCATATTGCGATTCGGAGATGGCCGCCGAGCCAAAGGCGAAATTGATCGACTGGATATCGATCGAACGGGCCATGCGCCGCAGGTCCGGCCGCCTCTTGAATTCGCGGATGGTGACGCGCTGGTTCGGGCGCAGCTTAACGCGGGGCGCGGCCTCGAGCTGACGCTCGATCGTCGCCGCCGAAGGCGTGGTTGCCTGAGCGGCGGCAAGGGTCGGCATGGCCAGGGCCGCAACCAGCGCGGCGGCAAATGTGCGTCGGATCAGCATGTCTTTTCTCCTTCGGCCTCGGCCGCATTGATGGTGCCGGCAAGATGGCGAAGACAAGCTGAAGCATTGATTAACAATAGGTTCAGTTTGCGGAGAAAATCATGGCCGCATGACACTGGCCGCACGCTCGGCGAAGGTCATTGGATGTACGATCTCCTTCTTTTGCGCGACCGGTGCAAAGCCGAGCTTCTGGTAGAGCGGCAATGCCGCCGGATGGTCGAGCGTGCAGGTCTGCACCGTCACCCGCCTTGGACCGTGCGACCAGGCGGCGGCGATCGCCGCACCCAGGAACCAGCGGCCGATGCCTTGGCCGGTCGCGTGCTCCATCATGCCGAAATAGGCAAGTTCCACTTCTTCCGGCAGATGCGGCTTTAGGTCAAAGAAACCGGCGGGCGACCCATCGAGATACAGCACCCTGATGTCGCGGTCCTCGCGATGGATGCCCGCAGAAAGCTCCTCGTCGCTGAGCCTCAGCACGTTGACCCAGTGCCATTTGCGGCCTACCCGATCCATCAGGTAGCGGTAGAAATGCAGCGGAATGTCCTTGGTCTTCAGCAATGCGATCTGGCGGTTGTACGGCACCGGCGGCGAGTAGGCCGGCGGCACATGCATTTCGAGAAACGTCACCGTGACCTCGATGTCTTCAAGCGCTCCGTTTTCCATCACTGTCGATCCTTGCCCGTCACGACGGGCGTATCGCTAAGCCCACCCCATTCCGTCCATGAACCGTCGTAGAGCCTGTTGTCGGTATGGCCAAGCGTCTCGAGCGCCAGCGTGATCACCGCCGCAGTGACGCCTGAGCCGCAAGAGGTGACGACCGGCTTCGACAGGTCGATGCCGGCGTCCTCGATCACCTTGCGCAGTCGGTCTTTCGACAGCAGCTCGCCGTTCTCGGCAAGCGCCGAAAACGGCACGTTGTGCGCGCCGGGCATATGGCCTGAGCGGACGCCGGCGCGAGGCTCCGGCTCGGTACCGGCAAACCGGCCAGGCGAGCGCGCGTCGGCGATCTGGTTTTTCCCGGTCTCGACGATACGGCGCATGTCGGCCAGGCTGGCGACGCGGGCGGCATCGAAGTCGGCATGAAACACGCAAGGCGCGATCTTCGTCGGCTCCGCCGTCACCGGCCGTCCAGCCGCTTTCCAGCGGTCGAAGCCGCCGTCCAACACGTAGACCTGGAACACCCCCATGACACGGAACATCCACCAGGCGCGCGGCGCCGAGAAGAAGCCCGGACCGTCATAGACCACGATGCTGTCGTCGGCCGAAATGCCCATGGCGCCGACATATTGGGCGAAATGCTGCGGCGACGGCAGCGTGTGCGGCAGTGGGGAATCGGGATCCGAGATCGCATCCTGATCCAGGAAACCGGCGCCTGGAATGTGCGCTGCGTCATATTCGGCGCGCGCGTCACGCTTCTGCGCCGGCAGATACCAGGACGCGTCGACGATGGTCAGGCCAGGCTCGCCGAGGCGCTTCTGCAACCAGTCCGCATCGACGGTGAAAGGGCTGTCTTCGGCCATTCTTCTTCTCCTGCCCGCCTTTGACAATCTGTTTATCAGGCCGGCGGCATCGGTCCAAAGCGTATTCGGAAGCGTCGATTCTCGCGACCCTTCTTCTCGATCTTGCCGATATGGATCTCGCCGACTTCTCCAGTGCTCATCACATGGGTGCCGCCGCAAGGCTGGCTGTCGATCGAGGCGTTCTCGCCAATGCAGACCAGGCGGATCTTGCCCGTGCCGGCGGGTGGCCGAACATTCTTGGATTTCACCAGCGCCGGATTGGCCGCCAGTTCCTCGTCGGTGATCAGCCTGACAAAGACCGGGTGGTCGGCCCGCACCAGTTCCATCAACCTGGCCGTCACGTCTTCCCTGGTGAAGCCGGCATCCGGGATGTCGAAGTCGACACGGCTGTCGTCCTCGGAAACCGAGGCGCCGGTGATCGGGAACGGGCAGACGACGGTGAGCAAATGGCAGGCTGTGTGCATGCGCATCAGCAAATGCCGCCTCTCCCAATCGACGGCGAGCTTTATCGGTTCGCCGACCTCAAGCACCGCCTGCTCAGGCTGCGGCACATGAATGATCTCATCTTTGGTCTGACCGGTGATGGTGGCGGCAACAGCGATCAGGCTGCCGTCGTCGCGTTCAAGGGTGCCCGTATCGCCCGGCTGCCCGCCCGACGTGGCATAGAAGATCGTCCGGTCCAGTATTATGCCGCCACGATCGTTGACGGCTACAATCGTGGCGTCAGCCGTCCTGAGATAGGCGTCGTCGCGAAACAGCGCTTCCGTCCTGTAAGCCATCACGCGACCTTTTCGAACGGCACCGAAATTGTGCTCCGCTGTTCCATCCAGCCCGGTACCGGCAGCTTCTTTTGGCGCAGGAATTCCGGGTTGAACAATTTCGACTGATACCGCGTGCCGTAGTCGCAAAGCACGGTCACGATGGTGTGGCCGGGGCCCATTTCACGCGCCAACCGGATCGCGCCGGCAATGTTGATGCCGGTCGAGCCGCCGACGCACAGACCCTCCTCCTGGATAAGGTCGAAGACGATCGGCAGTGCATCCTCGTCCGGAATCTGGAAGGAGAAATCCGGCGTGAACCCTTCCAGATTGGCGGTGACCCGCCCCTGCCCGATGCCTTCGGTGATCGAGCTGCCTTCGGATTTCAGCTCTCCGCTGGTGTAGAAACTATAGAGCGCCGCACCCAGCGGATCGGCGAGCGCGATCTTGACGTCCTTGCTCTTGGACTTAAGCCCGAAAGCGATGCCGGCCAGTGTTCCGCCGGAGCCGACCGCCGAGACGAAACCGTCGACCTTGCCGCCGGTCTGGGCCCAGATTTCTTCCGCTGTGGTGCGGGTATGGCCGTCACGGTTGGCGACGTTGTCAAACTGATTGGCCCAGATCGCGCCGTTCGGCTCGGACCGGGCCATCTGCTCGGCCAGACGGCCCGACAGTTTCACATAATTGTTGGGGTTCTTGTAGGGAACGGCAGGCACCTCGATCAGCTCGGCGCCGAGCAATTTGATCGTGTCCTTCTTCTCCTGGCTTTGCGTCTCGGGGATGACGATCACGGTGCGGTAGCCAAGCGCTTTGGCAACCAGCGTCAATCCGATGCCGGTGTTGCCGGCCGTCCCCTCGACGATGACCCCACCCGGCCTCAAGAGCCCGCGCTGCTCGGCATCGCGGATGATGAACAGCGCGGCACGGTCCTTGACCGACTGGCCCGGATTCATGAATTCGGCCTTGCCCAGGATCTCGCAGCCGGTTTCTTCCGAGGCTTTTTTGAGGCGGATCAGAGGCGTATTGCCGATCGCTTCGATCACAGAACGGGGCATGGAGATTCCTTTATGCTTGCGGCGGAACCCTAGAAACCCGAAGCTTCGGTTTCAAGGCAAGAATTTGCCTGGTCCAGCGGCATTTCAGGGCTGCAATCTCCTAACATAGACCTTGCGTTCCGCCATTCATTGAAGCTCCCCATTGAAAAGCGCTCTTTTAATCCGATTTCTTCACCGCTAGAGCACAGGCTAAGAAAAGTCGCAGGGCATAGCATGACACTCTATCGGGCCCACCCGAAGCACGGCGTCGCCTGGATAACGGGCGGCAGCAGCGGCATCGGCCGTTCACTGGGCAAGGACCTTGCGGCGCAAGGCTATGCCGTCGCGGTGACGGCGCTCGACGAGGATCCGATCGACACGCTTGTTGTCGAGACGGCGCAGATGCCGGGCCATGTCACGGCCTATCCTTGCGACGTCACCGATGAGAGACGCATGGCAAAGACGGTCGCAGCGATCGAGAAGGATCTTGGCCCGATCGTCTTGGCCGTCTTCAATGCCGGGAGCTATATTGCGACCGCCGGCGAAGACCTCACCGTCCGTGGATTTCGCCAGTCCTTCGATGTCAATTATTTCGGCATCATCAACGGCCTGGTGCCGGTCATCGAACGCATGCGCGTCCGCGCCCGCGGCCATATCGTCCTGGTCGGTTCGGTCACCGCTTATTTCGGCTGGCCGACCACAGCCGCCTATGGCGGCACCAAGGCGGCGATCAATATCCTCGCCGAGTCGCTGAAGTACGATTTCGACAAGATGAACGTCCGCATCCAGGTGATAAACCCGGGCTTTGTCGACACCCCGCTGACCGAGAAGAATTTGCTGCCGATGCCCGGGTTGATGCCCGTCAATCGCGCCTCGCGCCGCATGGCGCGCGGCATTAATTCCGGCGGCTTCGAAGTCACCTTCCCGCGCCGCTTGAGCTGGGGCCTGAAGCTGCTCAGAATCCTGCCGAGACCGTTCTGCCGATGGGTCATCAGCACCACGACCCGCTGGAAGGCGCGTCCGCTGAATTTCGACCGCAAGCCGCCCAGCGAATAGCCCGGCCATCAAGTTGGCGATCCCGCGGGCGGGACGTCGTTGCCTGTTTGCCATCGCGGCCATAGGTTGAGAATTGTTGCGTGGAGTCTGCGATGGGGCGACGAATCGTGCTTGCGGTGTTGGGTCTCGCCATCATTCTTTTTCTTGCCTTCGTGCTTGGCCCGCGCGTCCAAGCCGACACCACGATCCGCTTCGATCCTTCTGTGATCGGCGATGACCCGCAAGCCTATCTGGCAGGCAAGGAGGCTGCCGTACCGGGCATCTACGACGGGCTGGAAAAGGAAATCATCTGGGCCAATCCGATGGTTCATGCCAGGACGCCGCTGTCAATCGTCTATATCCACGGCTTTTCGGCGTCGAAGGGCGAGGTTCGTCCGCTGCCGGACGAAGTGGCCGACCAGCTCGACGCCAACCGTTATTACACCCGCCTCACCGGCCACGGACAGGGCGGTGCCGCGATGGCCGAAGGCAGCGTCAACGCCTGGATCAACGACTACGAGGAAGCGCTCGCCATTGGCCGGGCGATCGGCGACAAGGTGATCGTCATCGCCACCTCGACCGGCGGCTCGCTGGCAGCCTGGGCTGCGACGCAGCCGGGCGCCTCGAACGGGGTTGCGGCAATCGCGTTCATCTCGCCGAATTTCGGCGTCAAGGCTTCCGGCGCCGAACTCCTGACCATGCCGTGGGGCCGAGAGATCGCCGAGCTGGTCGCCGGCAAGCAGCGCAGCTTCGTGCCACGCAATGCCCTGCACGAGAAATTCTGGACCTACCGCTATCCGATCGCGGCGACCCTGCCGATGGTGGCGCTGACTGAGCTTGCCTACGGCGCGCCGGTAGAGAAGGCGACCATCCCTGCCCTCTTCATCTTTTCGGATTCGGACAAGATCGTGCGGTCCGACCGCACCCGCGAAATTGCCGGGCGCTGGGGCACCGCGCACGAACTGGTGCCGGTCGATGATACCGGCGATCGGGACAACCACGTTATCGCCGGTGACGCGCTGTCGCCAGCAACCACGGCTTTCCTCGCGCAGCGCATTGTTGTGTGGGTAGAGGCGGTGGTGAAGTAGATCTCAGGCGAAAAAGGCGACCGAAGCATCGTCCGATCGCCTTTTTCAATTGTGAGCAGCCGAGCCGAGCCCGACAGGCTCGGCCGGATGCACTATCTGATTACGCAGCCCGCGCTGCTGGCCGCTTGCCGCCGAAACGACGCTTGTTGTTGCCTTTGAACGGCTTGGCGCCTTCCGGCTTACGCTCGCCGGCGAAGGCCTCGCCGAAGCGCTTCTTGCCGAAGCCGTTGTTCTGGCCACCTGGCCGCCTGCCGTCGCGACGGCCATTGCGGTCGTTGGCCGGCTCGAAGCTGCGCTCGTTCTTTTCGGCGGGATTGCGCTGCGGGTCGGGGCTGCCGAGATGGTCGGCAACGATCGGCAGCTTGGTGCGGATGATACGCTCGACTTGGCGCAGCTTGCTGTTCTCGGACGGATCGCAGAGCGTGATGGCGATGCCGTCCATGCCGTTGCGGCCGGTACGGCCGATGCGGTGGACATAGCTCTCCGCCTCGTCCGGCAGGTCGAAATTCACCACGTGGCTGATGCCGGGCACGTCGATACCGCGCGCTGCAATATCAGTCGCCACAAGAATGCGCACCGAACCCTCGCGGAAATCGTTCAGCGCCTTCTGGCGAGCGTTCTGTGACTTGTTGCCGTGAATGACGGCGGCCTTGAAGCCGTCGCGCTCGAGGTCCTTGGTCACCCTGTCGGCGCCATGCTTGGTGCGCGAAAAGATGATGACGGACTTCATTGCCTCGTCGGCCAGCATCGTCGACAGCACCTGGCGCTTCTGCTTGGTGCGGGCAAAGACGACGCCCTGCACGATCTCGGCCGCAGCTGTGCTCTGCGGCGCGACCTCGACGCGGATCGGATTCTTCAGCAGGCCTTTCGCCAGCTCGGCGATTTCATTCGGCATGGTCGCCGAGAACAGCACCGTCTGACGGTCCGGCGCGGTTGCCCTGGCGATGCGCTTGACGTCGTTGATGAAGCCCATGTCGAGCATGCGGTCGCCCTCGTCGAGCACCAGCCATTTGGTGTCGGCAAGCACGAGGTCGCCCTCGCGCACCAGGTCGGTCAACCTGCCAGGCGTGGCGATCAGGATGTCGACGCCGGGGGCAACCTTCTTCACCTGGCTGAAGCGCGAGACGCCGCCCAGCACCAGCGCGGTCGAGACATGCGCGCCCTTGGCCAGGATCTTGATGGTATCTTCGATCTGCACGGCCAGTTCGCGCGTCGGCGCGAGAATCAGCGCACGAGCGGTCTTCGGCCGGCGCTTGGTGCCGAGCCCGATGATCTTCGACAAGATCGGCAGCGCGAACGCCGCGGTCTTGCCCGAACCGGTCTGGGCGATGCCGAAAATGTCACGGCCTTCCAGCTGCGGCGGGATCGCCTGGGCCTGGATCGGTTTGGGATCAGTGAAGCCGGCGCCGTGGGTGGCCTTGAGCAGCGCGCCGGTAATTCCAAGTGCTGCGAAACCCGAAAGTTCCCCAGTGTCCTTACCGGCCAAAGTGTTTTCGTTGGTCAAAATATTCTTCTTTCACGCGGCTCCTGGCCGCAAACATCAGTGGCGGCAGGGCGCAACCTGCCGTCGAAAAATTCTCATGGAACGACAAGGCGGCGGACATAATCGTCCGCGCGGCTGCGCTGTCGTGCCCGCATGCATCATGCCGCGGGGCTTTTTCGCCGCCTTGCCGATCTCGGAAAGAGGGAAAACAGACGCAACCAGTCTCATTCGTCGAGAAGGCCGGATACTCCCGGCCCAAGCGCCTATGTCGCCGCATATGGCCCAGTTCGCCGCGAAATGCAAGGGGCGTTATGTTGCAGCGCAGCGAAAGCCATGGCGAAGCGGCGCTTGCGCTGCCCTGCTGCCATGATTACCACAAATCAGGCTTTCCGTTTTTGGGGATCGAGCGATGAAGGACGTGCTGAAGGAACTCGAGCGCCGCCGCGACATGGCGCGCATGGGCGGCGGCCGGGCCCGCATCGACGCTCAGCACAAGAAGGGCAAGCTCACCGCGCGCGAACGCATCGACGTCTTTCTCGACGAGGGCTCGTTCGAGGAGTTCGACATGTATGTCGAGCACCGCTCGACCGATTTCGGCATGGAGAAGACCAAAATCGCCGGCGACGGCGTCGTCACCGGCTGGGGCACCGTCAATGGCCGCCCGGTCTATGTCTTCGCCAAGGACTTTACCGTGTTCGGCGGCTCGCTGTCCGAGGCCCACGCCGAAAAGGTGGTCAAGGTGCAGGAGATGGCGCTGCGCAACCGCGCACCGATCATCGGCCTCTACGACGCCGGCGGCGCCCGCATCCAGGAAGGCGTGGCAGCACTTGGCGGTTATGCCGAGATCTTCCAGCGCAATGTGCTCGCCTCCGGCGTCATCCCGCAGATTTCACTGATCATGGGCCCTTGCGCCGGTGGCGACGTCTATTCGCCTGCCATGACCGACTTCATCTTCATGGTGCGCGACACCTCCTACATGTTCGTCACCGGGCCGGACGTGGTGAAGACGGTCACCAACGAAACGGTGACTGCCGAGAGCCTCGGCGGCGCCTCCGTCCACACGACCAAGTCCTCGATTGCCGATGGCGCCTACGACAATGACGTCGAGGCGTTGCTGCAGATGCGCCGGCTGGTCGATCTGCTGCCTGCCTCCAATACGGCTGATATCCCCGAGATCGAATGCTACCAGTCGGTCACCGATCACGATCTGTCGCTCGACCGGCTGATCCCCGACAACGCCAATAAACCCTACGACATCAAGGAGTTGATCCTTAAAGTTGCCGACGAGGGTGACTTCTTCGAGATCCAGCAGAGTTTTGCGAAAAACATCGTCACCGGCTTCGGCCGCGTCGAAGGCCGCACGGTGGGCTTCGTCGCCAACCAGCCGATGGTGCTGGCCGGCGTGCTCGATTCCGACGCCAGCCGCAAGGCGGCGCGATTCGTGCGCTTCTGCGACTGTTTCTCGATTCCGATCGTCACCTTTGTCGACGTTCCAGGCTTTCTGCCCGGCACCGCGCAGGAATATGGCGGGCTGATCAAGCACGGCGCCAAGCTTTTGTTCGCCTATGCCGAAGCGACCGTCCCGAAGATCACCGTCATCACCCGAAAGGCCTATGGCGGCGCTTATGACGTGATGGCGTCAAAGCATCTGCGCGGCGACATGAACTATGCCTGGCCGACGGCGCAGATCGCGGTGATGGGCGCCAAGGGCGCGGTCGAGATCATCTATCGCAAGGACATCGGCGATGCGGAGAAGATCGCAGCGCATACAAAGGCTTACGAGGATCGCTTCTTGTCGCCCTTCGTCGCCGCCGAGCGCGGCTATGTCGATGAGGTGATCATGCCGCATTCGACCCGCCGCCGCATTGCGCGCGCGCTCCGCATGCTGCGCAACAAGGATATGCAGAACCCTTGGAAGAAGCACGACAACATTCCGTTGTGAGACGCTGATGTCGCGCCTGGTCCTCTACACGGGAGAGCACTTCGGCAGGTTTGCCGACTGCTTTTTGTTCTGCCGCTTTTCTGCCCGGTGCTCCTCTGGCTGCTGCTCGTTGACCGGCATCCGCTCGCGGCTATCGCGGGCGGTGTTATTGCCGTACCGGCTGCAATGCTGGCTTTCGTTCTGTTAATTGGAGCATTGTTTGCCGGGTTTCGGCCTAGCAGGGTGGAAGGTATTACTCGGGACTCGGCGCCAAAATTGTGGGCAGTGTGGGAAAGCGTGGCTGGCAAACATCGCGCCAGCCAGACGACGATTGTGCTAAGCAGTGATCTGAACGCCAGCATTGGGGAAGAGCGCCCGTTTCTGGGTCTGCTTGGCCGTCGGGCGATCTTGACCGTCGGTATCCCGTTGCTTGCCGTGACCGACGAAAAGGCATTTTCGGCAATCCTTGCTCACGAAAACGCTCATCTGAAAAACAGGGACACAAACGGCGGTCTCAATCTTGCCGAGCTCGACAAAAGCTTCGATTTGATTTTCGAATATGCTCCTCCCGGAAAAACAGTTTCCGGCAGCCTGTTTTACTGGATGCTGGCTCCGCTGTCGTACTCTCTGGAACGCGAAGGAATACGGCTATCGAGACGAGCGGAAATCGATGCCGATCGTCATGCGGCAATGTCAGGCGATTCGCACGAAGCGGCGCGCGCCCTGCTCCTGATCGCCGCAGCCGATAAGTTCTTCGATGATCGGGTTTACAATCCGCTCAAGTGTGAGTTGCTTGGTGCGATGGCACCGCCTCGCCCGCCGCTCAATAGAGTTCTGGCGGTGTGCAGCGACTTGTCGAGCACCAGCCTTCTGCAAGAATATGCACTGAAGGCCTGGGACGCCCCCGATGACGAGAAGGCGGACCATCCACCATGGTCGGAACGTCTGGCTGCTCTTGGATATAGCTCCGTTCCAACGATAGAGCCGGTTTTGGTTCCTGCCCTGTCGAGCCTGCTGAGCAATGAAATGGTCGCAGAGCGAGTTCGCCATTTCGACAGTGAATGGACATCGAAAATCGCCGATTATCTCGATCGGTAGGCGATCCATTTGGATTTTTGCGACGAGGTACCGGTCACTCCGCTTCCGCCGCGCCGAACCCCGCGCCCATCGTCGCGCGGACGGCGCCCGACCACGGCGTGGCATGATTGTCGATGCGCATCTGGAAGATAAAATAGGTCGGCGAGCAGAAGCCGATACCTTTCACCCTGCCGATACCAGGCGTATCGGGCGGTAGCGACTGGCACATATAATCCTCACGGCAGAAATGATCGGCCGAGCAGGCCGGCCGGTTGCCGCGGTTGACTGCGCCGCCTAGGCACTGGTCGAAATTGTTGGTCGCCACGCAAATGTCGAATTTTTTCCCGCCAACCAGCCCGCAGATCTCGTTCGGCATCGGCTTGCCCGGCTTGAAGGCGGCAAAGGCACGATCCTTGTCGTCGCAGCCGCGATAGGCAATGCCGGCCGGCACGCCGATCTTCGGCGGCCGGCAGGTGTAGGCGGCGCGCGAAATGTCGGTCGCGAAGGCCGCGAACTGGCCTGATATGCTGTAGCGGTCATTGAAAGGCTGCCCCGGGTTGCTGGTGATCGAGCCGGTCAGACATGGATGGCCGGAAAACATCTTTTCGCTGTCCTTGGGCAACAAGCATTGCGCCTGCTTCGTCCGCACGCCGGATGCAGTCGCCAGGGCCGTGCAGACGGTGCCGCCGTCGCATTGCCAGGTTGTGCCGAAGCCGGCCGCATCCTCCGGCATGAGACACGGCATCGCCACCTCGGCCGGCAGATAGGCGACCTCGTCCGCGTCCTTCCATGCAGCCGGCGGCGCGAAGGACAAAGGGCGGAATCGGTTCGGCTCCTTGCCCTCTGCGGTCGCGCGCAGCCAGGCCTCGCGTCGCGGCATCTCGGCATGAAGATGCGGCGAGATACCGACCTCGATGCGGTTCAGCGGCGAAGTCGTCTTGTCATCGAGGCCGATGAAATGGAAACCAGCGGTCGAACCAGCTTGATGACACCCCTGGCAGGCGCCATTGTCGAGCCGCTCGACCAGCGCTTCCGGCGTGCGCACCAGCTTCAGCGCGGAATAGTCGAGCCCAGAAAAATCCGCGGGCTGGAATAGCGGCGTGAACGGGTGATTGGCCTGCCTTGCGCTGCCGAAAGTCGACCACGAGATGACCTTCTTCGCCAGGAATTCATGCGGGATTTCGTAGACGCCGAGATCGACCGCCGCGAGATTGGCGCTGATATAGTCGGCGAGTTTTGCTTTCAGCGCGGCGTCGTCGGCAAGCCGCGCCGCGTCGGGCGTGTTTTCCAGCGACTTTTCGATGACCGTCTCTCTATCGAGGCCAAAAATCCGCATGAGATAGGCGGCCTGCCCGCCGAATTCGGTCTCCTGGCCGGAGGGAAAGCGCACCACCTGGGCGTTGAGCTCGAGCTGCTTGAAGCTCAGTCCGGCCTTCTCCAGCGGCCCGCCGATGAGCCAGCCGGTATCGACGGTCTCGTCGAGCTGCGGCGTCCAGCGCCCGGCAACGCCGACGCAGCCGCCGTCGGCGTCCGGCGCGGCGCTGTAGATGGCATTGAAGTTGAACGGCAGGCGCGAAGCCAGAACCTTGCCGTTCTTCTTGAAGCTGTAGGCAAGGCGGTAGATGAAACGCACCTCGCCGCAGCGCCCGTCGCCTCGTATTTCGGCGAAATCACGCCGATCGAGCCTATTGACGACACCGACCAGCCGGAAGCGCGCGGCGTCGGACTTCAGCCAGCGCATGTCCATGATGCGGCCAACATTGCCGTCGGTGACTTCGTAGAGCGGCCGCCCACCGGCCTTCATCTCGGCCCGCAGTGCGGCGACATCTCTTGCAACCGTTTCGATGATTTGGTGATAGGCCGGCGCCTTGTCATAGAGCGCCTTCAGGTCGCGCCCGTCGCCATCGAGACCGAATATGCCGGCGAAATCAAAACCCTTGGCATCGAGGGCGGCGAGCACGGCCGGATCGTCGACAATGGTCACGGGACCTTCGGCACGCGCGGTGTGCGCCATGAAAACGGCGACGAAGATTGCGGCAAGCAGCGCGAACCCGCGGCTCATCGAGCAGTCACCTCGTTGCGACATTCGGCAAGCTCGCGCAGCACCGGCACCAGCGCCAGCAGCAAATCCTCGGCGATCAGCCCTGGTCCGAAACGGCTGCCGGCCTCGGCATGAATCCAGACCGCCGCACAGGCGGCTTCGAAAGCCGGCATGCCTTGCCCCAGGAAGCCGGCAATGACCCCCGACAGCACGTCGCCCGAACCGGCGGTGGCCAGCCATGGCGCGCCATTGCAGTTGATCGCCGCTCTGCCATCGGGCGCCGCGATCACCGTGTCCGCGCCTTTGTAGACGACGATGGCGCCGGCGCGCTCGGCCGCAGAGCGCGCCTTGGCCAGCTTGGACAGGTTCCTGTCTCCGGCGATGTCTGGGAACAGCCTGGCGAATTCGCCCTCATGCGGCGTCAGCACCAGCGCTGGCGTGTTCAGACGACGGGCGGCTTCGAACAGAACTTTCGGGGTATCGCGAAACGAGGTGATGCCATCCGCATCGAGGACCAGCCCGTCGGCCCTGCCGTCTTGCCGCTGCCCGGTGGCCAGCACGCCAACGGCAAAATCCCGTGTTTTTTCGCCGACGCCGAATCCGGGTCCGAGGACGAAAGCCGTCGGCCGGCGGTCGCCGATGAATTCCTGTACGTCCGCGATGCTGTCGGCCTTGCGCAGCATGATCGAGGTCAGATGCGCGGCGTTCGCCTGCAGCCCGTTCGCCGGCGACAGCACGGTCACCGCCCCTGCCCCGCTTCTGGCCGCGGCAACCGCCGACAGCCGTGCGGCGCCCGTCGCCGACGGCCCGCCGGAAAAGACGCAGACATGGCCGCGCCTGTACTTATGGGCGTCGACGGCTGGAACCGGGAAGTTCCCTAGCCAAAGCGGCGGGGTGTTCTCGAAGGTTCGCGGTTCAAGCTGCGCAACAATCCCGTCGCCGATGCCGATATCAGCAAGCACCAACTCGCCGCACATCTCGCGCCCAGGCAACAGCAGATGGCCGGGCTTTTTTCGCGCAAACGTCACCGTGATCCGGGCGTGGAATGCCTGGCCGAGAACCTGGCCGCTCTCGCCTGACACACCTGAGGGCAGATCGACCGCAACGACAGGCAGGTTCAGCTCTGTCGCGACCTCGACCGCCTTGGCGGCATCGCCGGACAGCGGCTTGGACAGCCCTGCCCCATAGAGCGCGTCGACCAGGATCGCTCCTGCCTCGGCGGCAAATTCCGACAGCGGCCGAGGCCCGACCCGGCATTCCGAAGCGGCGAGCGCCGCGTCGCTGCCGGCTTTGGGGAAGCCGGATGCCCACATCAAGACGTCGACGGCGCTGTCCTGAAGAATGCGGGCGACGACATATCCGTCGCCGCCATTGTTGCCGGGCCCGCACAGTACGTGTACGCGTCTGGCAGCCGGAAAACGGGCGAGCACCACCGCAGCGACCGCGGCACCTGCATTGCGCATCAGGCCAATGCCGTTGAGTGGTCCGGCGGAAATCGTCAACCAGTCGGCCTCAGCCATTTCGGCCGGAGACAAAATTTCATTGTTCATGGATGCCGATCCGCATTGGCTCAAGCCCGATCCCTGTGGTCAAACCCCGATCCCTGTGGTCAAACATTGTCCAGTTTTCGGTTCGAAGCAAACGGTGATGAGAGGGCACGATCTATAAGCACATCGTTAGGGACAATGGCCTCTTCGAAGCACAAATGCTCGCGAAATGCTCTGTCTGCCCAATTATTGTGCGGACGGAAGCGCCGACAATGTGTAGGTTCCCAGTATCCATGACGCATCCAACACGGCGAATGACGCGAATTTATCCCCCAACGCGGCATGGCATCGAAATCGCGTGATACCGCTTCGAATCCCCTCAAATTGGCACAGTTCGTGCTTGAAGGAGGCGCAAGCGGGGCTCACAACCCGTCTTTTTGGCAGTGGAGGCCACTTTTTACATGAAAAAGATCGAAGCGATCATCAAGCCGTTCAAACTAGACGAAGTGAAAGAAGCGCTTCAGGAGGCCGGGCTGCAAGGCATCACCGTTACGGAAGCCAAGGGTTTTGGCCGCCAGAAGGGCCATACCGAACTCTATCGCGGCGCTGAATATGTCGTGGATTTTCTGCCCAAGGTGAAAATCGAGGTCGTGCTCGGCGACGACGCGGTCGAAGGCGCGATCGAAGCCATCCGCAAGGCCGCCCAGACCGGCCGGATCGGCGACGGCAAGATCTTCGTCTCCAACATCGAGGAAGTTGTACGCATCCGCACCGGGGAAACAGGGATGGACGCGGTCTGAGCTTTCTGATTTCAGATCATCTCCTCGAAACGTCATCACACAGGGAAACATGACATGACGACAGCCAAAGACATCATGAAGCAGATCAAGGACAACGACGTGAAATTCGTTGACCTGCGCTTCACCGATCCGAAGGGCAAGCTGCAGCACGTGACGATGGATGTCGTTGAGGTCGAGGAAGACATGTTTGCCGACGGCGTCATGTTCGACGGATCTTCCATCGCCGGCTGGAAGGCGATCAACGAGTCCGACATGGTGCTGATGCCCGATACCGAGACAGTGCATATGGATCCGTTCTTCGCACAGTCGACCATGGTTATCCTGTGCGACATCCTCGATCCGATCTCCGGAGAATCCTACAACCGCGACCCGCGCGGCACCGCCAAGAAGGCAGAAGCCTACATGAAGGCGGAAGGCATCGGCGATCAGATCTTCGTCGGCCCGGAAGCCGAGTTCTTCGTGTTCGACGACGTCAAGTACAAGGCCGATCCGTACAACACTGGCTTCAAGCTCGACTCCACCGAACTGCCCTCCAATGACGACACCGACTACGAGACGGGCAATCTCGGTCATCGTCCGCGCATCAAGGGCGGCTATTTCCCGGTGCCGCCGATCGACTCGGCGCAGGACATGCGCTCGGAGATGCTGACCGTGCTCGCCGAAATGGGCGTGCGCGTCGAGAAGCATCACCACGAAGTCGCCGCTGCCCAGCACGAACTCGGCATCAAGTTCGACACTCTGGTCCGCAACGCCGACAAAATGCTGATCTACAAATATGTCGTGCACCAGGTCGCCAATGCCTACGGCAAGACGGCCACCTTTATGCCGAAGCCAGTCTTTGGCGACAACGGCTCGGGCATGCACGTCCACCAGTCAATCTGGAAGGGCGGCAAGCCGACCTTCGCCGGCAACGAATATGCCGGCCTTTCGGAGAGCTGCCTGTTCTACATCGGCGGCATCATCAAGCACGCCAAGGCGATCAACGCCTTCACCAACCCGCTGACCAACTCCTACAAGCGTCTGGTGCCGGGCTATGAAGCGCCGGTGCTGCTCGCCTATTCGGCGCGCAACCGCTCTGCCTCCTGCCGCATTCCATTCGGCTCGTCGCCGAAGGCCAAGCGCGTCGAGGTCCGCTTCCCCGATCCGGGCGCGAACCCCTACCTCGCCTTTGCCGCCATGCTGATGGCCGGCCTGGACGGCATCAAGAACAAGATCCATCCCGGCCAGCCGATGGACAAGGATCTCTACGACCTGCCGCCGAAGGAACTGAAGAAGATCCCGACCGTCTGCGGCTCGCTGCGCGAAGCCTTGCAGAGCCTCGACAAGGACCGTGGCTTCCTGAAGGCAGGCGGCGTGTTCGACGACGACCAGATCGACAGCTACATCGAGCTCAAGATGGCCGAAGTGATGCGCTTCGAAATGACCCCGCATCCGGTCGAATACGACATGTATTATTCGGTCTGACCGGATCGGCTAAGGGACAAACAAAACCCCGCCGGAGCGATCCGGCGGGGTTTTTTGTTTGGGATGGAGAATACAAATCGAGCAGTTGGTGTAGTCGCCCTTGGCAAAACGCCGACGCGACGAGAGCGAGACACGGCGCAGACACGAAGTCCACGCCGTGACTGCATGCTCAAGCGGCAGCCGAAACCTCGGCGCTGGCCGGGACGGAGGCGATCGTCTTCAGGATTTGCGAGGCGATCTGGTAGGGGTCGCCCTGCGAGTTCGGGCGGCGATCCTCGAGGTAACCCTTATAGCCATTGTTGATGAAGGAATGCGGCACTCGGATCGAGGCGCCCCGGTCGGCGATGCCATAGCTGAACCTGTTCCATGGCGCGGTCTCATGCTTGCCGGTCAAACGCTTGTCGTTGTCCGGCCCGTAGACGGCGATGTGATCCATCAGGTTTTTGTCGAAGGCAGCCATCAGCGCCTCGAAATAGTCCTTGCCGCCGACTTCGCGCATATAGGCGGTCGAGAAGTTGGCGTGCATGCCGGAACCGTTCCAGTCGGTGTCGCCGAGCGGCTTGCAGTGGTATTCGATGTCGATCCCGTATTTCTCGGTGAGGCGCTGCATCAGGTAGCGGGCCATCCACATCTGGTCGGCGGCCTTCCTGGAGCCCTTGCCGAAAATCTGGAATTCCCACTGGCCCTTGGCTACCTCGGCGTTGATGCCTTCGTGGTTGATGCCGGCGGCAAGGCAGAGGTCGAGGTGCTCCTCGACGATCTGCCTGGCGACGGAGCCGACGTTCGAATAGCCAACGCCGGTGTAGTACGGGCCTTGCGGCGCCGGGTAACCGCTTTCGGGGAAGCCGAGCGGGCGGCCATCCTTGTAGAAGAAATACTCCTGCTCGAAGCCGAACCAGGCGCCCTCGTCATCGAGGATGGTGGCGCGCTTGTTGGAAACATGCGGCGTCACGCCGTCCGGCATCATCACTTCGCACATGACGAGCACGCCATTGGTGCGCGCGGGATCCGGATAGATGGCGACCGGCTTCAGCACGCAGTCGGACGAGTGGCCTTCGGCCTGCATGGTCGAGGAACCGTCGAAGCCCCACAGCGGAAGCTGGTCGAGCGTCGGAAATTCGGCATATTCCTTGATCTGCGTCTTTCCACGAAGGTTGGGAACCGGGGTGTATCCATCGAGCCAAATGTACTCGAGCTTGTATTTCGTCATTCTAGCCTCTCGTTGCTTTGATCACCGAACCTTGGACGGCGCCGGCATGCCAGCCACCCTGCAGCCGACCTGCCGGATTATTAAAGAGCAATTCGTGTGCCATTTTCAGCGGCCAAGGATGCGACAAAAGTGGCGCCGCATCCCAACAAATCCGGCGCCGCGCAATCGCAATGCGTCCGGATCAATCACAAGCATGTTTTGTATAAATAACAGGCAGATACTGATCTTTTTATAATCATATTGCCTAACTCGATTGCAGAACCTATCTTCGGGAAAGATTGAATCGGCAAGGCTCTGCAGAAGAAGGGAGACCGACTATGGAAATCACTCCTACCCGTCAGTCGGCCAAAATCCTGATGTTCCCGCTGGCAGCGCGCGCCTCTGCCTCAAATTTAAGCGGAAAGGCTAAATTCGCGGCAGAGCTTGCTTCATTGCGCAACCGTACGGATTTCGGAAGCGGCTGGTACCACGAGGCCGCCATCGAGGAAGAAAAACAGGAGCGGAAGAGCTAAACCTTTCCTCCGAATCGCTTTGACGAATTGTAAAAGCCCGGCGCGATCGCTCGCGCCGGGCTTTGCATTTTTGCTGTCAGCCCAGGATCAGGTCTTGGCGTGCAAGTCGGTTCCCAGCGTATCCCTGACGAAGATCGTGCCGATGACCAGCGACATCGCCGCGATCACCACCGGATACCAGAGGCCGTAGTAGATATCGCCGCTGTAGGCGCTGAGCGCGAACACCGTCGCCGGCAGCAGGCCGCCGAACCAGCCATTGCCGATGTGATAGGGCAACGACATGCCGGTATAGCGGATGCGGGTCGGGAACATTTCTACCAGGATCGCGGCGATCGGTCCGTAGACCATGGTCACGTAAAGGACCAGGATGAACAGGATGCCGATGACCTTTGCCCAGCTGACCTGTTCAGGGTCGGCAAACATCGCAAAGGCGCCTGCTCCCGGGACATTGTAGACGGTGATCTCGGGCGCTCCCGCCGCAGCCTCATTGACCGTCAGCAGCTTGTCCTTGACCGCCTGGTCGGCCGCAACCGTCGTCTTGTCGCCGGCGCGGATTGCGGCGGCGTCGAGCTTCAGTTCCGGATTGGCCGCGACAAAGGCGTCAAGCTTCTGGTCGGCGACCTTGGCCGCAGTACGCTTCAGCGGATAGCCACCGTCCTGCAACGCAATGTTGATTGCCTTCTTGAACGCGGCGTCGCTTGAAGTTGCCTTGTCTGCGGCTGCCACGGCATCATAGGACGCCACCGTTTCGGTGCCGATCTTGACGCTGGCCGCCGTTCCCGGTGCCGCTGTCGTGACAATGTCATAGGGCACGGAGCTCTTGGCAAGGAAGTCCGTTGCAATATCGCACGACGTGAGAGGCTTGCGCGTTCCAGTCGGATTGAACTGGAACTTGCAGTCGCCAGGCGCTGCGGTAATCGTGGCACGGGTGTTTTGCTGCGCGGTGGCGAGCGCCGGGTTGGCTGCCCAGGTCAGCGCCTTGAACAGCGGGAAGGTCGTGACGATCGCCAGCGCCAGGCCCGCCATGATGATCGGCTTGCGGCCAATCTTGTCGGAAAGCCAGCCGAACACGACGAAGAATATCGTTCCGAGCGCCAGCGCGATAGCGATCATTATATTGACCGACTGGCCGTCGACCTTGAGCACGTTCTGCAGGAAGAACAGCGCATAGAATTGGCCGTTATACCAGACCACGGCCTGGCCGGCGGTAAGGCCGAGAAGCGCCAGAATGGCGATCTTGGCATTTTTCCATTGGCCGAACGCTTCCGTCAGTGGCGCCTTGGAGCCCTTACCTTCGTCCTTCATCCGCTGGAATGTCGGCGATTCGGCAAGCGACAGGCGAATCCAGACCGAAATGCCCAGCAGGACAGCAGAGACCAGGAACGGAATGCGCCAGCCCCAGTCCGCGAAGTCTTCCTTGCTCAGCGAATTCTGCACGATCAGGATGACGATCAGCGACAGGAACAAGCCGAGCGTGGCCGTCGTCTGGATCCATGACGTGTAGAAGCCACGACGGTCGTCGGGTGCGTGCTCGGCGACGTAGGTCGCGGCACCGCCATACTCGCCACCGAGCGCCAGGCCTTGCAGCATGCGCAGCGCAACCAGGATAATCGGCGCCGCGATGCCCCAACTGGCCGCGCCAGGAAGTATGCCGACCAGGAAGGTCGACAGGCCCATGATCAGGATGGTGACGAGAAAGGTGTATTTGCGGCCGACGAGATCGCCGATGCGGCCGAACACCAGCGCACCGAACGGGCGCACGAGGAAGCCTGCCGCGAAAGCCAGCAGCGTGAAGATGTTGCGCGTTGTTTCCGGATATTGCGTGAAGAACGCAGCGCCGATCGCGGCCGCCAAGGTGCCGTAGAGATAAAAATCATACCATTCGAAAACAGTGCCGAGTGAGGAAGCGAAGATGACTTTCTTCTCTTCCCGCGTCATGCCGCGGCTTGCTCTGCCGGCGGTCGCTGCCATTGCCATGAATTCGTCCTCCCGTGACATCTCGCTGTGCTTGATGCTGCGCGGTGTCGTGCCTCTGGACACGAACTCGGGCAGCAATCGCCGCGAGAAATGACAGAAAGCGTCGCCCAGAGGCAGCCCGCCTTTGGGATTATGACTTTGGTCCAATGCATCGGCCCGAAGATCGGAATCGATCTTCGGGCCGATGCATTGATTCAAAGTGTTAGAGCGTACTTTGTGCGTCCGACTGGACGCACGTCGCCCTAACGTGCAACGCGGGCGGCGTTGCGATTAGGCTTTGAGTGCCTCGAGAAGACCGACGGCCGCCACGAAATCGCGCTTGCGGTGGGCACGGCGAGCGACAGCCCCTGCGTCATGGCCCCAGTGCTCGGCCTGCCAGTCCTCGTCGACATGGCCGGCGGCCCAGGCTGCCTCGCCGTCGATCTCGCCGAAATCGACGGCCAGCGCCAACAGGGCCGACCCCGTCAGCGACGTCATCACGTGGATGGCCGCCAGCCGTAGCGGGTCGGCACGCTGGGCAAGATGAACACCGAGCACTGCGATGCTCTCGCGCGGCTGCTCGACATGGATCACCCCCTCGGCGAGATGAAACCGGGCGCCGAGCGCGCTCCGCGCCCAGTCGATGATGGGATCCCAATATTCGTTCTGCCGGTCGACCAGCCCCTGCGGGGCGTCGGCGCGATAGCAGAGCAGGTCGGATGAGGCGAACCGCAGGATGTCCTCCAGCACCGCTTGCGGGTCACTGGCGACACCGTCGATGGCCGTATTGGCCAGACGCATGACCGGCATCGTCACCGGGTCGATGGTCTCACCTTGCGCAGCGAACTCGTCGGCGACCAGAGCAGCCGCTTTTTCGGTCGGCAGGACCAGCAGCGCCTTGCCCGGCGTGCGGACCGGCTTGCCATCGAGATGAACGGCAAAAACATCTTCGGCCGGTGCGACCGAGACGGCTTTGTAGAAGCGTTTCGGCAGTTGCGTCTTCATCTGGATCTGGGCACGGCGCACCGGATCCGGATCGGAAAGCTGCTTTCCCGCTTCGAGGTCGTTGAGAATATCGCGCATGCCGGAGCCTTTCATCCGGGGATATGTTTTCGGGCCGGCCGATTCACAATGACCAGACCGGCTGCGATGAGGCCGAGTGCCAGGAAAATACGAATGGTCAGCGGCTCGTTCAAGAAGATGGCGCCGCACAGCACGCCGAACACCGGTGACAGGAAGGTGAAGCTCGACAGGCCCGATGCCGGATAGCGCCTGAGCAGCCAGAACCACAGCACATAGGTGAAGGCGACGATGTAGACCGCTTGGAAAAGCAGGGCCAAGGTCGGCAACGCGGCGAAATCGCGGACGGGCGGCCCGGCGAAAGGCAGCACCAGGGCGCCGACTACGGCAGCGCCGGCCAGTTGGTAGAGCAGCAATTTCTCGGCGCTCGTTTCCGCCAATTTCGTCCGCTTGATGACGATGTAGGTCAAGGCCCAGAGAATGCCAGCGCCGAGACTGAGCAGGTCACCGGTCAGTGTCGCACCATTATCGGCGCTCAGCTGGTCGGAGAACACCGCGACCAATCCAGCGAATGCGAGCAGAAGTCCGACGAGCCGGCGCGCGGTGATGCGTTCGTTCAGCAGGAAATGCCCGCCGACCAGCACCCAGAACGGCATGGTGTTGACCAGCAAGGTGTTGCGCGCGACGGTCGTCTGTTCGAGCCCGACATAGAGAAACAGGAACTCGAGACCAAAAAGCGCGCCTGCCAGAATGCCGGCGACAAACGTTCCGTCGCGGGTAAAAAGCACAATGCCGCGCCAGCGGCACCAGGCGAGCACGCACAGCCCGCCAATGACCGACCGTGCGATCGACAGGAAAACGGGATCGTAGCCGGCATAGGAGATTTTGGCGGCGACGTAGTTCAGCCCCCAGGAAAAGGTCAGCCCAACCATAATGGCGGCCGCCGCCATGTCGACCCTGTCGCGGCGGTCGAGTGTATCGGTGGCGATACCCACTGGACCTAGTCCTCCGCGCTGGCGTCGTCGAAGCCGATCAGGTTCCAGCTCTGGCGCATATGCGGCGGCATCGGTGCGGTAACGTCGATAAACCCCTTGTCGGGATGCGGGATGACGATGCGGCGCGCGTGCAGATGCAAGCGGTTCTGCATGCCGCCGGGGAAATCCCAATTGGTGTCGGCCTCGAAATATTTGGGGTCCCCGATGATCGGGCAGCCGATGTGAGCGGCATGGACGCGAAGCTGGTGGGTACGGCCGGTATAGGGTTCCATTTCCAGCCAGGACAGGGTCTGCGCCGCCTGTTCGACGATCCGGTAATAAGACACCGCGTGGTCCGCGCCCTTTTCGCCATGCTTGGCAACGCGCACGCGGTCGCCGTCGGGCGTCGGCTCCTTGATCAGCCAGGTCGAGATCTTGTCCTCGCGCTTCGGCGGCACGCCCTTGACCAGCGCCCAATAGGTCTTCTTGGTCTCACGCGCCCGGAACGCCTCGGCAAGCTTCATGGCGGCGAGCCTGGTGCGGGCGACGACCAGCACGCCTGACGTGTCGCGGTCGAGCCGGTGCACCAGACGCGGTTTCTCGCCCTTCTGGTTGCGCCAGGCTTCCAGCATGTCGTCGACATTGCGGGTGACACCCGAGCCACCCTGAACGGCAAGGCCTGCAGGCTTGTTGAAGACGAAGACTTTCGGATCTTCATGGATCAGCATTTGGGCCAGAACGTCGGCGTCGCCCTGATTGCGGATCGAGTGACCGGTGAGCGGGCTCTCGCCCTTCTTGTCCACTTCGAGCGGTGGGATGCGAACCGTCTGGCCCGGCTCGACGCGGGTATCAGCCTTCACCCTGCCACCATCGACTCGGATCTGGCCGGAGCGCAGCAGCTTTTGCAGATGGCCGAAGCCGAGACCCGGAAAATGGGTCTTGAACCAGCGATCGAGCCGCATGCCCGCCTCGCCGGCCTCCACCGTGATCTGTTCTACGCCTGCCATTGTCTCGTTTTACCCGTTTCCAGCGCATGACCTGAAATCGTTTTTCGGAAAGGTCATGCGCAAAATCAAAATGCTACAGCGTCCTTTGCGCGTCCTAAGGGACACGCGGCGATGTGAGCGGGGGCAATAGCATTAAGGGAGGCTTCTTGCGAGCCAAAGACCCAGAAACAGCGCAATGATCGCGCCAATGAGGCTGGCAAGGGCATATCCGAACGCCGGCAGCGTCGCGCCACGCTCCCACAGCGTCGCGAAATCGAGCGAAAAGGCGGAGAAGGTGGTGAAACCGCCAAGAATGCCAGTGGCGACGAACAGCCGAAGCTCGTTCGATCCGCCGTAGCGCCGCGCCAGGGTCGTGATGAACAGACCCATCGCAAAGGAGCCGACAATGTTGATCGCCATCGTGCCCCAGGGAAAACTCGGGCCGACAAGACGCAGCGCGACGAAATTGGCGACGTGGCGCAGCCCCGCACCAATAGCGCCGCCCGCGGCAACGAGGAGGAGATTAATCATCGCCGTCTACTGCCCTTACAGGGCCTTCTCGGTCAATCCCTGCCGCGTGCACTCGGAGTTGGCGGATGCACAAATCGTCGAATGCGCTCCACCCTGCACATCACAGTGGTGTGAGCGGAGGCCGCAACCGCTTCGGACGCTTCGCCGCAGGTCCGTGCGCAGGCCTGTCGAGCAGGTCGTCCATCATCCCATCAGGATCGGGCGGACCATGTCCAGCTTTTCGACGACGAAATCGAAAAATGCGCGGATGCGTGGAGTTTGCCGAAGCTCTGGGTGGGTCAGCAGATACCAACCCCTTGTCAGTTCCGGCACTGGCGGCAGGATCCGGACCAGATCGTCGTCCATATCGGCGATCGTTGTCGGCAGCGGCGCAATGCCGATCCCCGATTTGACGGCATGCAGGACACCCAGCACGCTGTTGTTGCGCGCCGTGATATTGGCGCCTGGCGCTATCGCCGCGAGCCACTTTGCCGCTCGGTGATTGATCAGCATGCCGTCAAAACCGACGAGTGCATGACGCCCAACATCCTCGATACGTTGCGGAGCGCCGTGTTGCTGGACATAGGAGCGGCTGCCATAGACGGCCCAGATGGAGTCGGCGATCTTGCGGCCAATCAGGGTTTCGTCAGCGGGCTCACCGGATCTGAGCGCGATGTCGGCCTCCCCCTTGGACAGATCGAGATAGCGGTCGCTCATCACAAATTCGATGCGCAATGCCGGGTAGCGCGCATGAAACATGTCGAGCAGCGTCGAACCGACAATGCGTGAAACGAGTGGTTCCGGAACGGTCAGCCGAATGGTTCCAGCCAGGTCGCTGCGATAGGCGACGATCCGGCGTTCGAGTGCCATCACGGACGTCTCGATGGCCTCGGCCGCCGGAAGCAGCGCCTCGCCGAACTCCGTCAACCGGTAACCGGCGGGGTAGCGCAACATCAGCGGGCCGCCGATGCGCCGCTCAAGCTCGGCGATGCGCCGATGCACCGTCGACTGATTCACGCCGAGCGCCCTTGAGGCGGCAAGTGTGCTGCCATGGCGCGCGACGGCCAGGAAATAGCGAAGGTCGCTCCAGTCGAACATCGCCGATGTTATGCATCCTTGCATGCTTGCTCCGCAACCTTGCTGCTGCCGCCCGCACAGCACCGGTACTAAGCTCAGCCTGGTGAAATGGAGAACGGCGATGCACAAGACGGCGGAAGTCGGTTCGGCGATCTCCGGCCTCACGGTCGGCGTCACCATCTCGGCGCGGGAAACGGGCGCCGCCAAATTGCAGGTGCTGCACCGGGAAGCAACCGCAGCAATGCCCAAAACGTCCGACCAGGAAATACGCGTGCTTCTGGCCACGCTCGAGCCCGGCGATTGCACACCCTATCATTCGCATCGCTTTCCGGTAACGGTCTACATGCTGGAGGGCACTTTCACTCTGGAACTGGACGGGCGTGAAGCGGTCACGGTGAAAGCCGGAGAGATTTTTGTCGAACCGCCGCTGGTCAAAATGACCGGACGGAACCTGGACGCGCGGCAGACGGCGCGCATGGTTCTGTTCTATGTCAGTGATCCAAACATGCCGTTTGCCGATCCGGCCGAATGAAGCGAGCTTATTTGTTCCGCTCACCGCGCAGCTTCGCCCAATAGTCGAGCCGTTTCCTGATATCACGCTCGAAACCGCGCTCCGGAGGATCATAGAATGTGCGGCGGCCCATCTTTTCCGGAAAATAATCCTGTCCGGAAAAAGCGTCCGGCTCGTCGTGGTCGTAACGGTAGCCGGCGCCGTAATCTTCTTCTTTCATCAGCTTGGTCGGCGCGTTGAGGATGTGTTTGGGCGGCAGCAGCGAGCCGAACTCCTTCGCCGCCTGAGTGGCGGCCTTGAAGGCGGTGTAGACGGCGTTGGATTTGGGCGCGCTGGCGAGATAGACGGTGGCCTCGGCGAAGGCGAGCTCGCCCTCTGGCGAGCCCAGGTAGTCGTAGGCATCCTTGGCGGCATTGGCGATGACCAGCGCCTGCGGGTCTGCCAGTCCGATATCCTCCATCGCCATGCGCACCAGCCGGCGGCCGAGATAGAGCGGATCCTCGCCGGCGTCGAACATGCGGGCGAGATAATAGAGGGCGGCGTCCGGGTCGGAGCCGCGCACCGATTTATGCAGCGCCGATATCAGATTGTAGTGGCCGTCCTGGCCCTTATCGTAGATCGGCGCCCGGCGCTGGACGATGCGCTGCAGGCCCTCGGCGCCGAACACCTCGCCTGACTTGGCGGCGCGCCAGACCTCTTCGGCCAGCGTCAGCGCCGCGCGGCCATCGCCATCGCTCATGCGGATGAGCATCGCCCTCGCCTCATCGTCGAGCGGCAGCGCCCTGCCCTCGGTCTCCTCGGCACGCACCAGCAGTTTTGCGATGCTGTCCTCACCGAGCGAATGGAAGACCAGCACGCGCGCGCGGGATAGAAGCGCCGCGTTCAGCTCGAAGGACGGGTTCTCCGTGGTGGCGCCAACCAGCACGACTGTGCCGTCTTCCATCACAGGCAGAAAACTGTCCTGCTGGGCCCGGTTGAAGCGATGAATCTCGTCGACGAAGAGCAGCGTCTGACGGCCGTTGGTGCGGCGCAGCTTTGCCGCCTCGAATACTTTCTTCAGGTCGGCGACACCGGAAAACACCGCCGATATCTGTTGGAAGGCAAGGCTGGTTTCGCCGGCAAGCAGCCGCGCGACCGTGGTCTTGCCCGTCCCGGGCGGCCCCCAGAAGATCATCGAGCCGAGCGAGCCGGAGCCGATCAGCCGCGTCAGTGCGCCGTCAGGCCCGGTCAGATGCTCCTGGCCAACGACCTCGCCGAGGTTCTTCGGGCGCAGTCGGTCGGCCAGCGGCCTGCCGGGCGGCGCCTTTTCCGGTTCATCGACACTGAACAGATCGGCCATGCACTTCTTTTCGTTGAGCGCGATCTCGTCCGAAGGATCGAGGCTCGGGCTTAGTAACGCAACACCTGGCGCAGTATCTGCCCGCCTCGCTCGACGGTAAAGCGCCACCAGCGCGTCTCTTCCATGGCTGCCTGTTCCAGGGTCTCGGCGGTGTCGATGGTTAAGCCATTGACCTCGCGAACGATGTCGCCCGGCTGGAAGCCGAAACCGGCTGCAGGCGAACCGCGATTGATGTCGACCACGGTAACACCCTTGACATCTGTGCGCATGCCGAGCCGCTGCGCGAGCCGAGGCGACAGGTCCGCAACCTTGGCGCCGGAAAACGGGCTGCGACCGCGCAGTGTCACTTCCGCGAGTTTTGCACCTTCCGGCGCGCGCTCCAGCGCAATCTCCATCGTCGCTTGCTGGCCTTTGCTGAGGACGCCGAAGCTGGCATTGGTGCCGATCGACAGCGTCGCCATTCGGTAATCCAGCGCCTCGATACTCTCGACCGGCGTGCCGTTGAGCGACAGCACGACATCGCCGGGTTTGAGCCCCGCCGTGGCCGCCGGCCCTGCTTCTTCGACGGTCGAAACCAGCGCCCCGGTCGGGGTCTCCAGACCGAGCGATTCGGCGATCTGCGGTGTCACGCGCTCGAATTCGGCGCCGATATAGGGCCGCTCGAAGAAGTCGCGCCCGGCCTTGGCCGCATCGGCAAACGCGCGAACCATGTTGGAGGGAATAGCAAAGCCGATGCCGATCGAGCCGCCGCTGCGGCTGTAGATCGCCGTGTTGATGCCGACCAGTTGGCCACCCATGTTGATCAGCGCACCGCCGGAATTGCCCGGATTGATCGCTGCGTCCGTCTGGATGAAGAAACTGGAATCGGAAACGCCGATGTGGCTGCGGGCAAGCGCCGAAACGATGCCGCTGGTCGTGGTCTGGCCGACACCGAAAGGGTTGCCGATGGCCAACAACAGGTCGCCAACCTCGAGCGCGTCGGAATCGCCGATGGCGACGACCGGAAATGGCTTGTCGGAGGAGATCTTGAGCACGGCGAGGTCAAGCGTCTCGTCCTTGAGCAGCACCTTGCTGTCGAATTCACGCCCGTCCGCGGTGGCGACCTTGACCTGATCGGCGTCCTTGATGAGGTGGAAATTGGTGACCACTATGCCTGTCGGATCGACCAGCACGCCGGAGCCGAGCGAGGACTGCGCACGCGGCTGCGAACGGCCGAAGAACTCTTCGAAGAACGGATCGCCGTCAAAGGGCGACCTCATCTTGGCCGTTTGCGAGGCATAGACATTGACCACGGCCGGCGCCGTCTGCTTGACCAGCGGCGCGAAGGACAGTTGCACCTCCTCGCGGCCGAACGGCACGCGCTTGTCTGGACCGGAGGTGGCATTTTCGCCTTCGGCGCCGCGCAGCATGTCGGTCAGCACATCGGACAGACCGGGATCCGCCTTGGTGTCCTGAGCCAGCGCCTGCCTGGCCGCCGGCACGACTGCCAGCGCCATCAAGGCGCAGAGTAGAACAAGAGACAGCCGTTTTACGTGCATTCCGAATCCTCCGGGTCGGGCGCCATTGTCCCGACGATTGTGCAAAATGAAAGGCTAAGGCAATGAAATCGAATCATTTTGAGCGATAAGGTCTGAGCTGAGCCAAGAAATGGTCGCAAATGTTCCCTGCCGCATTTCGGAATACAAAAAGGGGCCCGCAGGCCCCTTTGAACTCTTTACGCAAACCGAAGCTTATGCGGCTGCGGCTTCCTCGTCGGTGCCTTCTGCCTCGATGCGGGCACGGTCGCCGGCGCCCTTAGCCGAGGTGTCGCGATCGACGAACTCGATGACTGCCATGGCGGCATTGTCACCGTGGCGGAAGCCCGCCTTCATGATGCGCAGATAGCCGCCATTGCGGGTGGCGTAGCGCGGCGCGATCGTGTCGAACAGGCGCTTGACGACACCTTCATTGCCGATCTGGGCAATCACCTGACGGCGGGCATGCAGATCGCCGCGCTTGCCGAGCGTCACCAGCTTTTCGACGATCGGACGCAGATCCTTCGCCTTCGGCAATGTGGTGAGGATCTGCTCATGCTCGATGAGCGATACGGCAAGGTTGGCAAACATCGACTTGCGATGGCTTATGCTGCGGGCGAACCGGCGGCCTTTAAATCCGTGGCGCATGGCTCTTCTCCTTCATTCCGGGTTCAAGAGGCCACAGCCTCAGTTGGTTAGCCGCATGATCTTGTCCGAAAAATCTGCAACTTTTTGCTGCGCTGACCTTCGGTTCGGGACCATGCTTAGTATTGATCTTCGTAACGCTTGGCGAGGTCTTCGATGTTTTCCGGCGGCCAATCCGGCACTTCCATGCCGAGGTGCAGGCCCATCGCCGCCAGGACTTCCTTGATCTCGTTCAGCGACTTGCGGCCGAAGTTCGGGGTGCGCAGCATCTCGGCTTCGGTCTTCTGGATCAGGTCGCCGATATAGACGATGTTGTCGTTCTTCAGGCAGTTGGCCGAACGCACCGAAAGCTCCAGCTCGTCGACCTTCTTGAGCAGCGCCGGGTTGAAGGCAAGCTCGGTCACCTGCTCGGCGGCGACTTCCTTCTGCGGCTCGTCGAAATTGACGAACAGACCAAGCTGGTCCTGCAGGATGCGGGCAGCGAAAGCCACCGCGTCCTCGCCCGAGATCGAACCGTCGGTGTCGATCGTCATGGTCAGCTTGTCATAGTCGAGAACCTGGCCCTCACGGGTGTTCTCGACCTTGTAGGAGACCTTTTTGACCGGCGAGTAGAGGCTGTCGACCGGGATGAGACCGATCGGCGCGTCTTCAGCACGATTACGGTCGGCCGGAACGTAGCCCTTGCCGGTATCGACGGTGAACTCCATGCGGATTTCAGCGCCCTCGTCCAGCGTACAGATGACGTGGTCGGGATTGAGGATCTCGACGTCGCCGACCGTCTGGATGTCGCCGGCGAGAACAGCGCCCGGTCCCTGCTTGCGCACGACCATGCGCTTGGGGCCGTCACCTTCCATGCGGATGGCGATTTCCTTGATGTTCAAGACGATATCGGTCACGTCCTCGCGCACGCCGGCGATGGACGAGAATTCATGCAAAACGCCGTCGATCTGCACGGCAGTTACTGCCGCGCCACGCAGCGAAGACAGAAGCACGCGACGTAGCGCATTGCCGAGGGTCAGACCAAAGCCGCGCTCGAGCGGCTCGGCGACCAGCGTGGTCAGCGTCTTCTTCTTCGACGAAAACTCGATCTTGTTCGGCTTGATCAGTTCCTGCCAATTTTTCTGGATCATGATGCTTTCCTTCCGTTGACCCGCCACCATCCAATCGTGGCGGGCGACCTGGAATGCCGTGGAGGAACGCTACTGGCGTTCGCGCGGCGTTCGGTAATTCTTAGACGCGGCGCTTCTTGCGCGGGCGGCAGCCATTGTGCGGGATCGGCGTCACATCACGGATCGAGGTGATGGTAAATCCGGCTGCCTGCAGCGCGCGCAGCGCGGATTCACGACCGGAGCCGGGCCCACAGACTTCGACCTCAAGCATGCGCATGCCGTGTTCCTGGGCCTTCTTGGCAACGTCCTCGGCAGCCATCTGGGCAGCGAACGGGGTCGACTTGCGAGACCCCTTGAAGCCCTGGGCTCCCGCCGACGACCAGGCAATCGAATTGCCCTGCGCGTCGGTGATGGTGATCATCGTGTTGTTGAAGGTCGAGTTGACGTGGGCAACGCCCGACGAAATATTCTTGCGTTCGCGACGGCGAACACGTGTGGCTTCCTTGGCCATAATGGTCCTTTCAGTTGATCTCTACACCGCCGTAATGCCAGCGGCTCCACCTTCGTAAGGGAGTAGGGGAATAGGGCAGTAAGGCAGTAGGGAAACGCGCGGCTGTTCCCTACTGCCTTACTCACCTACTCCCTTATTCCCCTAAATTACTTCTTCTTGCCGGCGATCGACTTGGCCGGGCCCTTGCGGGTGCGCGCATTGGTATGCGTGCGCTGGCCGCGAACCGGCAGCGAGCGGCGATGGCGCAGGCCGCGATAGCAGCCGAGGTCCATGAGCCGCTTGATGTTCATCGACACTTCGCGGCGCAGATCGCCCTCGACCTGATAGTCGCGGTCGATCGTCTCGCGGATCTGCAGCACTTCCGCGTCGGTCAGCTGGTTGACGCGGCGCTCGGCCGGGATGCCGACCTTGTCGACGATCTCCTGGGCGAAGTTCTTGCCAATGCCGTGAATGTACTGAAGCGCAATGACGACGCGCTTGTTGGTTGGGATGTTGACGCCGGCTATACGAGCCATGTTCTTCTCTTCTCCATGTGGGCCGGGCAAGCCGGCGCTATCAAAGTTGCCCCGCGTCCGGTGGAGGCCGGCCCATGCGGGAGTTTCCAGTTCAAAGCGGCTGCCTTGCCCTTGCGGGCAAGCAAGCCTCATGCCTGATAGGAAGACGGGCCGCCATACCCCAGCGAACCGCTCCCGTCAAGCGTAATCGTTTATTTTCCCTTTGCCGCCGCGTGGGTGGCAGCGGTGAGCACCACTTCGATCTGTCGCGTCACCGCATCGATGTCGGCCATGCCGTCGACACCTCTGAGCTTGCCCTTGGCATAGTAGTAGCCGATCAGCGGCGACGTTTTCTTGTAGTACTCCTTCAGGCGCTCTTCGAACACCGCCGGGTTGTCGTCCTTGCGTACCGGCAGACCCGCAGCCTTGGCCTCTTCGACGCGCCTGCCGATTCGACCAACCAGCGCCTTGTCGTCAACGACAAGTTCGATGACAGCGTCGAGAGTGAGGCCGCGATCCGAGAGCATCGATTCAACCGCGTCCGCCTGCACCAAAGTTCGCGGGTATCCGTCAAGGATGAAACCCTTTGCACAATCGGCCTGATCGATACGCTCGGCCACGATGGCGTTGACAATGGCGTCGGAGACCAGTTCGCCAGCGTCCATCACCGCCTTGGCGCGCTTGCCGACTTCGGTGCCAGCCTGGACAGCAGCGCGCAGCATATCGCCCGTGGAGAGTTGGGGTATGCCGTATTTTTCTACCAGTCTTTGTGCTTGCGTCCCCTTGCCCGCCCCTGGCGGTCCAAGCAATATCAACCTCATCTGGCCTTTTTCCCCCCGCGCAGCTTCGACTTCTTGATCAGGCCCTCATACTGGTGCGCGATCAGGTGACCCTGAATCTGCGCCACCGTATCGAGCGTTACACTGACCACGATCAGAAGCGATGTGCCACCGAGGTAGAATGGTACGCCAGTCGCTGAAATCAGGAACTCGGGCAGCAGACACACCAGCACTAGATAGATGGCGCCGACGACGGTGATACGGGTGAGAACATAGTCGATGTAATCGGCTGTGCGCTCGCCCGGACGGTAGCCCGGAATGAAACCCGAATGCTTCTTGAGCTGGTCGGCGGTGTCCTTCGGGTTGAAGACGATCGCCGTATAGAAGAAGGCGAAAAACACGATCATCGCCGCATAGAACGCCATGTAGAGCGGCTGGCCATGGCCGAGTGCCGCCAGGACGGTGCTGGCCCAGGCTGGCATGTTGGTCGTCTGCGAGAAGCCGGCGACCGTCGCCGGCAGCAACAGCAGCGAAGAGGCGAAGATCGGCGGAATGACGCCAGCCGTGTTGAGCTTGAGCGGCAGGTGCGATGTGTCGCCCTGGAACATTCGGTTGCCGACCTGGCGCTTCGGATACTGGATCAGCAAGCGCCGCTGGGCGCGCTCGAAGAACACGATCAGCGCGATGACGACGACGGCGAGAACGATGATCGCCAGGATCAGGCCGGTCGACAGCGCGCCGGTGCGGCCAAGTTCCAGCGTACCGGAGATGGCTTGCGGCAGGCCGGCGACGATACCGGAAAAGATGATCAGCGAAATGCCGTTGCCAATGCCGCGGGCGGTGATCTGCTCGCCGAGCCACATCAGGAACATGGTGCCGCCGACCAGCGTGATGACGGTCGAGATGCGGAAGAACATGCCGGGATCGCTGACGATGCCGTTGCCGCCCTCCAGTCCGACCGCAATGCCGTAAGCCTGGACCAGGGCCAATAGCACGGTGCCGTAGCGGGTATACTGGTTGATGACCTTGCGGCCCTGTTCGCCTTCCTTCTTCAACGCCTCCAGAGTCGGGATGACGGAGGTCATCAGCTGCATGATGATGGAAGCGGAGATATAGGGCATGATGCCGAGGGCAAAGATCGCCATGCGCTCGACGGCGCCGCCGGCGAACATGTTGAACATGCCAAGCACGCCCTTGCTCTGCGACGAGAAGGCCTGGGCGAAAGCGTCGGGATTGATGCCAGGCAGCGGGATATAGGTGCCGAGGCGGTAGACGAGCAGCGCGCCGATGGTGAACCAGATGCGCTTCTTCAGATCCTCCGCCTTGGCGAAGGCCGAGAAATTCAGATTCGAGGCTAGTTGTTCAGCAGCCGAAGCCATGCCTGATTCTCCGCTTGGTCACGCTCGATGGCCCGCAACTCAGGCGGCGCGTGTCACCGAAGCTCACGAGATAAGCTCCGGACTGCAAACATGCAAGCGGCCGCGTTGATGCGGCCGCCATATTGATCGGATCAAAGCGCAATCGAAAGCGAAACGTGTCTCACTCTTGCCGATCGCGCTTCAAATCGCCGTTACTCGGCGGCTGCCTTTTCCGGCAGCTTCACCGAACCGCCGGCCTTTTCGATCTTCTCGATGGCAGCCTTGGAGGCGCCGGCCACGTCGAAGGCGAGCTTCGACTTGATGTCGCCGTCCGAGAGGATGCGCACGCCGTCCTTGACGCGGCGGATGACCCCGGCAGCGACCAGCGCTTCGGCCGTCACAGTCGTCTTGGCGTCGAGCTTCTTGGCATCGAGCGCGGCCTGGATGCGGGCCAGCGACACGACGGCAAAGCTCTTGGCGAAGATGTTGTTGAAGCCACGCTTCGGCAGGCGCCGGTAGAGCGGCATCTGGCCACCCTCGAAGCCGTTGACGGCGACGCCGGAGCGCGCCTTCTGGCCCTTGACGCCGCGACCGGCAGTCTTGCCCGAGCCGGAACCGATGCCGCGGCCGAGACGCTTCTTGGAATGCGTCGCGCCGTCCTTGTCACGCAGATCGTTGAGTTTCATCTGAGTTCTCCTGCGCTCTGGTTCAGCCCTCGTCCACGACGCGGACGAGATGCTGGACGGCAGCGATCATGCCGCGCACGGAGGGCGTATCCTCCAGCGTGCGCTGCTTGTGCATCTTGTTGAGGCCGAGGCCGACCAGCGTCGCGCGCTGCTCCTTCGGCCGGCGGATCGGCGAACCGATCTGCTCGACGGTGATGGTCTTGGTTGCTTTCTTGGCCATGGTCAAAATCCCTGGTCAGCGTCGACTATTCTTCGGCCGCAACGGCGGTGCCGCGGCGGGCCTGAAGGGTCGAATACTTGATGCCGCGCGCAGCAGCCACATCCTTGGGATGCATCTGGCTCTTCAGCGCGTCGAAGGTGGCGCGGACCATGTTATACGGGTTCGACGAACCCATCGACTTGGCGACCACGTCATGCATGCCGAGCGTCTCGAAGACGGCGCGCATCGGGCCGCCGGCGATGATGCCGGTACCCTGCTTGGCAGCGCGCAGCAGAACGCGTCCGGCGCCCCAGCGTCCCTCGACGTCGTGGTGCAGCGTACGGCCCGAACGCAGCGGCACGAAGATCATGTCGCGCTTGGCCGATTCGGTCGCCTTCCGGATCGCCTCAGGCACTTCGCGCGCCTTGCCGTGACCGAAGCCGACGCGGCCCTTCTGGTCGCCGACGACGACGAGTGCTGCAAAGCCGAAGCGCCGGCCGCCCTTGACGACCTTGGCGACGCGGTTGATGTGGACGAGCTTGTCCACCATGCCGTCGTCGCGCTCTTCGCGATCACGGCCGCGGCCGCCATCCCTACGTTCCTGTGCCATATCCTGTTCCTTGTTTTTTTCCGGAAGCACGGTTGATGATGATATCCGGCAACTCTGTGGGTTGCCGGGGGCGAAACTCATTTTTTCCTTCGCATGATCCTATCCGAAAAGTCTGCAACTTTTTGCTGCGCTGACCTCCGGTTCGGGATCATGCTTTAGAAGCTCAAGCCGCCTTCACGGGCGGCCTCGGCCAGCGCCTTGACGCGGCCGTGATAGATGTACGGTCCGCGGTCGAAGACGACTTCCTTGACGCCGGCCTTCGAAGCGCGCTCGGCAATCAGCTTGCCGATTGCCACTGCGGCGGCAGTGTCGGCACCGGTCTTGAGCGAACCCTTGAGGTCCTTCTCCAGCGTCGAGGCGGCAGCGATTGTGTGGCCCTTGGCGTCGTCGATCACCTGGACGTAGATGTTCTTCGACGTGCGGTGGACCGACAGCCGCGGACGCTCGCCCGCGACCTTCTTGATCTGGCGGCGGACGCGCTGAGCGCGGCGTTGTGTGGATTCTTTCGAGCCCATGATATCACTTCCTTGCCTTCAAAAAACGGGGGCAACCCTGTGCGGTAGGAC
Source organism: Mesorhizobium sp. f-mel (assembly GCF_053850215.1). Classification (NCBI taxonomy): domain Bacteria; kingdom Pseudomonadati; phylum Pseudomonadota; class Alphaproteobacteria; order Hyphomicrobiales; family Phyllobacteriaceae; genus Mesorhizobium; species Mesorhizobium sp. f-mel. The sequence continues at coordinate 89,878 of NZ_JBSPTO010000010.1, forward strand.
AAGCCTCCCGCGACCGCTCGCCGCGGCGTTGAAATTACTTCTTCTTGCCTTCCTTGCGGACGATCTTCTCGCCAGCGTAACGAACGCCCTTGCCCTTGTACGGCTCGGGACCGCGATATTCGCGGATCTCGGCAGCAACCTGACCGACCTTCTGCTTATCGATGCCGGTCACGGTGATTTCCGTCGGCTTCGGCACGGTGATCGTGATGTCCTGCGGCGTTTCGTAGACGACGTCATGGCTGAACCCGAGCGCCAGCTGCAGGTTCTTGCCCTGCATAGCGGCGCGATAGCCGACGCCGGTGATCTCAAGCTTCTTTTCAAAACCGTCCTTGACGCCCTGCAGGATGTTGACGATCTGCGTGCGCGACATGCCCCATTTGGAGCGAGCGGTCTTGGTCTGGTCGCGTGGCTGGACAGCGATCTCGCTGCCTTCCATTTTGACCAGCACTTCGTCGTTCACCACGAACTTCAGCTCACCCTTGGGACCCTTCGCCGTGACGGTCTGGCCGTCCACGGTCGCGGTCACGCCCTGCGGCAGCGAAACGGGTTTCTTTCCAATACGAGACATTTTGTTGTCCTCGTCACTTCTCTTGTTTCAGGTCTCTGTTTTCGAACATGTGTCCGAAAACCGGATTCCACTTTCCGGGATCGCGCTCCAGATCAGAATATCTGGCAGAGGATTTCCCCGCCGACATTCTGTTCGCGCGCTTCGTGGTCGGCCATGACGCCCTTCGGCGTCGAAAGGATCGCGATGCCGAGGCCGTTGGCGACGTGCGGGATCGACTTCGCCGAAACGTAGACGCGACGGCCCGGCTTGGAGACGCGGGCGATTTCGCGCACGACCGGCGCACCGTCGAAATACTTCAGTTCGATCTCGATTTCGGACTTGCCGTTGTCGAAGTCGGTCTGGCTGTAGTCGCGAATATAGCCTTCCGCCTTCAGCACGTCGAGGACGCGGGTACGCAGGCGCGAGGCCGGCGTCGAAACGCTCGACTTCTTGCGGCCATAGGCGTTGCGGATGCGAGTCAGCATATCGCCGAGAGGATCGCTCAATGACATGTTATGTCCTCCTTACCAGCTCGACTTGACCAGGCCCGGGATCTGGCCGTTATTGCCGAGATCACGAAGCGCGATGCGCGATACTTTGAGCTTGCGATAGTAGGCACGCGGACGGCCGGTGACTTCGCAGCGGTTGCGGATGCGGATCTTGGCCGAGTTGCGCGGCAGTGCCGCAAGCTTCAGCTGGGCGCGGAAGCGCTCTTCCATCGGCTTGGACTGATCCATGATGATCGCCTTGAGGGCCTTACGCTTGGCAGCGTACTGGTCCACAAGCTTGCGGCGCCTGTTGTTCTTCTCGACTGAGCTGGTCTTTGCCATTTCAGATTATTCCTTTTCTCGCTGCCGTTACTGGCGGAAGGGGAAGTTGAAGGCCTTGAGCAATGCCCTGGCTTCGTCGTCCGTCTTCGCAGTCGTACAAACGATGACGTCCATGCCCCAGATCTGATCAACCTTGTCGTAATTGATCTCCGGGAACACGATGTGTTCCTTGATGCCCATGGCATAGTTGCCACGGCCATCGAAGCTCTTCGGATTGAGCCCGCGGAAGTCGCGGACGCGCGGCAGCGCGATGTTCACGAGACGGTCGAGGAACTCATACATGCGTTCCTTGCGCAGCGTGACCTTGGCGCCGATCGGCATCTTTTCGCGGACCTTGAAGCCGGCGATCGAGTTGCGCGCATGGGTGACGACCGCCTTCTGGCCGGCGATCAGCGCAAGATCTTCCGCCGCGATCGAAGGCTTCTTCGAATCGCCGGTCGCTTCGCCGACTCCCATGTTCAGCACGATCTTGTCGATGCGCGGAACCTGCATCTCGTTCTCGTAGCCGAACTGCTCCTGCAGAGCCTTGCGAATGGTCTCGTTGTAGACCTGCTTGAGGCGCGGCGTGTTCTGGGCAGTCGCCTGCTTGGTTTGAGCCTTAGCCATTGATGACTTCTCCCGAGCGCTTGGCGACGCGCACCTTCTTGCCGTCCTTCTGGAAGATGAAACCGACACGGGTCGGCTTGCCATCCTTGGGGTCGGCCAGCGCGATGTTCGACAGCTGGATCGGCGCTTCCTTGGTGATGATCCCGCCCTCTTGGGACTGGGACTGCTTCTGGTGACGACGGATCATGTTGACGCCGCGCACCAGCGCGGTGTCTTCCTTCGGCTGCACCGAGAGGACTTCGCCCGAACGGCCCTTGTCCTTGCCGGCCAGCACGACGACCTTGTCGCCTTTTCTAATCTTCTGCATTGGTCCGGCTCCTTACAGCACTTCAGGCGCGAGCGAGATGATCTTCATGTGGTTCTTGGCGCGGAGTTCGCGCGGAACCGGTCCGAAGATACGCGTGCCGATCGGCTCTTTCTTGTTGTCGACGAGAACGGCCGCGTTCTTGTCGAAACGGATCACGCTGCCGTCCGGACGGCGGATGTCCTTGGCCGTGCGAACCACGACCGCCTTCATCACATCGCCCTTCTTGACGCGGCCGCGCGGGATGGCTTCCTTAATCGACACCACGATGATGTCGCCTACGGAAGCGTATTTCCGCTTCGAGCCGCCCAGCACCTTGATGCACATGACACGACGGGCGCCGGAATTATCCGCGACGTCGAGGTTTGTTTGCATCTGAATCATGACTGGCCGCCTTTTTCTCTTTTAACGGGACGGGTTCTTCACCCTTCCCCGGTCTGTCCAAAATTCGTTTCGTTGCCCTGATCAGGCCTGGTCCGAAGACACGACCGTCCAGCGCTTGTCCTTGGAAATCGGCTTCGATTCCTGGATGAACACCTGATCGCCAACCTTGTGGGCGTTGTTCTCGTCGTGCGCCTTGTATTTCTTGGTCATGCGCACGGTCTTCTTCATCACGGGATGCGTGAAGCGCCGTTCGACCTTGACGACAACCGTCTTCTCGTTTTTGTCGCTGACGACGGTGCCCTGCAGAATGCGCTTTGGCATGGTTTTCGTCCTTAAGCCTTCTTAGCCGCGGACTTTTCCGCAGCGATGGTCTTGATACGCGCAATGTCCTTGCGGACCTGCCTCACGCGCGCGGTCTTCTCGAGCTGGCCGGTGGCCTTCTGGAAGCGCAGGTTGAACTGCTCCTTCTTCAGGCTGGCCAATTCGTCGGTCAGCTGGTCCTGGGTCTTGGTCCGGATGTCTTCGGCTTTCATGATCAGCCCGTCCTTATTCTGCGATGCGCTGTACGAAGCGCGTCCTGACCGAGAGCTTGGCCGCGCCGAGACGCAGCGCCTCACGGGCGGTTTCCTCATTGACGCCGTCGATCTCGAACATGATGCGGCCGGGCTTGACGCGCGCCGCCCAGTAATCGACAGCGCCCTTGCCCTTTCCCATGCGGACTTCGGTCGGCTTCGACGTCACCGGTACGTCAGGGAAGATACGGATCCAGACGCGGCCGGCACGCTTCATCTCGCGGGTGATCGCGCGGCGAGCCGCCTCGATCTCGCGCGCGGTGACGCGGTTCGGCTCAAGCGCCTTCAGCCCGAAACCACCGAAATCCAGATTGGTGCCACCCTTCGCGGCACCATGGATACGGCCCTTGAACTGCTTGCGGAACTTTGTGCGCTTTGGCTGCAGCATCGTTCTAACTCCAAATTCTCAACTGTCTCAGACGTTTTCGCGACGGCGACCGCGTTCGCGCTCACCACCACCGCCATGCGCATGATCGCCCTCGGTGGCGCGGCGCTCCGAAGCCATCGGATCGTGCTCGAGGATTTCGCCCTTGAACACCCAGACCTTGACGCCGCAGATGCCGTAGGCGGTGTGTGCTTCGGCCGTGCCGTAGTCGACGTCGGCGCGCAGCGTATGCAGCGGCACGCGACCTTCGCGGTACCATTCCATGCGCGCGATCTCGGCGCCGCCGAGACGGCCGGCGCAGTTGATGCGGATGCCTTCGGCACCGAGGCGCATAGCCGACTGGACGGCGCGCTTCATGGCGCGGCGGAACGCGATGCGGCGCTCGAGCTGCTGGGCGATCGACTGGGCGACCAGCGTGGCGTCGATCTCGGGCTTACGCACTTCGACGATGTTCAAATGCGTCTCGGACTTCGTCATCTCCATCAGCTTCTTGCGAAGCTTCTCGATGTCGGCGCCCTTCTTGCCGATGATCAGGCCCGGACGCGCCGCATGGATGGTGACGCGGCACTTCTTGTGCGGACGCTCGATCACAACCTTCGAAATCGCAGCCTGCTTGAGTTCCTTCTCAAGATACTTACGGATCTTGATGTCCTCATGCAGCAGCTGGCCGTACTCGCCGGTGTTGGCGAACCAACGCGAATCCCAGGTACGGTTGATGCCGAGACGCAGACCGATCGGATTGATTTTCTGGCCCATTATGCGGCCTCCACTTTTTCTTCGACTTCACGAACGACGATCGTGAGGTGCGAGAACGGCTTCTCGATACGGCTGGCGCGGCCACGGCCACGGGCATGGAACCGCTTCATGACGATCGACTTGCCAACATAGGCTTCCGCCACGATCAGCGCATCGACGTCGAGGTCGTGGTTGTTTTCCGCGTTGGCGATCGCCGATTCCAGCGTCTTCTTGACCGTGCCGGAAATTCGCTTGGCCGAGAATTCGAGATCGGAAAGCGCTGTCGCGACCTTCTTGCCGCGGATCAGCGCGGCAACCAGGTTCAGCTTCTGCGGGCTGATACGGATCGTGCGCAACACGGCGCGCGCTTCGTTATCAGCAAGCCTGCGCGGAGCTTTGGCCTTGCCCATGATTATTTCCTCTTCGCCTTCTTATCCGCGCCATGACCGTAATAGGTCCGGGTCGGAGCGAATTCACCGAACTTGTGGCCGACCATGTCTTCGTTCACCGAAACGGGAACGTGCTTCTGGCCGTTGTAGACACCGAAGGTGAAGCCGACGAACTGCGGCAGGATGGTGGAGCGACGGCTCCACATCTTGATCACCTCATTGCGACCACCTTCACGAACCTTGTCCACCTTCTTGAGAAGGTAGCCGTCAATGAAGGGGCCTTTCCAAATCGAACGAGTCACTTGGCGTTACCTCTTCTTAGCTCTTGCGCTGATGGCGCGAGCGCAGGATGAACTTGTCGGTCGCCTTATTGGACCGCGTCTTCTTGCCCTTGGTAGGCTTGCCCCAAGGTGAAACCGGATGGCGGCCACCGGAGGTGCGGCCTTCGCCGCCGCCATGCGGATGGTCGACCGGGTTCATGGTCACGCCGCGGTTGTGCGGACGTTTTCCCCGCCACACAGTGCGGCCTGCCTTGCCGTCATTGATGTTGCCGTGGTCCGGGTTGGACACGGCGCCGACAGTGGCCATGCACGAGCCGTGGACGACGCGCTGCTCACCCGAGTTCAGGCGCAGGATCGCCATGCCCTGGTCACGGCCGACGAGCTGGGCGTAACCGCCAGCCGAACGGGCAACCTGGGCGCCCTTGCCCGGCTTCAGCTCGATGTTGTGGACGATCGTGCCGACCGGCATCGAGGCCAGCGGCATCGCATTGCCCGGCTTCACGTCGACCGCTTCGCCGGCCACGATCTTGTCGCCGGCAGCAAGGCGCTGCGGGGCGATGATGTAGGACAGCTCACCATCGTCATACTTGATCAGCGCGATGAAGGCGCTGCGGTTCGGATCGTATTCGATACGCTCGACAGTTCCGACAATGTCGAACTTGCGGCGCTTGAAGTCGATGATGCGGTAGGTACGCTTGTGACCGCCGCCGATGAAGCGGGCCGTGATGCGGCCGTAATTGTTACGGCCGCCCGACTTGGTCAGGCCTTCTGTCAAGCCCTTGACGGGCTTGCCCTTGTAGAGGCCCGAGCGATCGACGATGACCAGCTGGCGGGTGCTCGGCGTTATCGGGTTGAATTTTTTCAGTGCCATGTTTGTTGTCCTCGCGGTCTTGCTCAGAGACCCGTCGCGACGTCGATCGACTGGCCGTCGGCCAGCGTCACGATCGCCTTCTTGACGTCGCTCTGGCGGCCGATCGTGCCGCGGAAGCGCTTGATCTTGCCCTTGCGGACAAGCGTGTTCACGGCCATCACCTTGACGCCGAACAGCGCTTCGACGGCAGCCTTGATTTCCGGCTTCGACGCCTTCTTGGCGACGTTGAAGACGACCTGGTTCTGCTCGGAAGCCATGGTCGACTTTTCGGTGATCGCCGGCGAGACGATCACGTCGTAGTGACGAAGGTCGGTCATTTGAAGCGCTCCTCGAGAGCCTCGACGGCGGCCTTCGAAAGGACCAGCGTGCCGCGGCGCAAAATGTCGTAGACGTTGATGCCCTGGATGGGCAGCACGTCGATGTTCGGGATGTTCGTCGCCGCCAGCTTGAAGTTCTTATCGAGCTCGGCGCCACCGATCACCAGGGCATTGGACAGGCCCAGCGTCGCGAAATTCGCGATCAGCGCCTTGGTCTTGGCCTCGGTCAGCATCAACTCGTCGATGATGATGAGCGACGCGCTCTTGGCCTTGGCCGAGAGAGCATGCTTGAGGCCCAGCGCGCGCACCTTCTTCGGCAGGTCGTGCTCGTGGCTGCGGACGACCGGGCCATGGGCCTTGCCGCCGCCGCGGAACTGCGGAGCGCGTGCCGAATGGTGGCGGGCGCGGCCCGTACCCTTCTGCTTGTACATCTTGGCGCCGGTGCGGGCGATCTCGGCGCGACCCTTGGTCTTGTGCGTGCCCTGCTGCTTCTTGGCAAGCTGCCAGCGCACGACGCGCTGCAGGATGTCCTCGCGCGGATCAAGGCCGAAAATCTCCTCGGAGAGTTTCACCTTGCCGGCGTCCTTGCCGCCAAGCGTTGTGATCTTGAGGTCCATTATTCCGCTCCCTCTGTGGCCGGGGCATCTACTGTGGCCGGGGCATCGTTCTTGGCGCCATCAGTGGTTGCAATGACGCGGATTGCGGCGGGCTTCGGCGCATTGGCCGGCAGCGCAAACTTGGCCGCGTCGCGGACCAGGATCCACGCGCCCTTCGAACCGGGAACCGCGCCGCGGATCAGGATCAGGCCGCGATCGGCGTCGGTCGAGACGACCTCGACATTTTGCGTGGTGACGCGGGTGTCGCCCATGTGGCCGGCCATATGCTTGCCCTTGAACACCTTGCCCGGGTCCTGGCGCTGGCCGGTCGAGCCGTGGGTACGGTGCGAGACCGAGTTGCCGTGGGTCGCGCGGCCACCGCCCATGTGGTGCCGCTTGATAACGCCCTGGAAACCCTTGCCGATCGTGGTTCCCGTCACATCGACCTTCTGGCCGGCGACGAAATGATCGACAGTGATCTCGGCGCCGACATCGATCATGTTGTCGGCGGAGACACGGAATTCGGCAACCTTGGCCTTCGGCTCGACGGAAGCGGTCGCGAAATGGCCGCGCATCGCCTTCGACGTGTTCTTCACCTTGGCAAGGCCAACGCCGAGCTGGACGGCGGTATAGCCGTTCTTCTCCTGCGTGCGCTGCGCCACGACCTGGCAGTTCTCCATCTGGAGAACAGTGACGGGAACATGTTCCCCGGCATCGTTGTAGATGCGGGTCATTCCCACCTTCTTTGCAATCACACCTGAACGCATCGGTTCAATTCCTTTAGAGTTCCCTGTCGGGGCTGTCGCCCCTCCACGCCTCTTGTTCCTTCAGAGTTCCGGGTCGCCCCGCCCCTCTGGTTCCTTAAAGCTTGATCTCGACGTCGACACCGGCGGCAAGATCGAGCTTCATCAAAGCGTCGACTGTCTGCGGGGTCGGATCGACGATATCGAGCAGACGCTTGTGCGTGCGCATCTCGAACTGCTCGCGGCTCTTCTTGTCGACGTGAGGCGACCGGTTGACCGTGAACTTTTCGATCCGCGTCGGCAGCGGAATGGGGCCGCGGACGTTGGCGCCGGTGCGCTTGGCCGTCGACACGATTTCCCGCGTCGAGGCGTCAAGCACCCGGTGATCAAACGCCTTCAGGCGGATGCGGATATTCTGTCCGTTCATGCGTCACTTCCTTGTTCTGGCGCGGCGCGGGCAGCGCCCGCGACAGATCGGTTTAAGTCCAAATTACTCTTTGATGGTGACGACGATGCCGGCACCGACGGTGCGGCCGCCTTCACGGATGGCGAAGCGCAGCTTCTCTTCCATGGCGATCGGCACGATCAGCTCGACATCGACCGTGATGTTGTCGCCCGGCATCACCATCTCGGTGCCTTCCGGCAGCGACACGATGCCGGTCACATCGGTCGTGCGGAAATAGAACTGCGGACGGTAGTTGGTGAAGAACGGCGTGTGACGGCCACCCTCGTCCTTGGTCAGGATGTAGGCTTCGGCGACGAACTTCTTGTGCGGCTTGACCGTGCCGGGCTTGGCCAGAACCTGGCCGCGCTCGACACCTTCGCGGTCGACGCCGCGCAAGAGCGCGCCGATGTTGTCGCCGGCCTGGCCCTGGTCGAGCAGCTTGCGGAACATCTCGACGCCCGTGCAGGTCGTCTTGGTCGTCGGACGGATGCCGATGATCTCCAGCTCCTCGCCGACCTTGACCACGCCGCGCTCGACGCGGCCGGTCACCACCGTGCCGCGGCCCGAGATCGAGAACACGTCCTCGATCGGCATCAGGAACGGCTTGTCCAGCGGACGAACCGGCGTCGGGATGTAGTCGTCGACCGCAGCCATCAATTCGCGGATCGAATCCTCGCCGATCTTCTTGTCGGAATCTTCCAAAGCGGCAAGTGCCGAACCCTTGACGATCGGAATGTCGTCGCCGGGGAACTCGTTCTTGGTCAGCAGCTCACGCACCTCGAGCTCGACCAGCTCGAGCAACTCGGCGTCGTCGACCTGGTCGACCTTGTTCAAAAACACCACGATCGACGGCACGCCGACCTGACGGGCCAGCAGAATGTGCTCGCGGGTCTGCGGCATCGGGCCGTCGGCGGCCGACACAACCAGGATCGCGCCGTCCATCTGCGCGGCACCGGTGATCATGTTCTTCACATAGTCGGCGTGGCCGGGGCAGTCGACATGGGCGTAGTGGCGGTTGGCCGTCTCGTATTCGACATGCGCCGTCGAGATGGTGATGCCGCGCGCCTTCTCCTCGGGCGCCGCATCGATCTGGTCGTAGCGCTTGTATTCGCCAAAATACTTGGTGATCGCCGCCGTCAGCGACGTCTTGCCATGATCGACATGGCCAATCGTGCCGATGTTCACATGAGGCTTTGTACGCTCGAATTTACCTTTTGCCATAGTCTTCTTTCCTTGGACGGCCTGGACCTTCAGTTCAGTCGAATGCGGGGCGATTAGCGACTACGGCCGAAAAACACAAGTGCCTTGTGGCCGGGCGCTTTCTCACCCGGTCTGAACCCATGATCCGGTTTTCGGGGATGTGGCGCGGATATAGGAACGAACAAGAAGGAATGGAATGGCCGAAGATAGGTTCCGCGGGTATCCGCATTCAACGGGTGGATATCGCCGCTTCCGCCTGTTCGCCGTGCCGGATTTCCAGCCGGATCTGGCCCATTGCCGGTGTGGCGCCGGTCTGATTTCCTGATCCGATGCATTTCATTCCGATCGCCATCCGCGGCCCGCTGTTCATGATCCTCTCGACCGGGTCCTATGTCGTCAACGACACCATGATGAAGCTGGCGACGGTGGGGCTGCCACCCTATCAGGTGTTGTTTCTGCGCGGGACGGCGGCAACGCTGTGGGGCATCCCGTTGCTGCTTTCGCTAGGTTACGCCAAGCAGATTCCGCTGATCCTCGACAGGAGAGTGTTACAAAGAAACCTGCTCGAGCTGGCGGCAATCCTTTGCTACGTCGTGGCGCTCGCCAACATGCAGATCGCCGATTCGACCGCCTTGGGGCAGATCACTCCCCTGCTCATGCTGATTGGCTCCTCTGTCCTGTTCCGCGAACGCATCGGAGGGGTGCGCACGGCGCTGATCGGGCTTGGTTTCATCGGAGCGGTGATGGTGGCGCAGCCGACGATGCAGGGTATCTCGATCTACGCCTTGCTGGCGCTCGGCAACGCGGCTTTCGCCGCCGCGCGCGATCTCGCCGGGCGGCGGGTCGCCGCCGATGTGCCTGGAATGATCGTCGCAATTTCCGCGGTGGTGGTGGTGCTGGTCGGCTCAGGCGCTGCGCATCTGATGTCCGAGCGTTGGGTGATGCCCGAGACACATCATTTGATGCTGATGGCCGGGGCCGGCTTGTTCCTGATCTTCGGCCACTTCTTCATCTTCATGGCCTATCGCGTCGGGCCGACCGGCGTGGTGGCGCCGTTCTATTACTGCTTCACCGTCTGGGCGGTCATTTCGGGTCTGGTGGTGTTCCAGCAATTGCCGAACGCGCTGGCGATCGGCGGCATCCTGCTGGTGGTGGCCAGCGGGCTGACCATCGTGTCGCTCGACGAGCGCAGGCGCCGTCTGACCGTGGTGGCCTAGAACTGGATACTGCCCAAGGACGACAGTCGGCTGAGTGTAGAACTCATGGCAAGCCTGAACGAGGACCTAGCGATGTTGCTGACGGTTAAAAACGTCGGGCAGGCTGCCGAAGCGACAGCTCTGCCTGGCTTCTAATTTCTAAAGAGCCCGGTTCCCGGTGAACTGGTGATAGGCCCACAGAACGACCACCGATCCCAGCACGGCGACGATCAGGCTGTAGATGTTGAGGCCGGTAACGCCTGACGCGCCGAAGGCGCTGAAGATCAGGCCGCCGACAACAGCGCCGACGATCCCGAGTACGATATCAAGAACAAGGCCCTGCCCGCTCTTGTTGACGATCTTGCTGCCTATAAAGCCGGCGATGGCGCCAAGGATGATCCAGCTTAATATTGACATTTTCCTCTCCATTCCCCGCACCAGATTACTTCCACATTATTAAACAAAGCTCAAGCCAACTTGAAATTTCATGATTACGGAAAGCTCAACCAGCTTGAAATTCGGCCGGATGCGTCATTGTGGAGATGGAACGGCAGGCCAACGACCCGGGCAAAGCGCTAGACCCACAGATCATTCGCGAGATCGCGCAAAGGACAGGGCTGAACGAGCAGGACTTGCTCAAGCAACTATCCGCGGCTTTGCCGGGCGTCGTCGATCAGTTGCGCCGAACGGATAGGTGCCGCAACAGCATCAGATCGCTTCCGCGTTCAACAGCCAGTGAGTTGGAGCCTGCGCGTCCACCGGGCGCGCAATGCTCTAGCACCTTGATTTCTGGCATTTTGATCTTGCGTGTGGAAATCTGGAGCGGGTAGCGGGAATCGAACCCGCATATTCAGCTTGGAAGGCTGCTGCTCTACCACTGAGCTATACCCGCGCCTTTCAGTTAAGCATCGGATTCATCCGAAAACCGCTATACACTTTTCGGTCCGATGCTCTTGCGTTTCAAGGCTTCCGGGCTGGCAGTGGTGGAGAGGGTTGGATTCGAACCAACGTAGGCTAAGCCAACGGATTTACAGTCCGTCCCCTTTAACCACTCGGGCACCTCTCCAGCCTGCCGTAGAAGCCTTGCAACGAGGCATTCTCGCCGATTAGGGTCGAAACCTCTGGTTTTGTCCGAAATCAGCGAAGCGCCTTATGGCGGCAAGGTCATTGAGTGTCAACCGCGCAGCCAGGCTTTTTCGTTGTTGTTCGGTATCCGCCGCGACGTGCCATATCCTTAGCCGAAGGAGGCGGTTATAGAGGCCAACCATGAGCAATAAGTCAGGCACCCCAAAAGACACCCACTACGCCAAGCTGCGCCGAGCGCATCGCGACGAGAAGAGCGGCGGCGCGGCGGCGTTCAGGCCGCGCCAGCCGGTGCCGCCAGGAGAGACAGCAGCGGACGGCCTGGTGCGGCTTTACGGCCTGCACACGGTGCGAGCAGCGCTCGACAACCCGCGCCGGCGGATCAAGAAGATGCTGGTAACGCGCAACGCCGCAGAGCGGCTGGCGATCGCCGACCTCGCCGCCCTGCCCTTCAAGACGGAACTGGTCGAGCCAAAAGACATCGACAAGGTCACCGGCTCCGACGCCGTCCATCAAGGCGTGCTGATCGAGGCCGAGCCGCTAAAACCCAAGCGGCTCGATGCGCTCGGCAATACGACGCTGGTGCTGGTGCTCGACCAGATCACCGATCCGCACAATGTCGGCGCGATCCTGCGCTCGGCGGTCGCCTTCGGCGCCGGCGCGCTGATCACCACGGCGCGCCACAGCCCGCATGAATCCGGCGTGCTGGCGAAATCGGCCTCCGGCGCGCTGGAGCATATCGACCAGATCGAGGTGAAGAACCTCGCCGACGCGCTCGGTCAATTGCACGAGGCCGGCTTTCAGACCATCGGCCTCGACTCGGACGGACCGGCGGAATTGGAGACGAGTTTCGCCGGCGACAAGCTCGCGCTGGTGCTCGGCGCCGAAGGCAAGGGCCTGCGCCAGAAGACGCGCGAGACGGTGACGACGCTCGCCCGCCTCGACATGCCCGGCGCCATCCGCTCGCTCAACGTCTCGAACGCCGCGGCGGTCAGCCTTTATGCAGCGAGGAAATTTCTAGGGCAGTAGGGGAATAGGGCAGTAAGGGAGTAGGGAAGTGCAGTTTGTCGGATGCCGTGAATTTTGACCTCCCCCTACTGCCCTACTCCCCTAGCCCATGTCCCGCCATCCGCTCCAGCGCCCTGACCAGCGCCGAGTGATCCTCCTTGGCGCCGCCATTGGCCGCGCAGGAGTTGAACAATTGCTGCGTCGTCGAGGTGTTGGGCAGCGAAACGCCGAGCGCTTTGGCCCCTTCCAGCGCCAGGTTAAGATCCTTCTGGTGCAGTTCGATGCGAAACCCCGGCGAAAAGCTGCGCTTGATCATGCGCTCGCCATGCACTTCGAGGATGCGCGAGGCGGCGAGCCCGCCCATCAGCGCCTGACGCACCTTGGCCGGGTCGGCCCCGGCTTTCGATGAAAAAACAAGCGCTTCGGCGACCGCTTCAATGGTCAACGCAACGACGATCTGGTTGGCGACCTTGGTGATCTGGCCGACGCCATTGGGGCCGACCAGCGTGATGTTCTTGCCCATCTTTTCGAACACCGGCCTGGCGCGCTCGAAGGCCTTTTCCTCGCCGCCGACCATAATGGTCAGCGACGCGGCCTTGGCGCCGACCTCGCCGCCCGACACCGGCGCATCGAGATAGTCGCAGCCGAAGTCGTTAATCTTCTTGGCAAAAGCCTTGGTCTCGACCGGCGAGATCGAGCTCATGTCGATGACCAGCTTGCCTTCGGTCAGGCCGGCAGCGACGCCGTTGTCGCCGAACAGCACATCGGCCACCTCAGGCGTGTCGGGAACCATGGTGACGATGATATCGGCCGTTTTCGCAACGGCGTTGTGGCCGGAGACGGTCTTCAGACCCTTGGCGACGAGATCGGTCGGCGGTTTCGAGCGGTGATCGCTGGCGACGACGATGTAGCCCGCGTCGAGCAGATGCCCCGCCATCGGCGCGCCCATGATGCCGAGGCCAATGAAACCGATGGTGTCCATTGTTGTTCTCCGTTTCAATAATCCCCGGCCTGCCCTACGCCGCCGCACTGCCCTGCCCTGCAAATTTCCTGAACCAGCCCAGTCCGGCTTCCGTGCCGGCCTTCGGCTTGTACTCCGCCCCGACCCAGCCGGAATAGCCGATACTGTCGATGTGGTTGTACAGAAAAGGAAAATTGATCTCGCCCGTCCCCGGCTCATGACGGCCGGGATTGTCCGCAAGCTGGATATGCGCAATGCGGTCGAGGTTTGCCTCAATGGTGCGGGCGAGATCCCCCTCCATGATCTGCATGTGGTAGATGTCGTATTGCAGGAACAGGTTCTTCGAGCCGACGCGGTCGATGAGCGCCAGAGCCTGATCCGAATAGTTCAGGAAGAAGCCGGGAATATCGAGCGTGTTGATCGGCTCGATCAACAGCCTGATGCCGGCTTGCTCCAGCTTCTCCGCCGCGAACGCCAGGTTTTCGGCGAAGACGTCTTCCAGCACACTCCGGTCGACGCCCTGCGGCGCAATGCCGGCGAGGCAGTTAACCTGTTCGCAGCCCAGCGCATGCGCATAGGTGATCGCCTTGGCGACGCCTTGCCGGAACTCGGGAACGCGATCCGGCAACACGGCGATGCCGCGCTCGCCCTTGCCCCAATCGCCGGCTGGCAAGTTGAACAGCACCTGCGTCAGGCCGTTCTTCTTCAACCTCGCCGCAACCACCTCCGGCGCATGGTCGTAAGGCCGGATATATTCGACACCCCTAAAGCCGGCGTGGGCGGCGGCTTCGAAGCGGTCGAGAAACTCGTGCTCGCCAAAGAGCATCGAAAGATTGGCTGAAAAACGCGGCATTCTTTTTTCTCCGTAGAGTCTAATCAAGCATGACGATCGCCGTGGGGGCATCCTCGTGGCTCTCGGCAAGCTCCTCGAATTCGGTGATCTTGTCGATTTCGGTGCCCATCGAAATGTTGGTGACGCGTTCGAGGATAAATTCGAGCACGACGGGAACCTGGTGCTCCTTCATCAGGCGCTGCGCCTGCTTGAAGGCGCCCGCGAATTCCTCCGGCCTGCGCACCCGGACCGCCTTGCAGCCCATCGCCTCGGCGACGGCGACATGGTCGACGCCGTAGCCAGCCTCAGGGTCATCCTTCCGGTTGACGTTCTCGAAGCCGAGGTTGACCTCGAAATCCATCGAAAAGCCGCGCTGCGCCTGACGGATCAGGCCGAGATAGGCATTGTTCACGACGACGTGGATATAGGGCAATCTGTGCTGCGCGCCGGCCGCCAGCTCCTCGATCATGAACTGGAAATCATAGTCGCCGGACAGCGCCACTATATTGCGGTGCGGATCGGCGGCGCGAACGCCGAGTGCTGCCGGCAGCGTCCAGCCGAGTGGACCGGCCTGGCCGCAATTGATCCAGTTGCGCGGCTTGTAGACATGCAGGAACTGCGCGCCGGCGATCTGCGAAAGCCCGATCGTGGTGACATAGGTGGTGTCGCGGCCAAATGCTTTGTTCATCTCCTCATAGACGCGCTGCGGTTTCAGCGGCACCTGGTCGAAATGCGTCTTGCGCTTCATCGTCTTCTTGCGGGCATGGCATTCCCTGGCCCAGCCCGACCAGTCGCGCAATTTTCCCGCCGTCCTCCACTCGGTGGCGACGTCGAGCAGCATTTTGAGCGCCGCACCGGCATCCGACACGACACCGAGGTCCGGCGCGAAGACGCGGCCGATCTGAGTGGGCTCGATGTCGACGTGGATGAATTTCTTGCCCCTGGTGTAGACGTCGACCGAGCCGGTGTGGCGGTTGGCCCAGCGGTTGCCGATGCCGAAGACGAAATTGGCTTCGAGCATCGTCGCGTTGCCGTAGCGATGCGATGTCTGAAGCCCGCACATGCCGGCCATCAGCCGGTGGTCGTCGGGGATCGCGCCCCAGCCCATCAGCGTCGGAATGACGGGCACGCCGGTGACTTCGGCGAACTCGATCAGCAAATCCGAAGCATCGGCGTTGATAATGCCGCCGCCGGCGACGATGACAGGCTTTTCCGCCGCGTTTAGCATCGCCAAGGCTTTCTCGGCCTGGCTGCGCGACATCGCCGGCTTGAACGGCACCAGCGGCTCATAGGCATCGATGTCGAACTCGATCTCGGCCAGTTGCACGTCTACTGGCAGATCGACGAGGACCGGACCGGGCCGCGACGAGCGCATCAAGTGGAACGCCTTCTGCAGCGCCATCGGCACCAGATAGGGTTCCATGACGGTGACCGCCCATTTGGCGACAGGCGCGGCGATGGCGGCGATGTCGACGGCCTGGAAATCCTCCTTGCTGAGACGCGCGCGCGGCGCCTGGCCGGTGATACAGAGGATCGGGATAGAATCGGCCGCGGCCGAATAGAGCCCGGTGATCATGTCTGTACCGGCCGGACCCGAAGTGCCGATGCACAGGCCGATATTGCCTGATTTAGCGCGGGTATAGCCTTCGGCCATGTGCGAGGCCGCCTCGACATGGCGCGCCAGGATGTGGCGGATGGTGCCCCTCGCCTTCAGCGCCGAATAAAACGGGTTGATCGCCGCGCCCGGCACCCCGAAGGCGCAGGAGATGCCTTCCTTTTCGAGAACGAGAACCGCTGCGTCGACCGCGCGCATCCTTGCCATGTCCGCCTCCACGGAATTTGTTGATGGCCGAGAATGCCAGTGTGCCGACTATTTTTCAATTTTTTCGAAATATTTTTTCATTTCTAAGAAGTGACGGCTAGCGATTGATTTCATTGAGTTATCCGTTTTCCATAGGTTCGGCTTGGCAGATCAGTGAAAAACTTTTTCATTGCGTATTCGACGCGAAATCGGCAAGAATGCCGCCATGGAAACCACCGAAAAACGCCAGCGCGGACGTCCGCGTGCCTTCCATGGTCCGTCCGACGCCGCTTCGGTGCAGTCGCTCGACCGGGCGCTGCGCATTCTGGCCATCGTCGCCGAAGGCAGCGGCCTGTCGCTGAGCGAGATCGCCGCGCAGAGCGACCTTGCGGCTTCCACCGCCTACCGCATGCTGACGACGCTGGAAAACCACGCCATGGTCGAGTTCGACAGCAACGACCAGCTCTGGTCGATCGGCGTCGGGACTTATCGCATGGGCGCGGCGTTCCTGCGCCGCCGCAAGCTGGTCGATCGCGCCCGCACGGTCATGCAGGAACTGATGGAGAAGACCGGCGAGACCGCCAATCTCGGCGTCGCCGAGGACGATTGCGTCGTCTTCGTCAGCCAGGTCGAGACGCATCAGGCGATCCGCGCCTTCTTCCGGCCGGGCACGCGCAGTTCCTTCCATGCGTCGGGTATCGGCAAGGCGGTGCTGGCGCATCTCGAGCCGGAACGCGTCGGCGCCATCCTGCGCCGGGCCGGGTTGGAGCGCTTCACCGAAAACACGCTGTCCGACATCTCGGCGCTGGCCCGTGATCTGGTGGTCATCAAGCTGCGCGGCTGGTCGGTCGACGACGAGGAGCGGCACCCCGGCATGCGTTGCGTGGCCGCCGCCATCTTCAACGAGTTCGGCGAACCGATCGGCGGCGTTTCGGTTTCGGGACCGACGGTGCGGGTGACGCCGGAGCGGCTCGCAGAGATCGGCCCGCTCGTGCATGATGCAGCGGCGGCGGTGACGAAGATGATCGGCGGCAGGACGCCCTAAGGACCTGACGCCGTAAGCATGAGCGGGCAACCCTCCAGACAAAGAAAAAGGGGCCGTGGGGTGCACCTTCTTCCGGTTGCCTGAAACGGTCCTCTCAAAGCCGGCAGCAGTGACGGTAGCCGTCGTAGCCGACATAGGTGTCCGCGTAAGGATCGTAACTCTGATAGCGGTTGAGGCAGCGACGGACGTGCCATGAGCCGCCGTTCTCGTCGATATAGACGGTGCGCAGTTGGGCGAGCGCGCTGCCGAGCAGGAAGCCGCCGACGCCGGCGGCGATGCCGATGCTAAGGTGCTTGTTGTGATGGTGCTTGTGATGGGCGGCCGAAGGCTGAACGGTGCCGGCCAGCATGGCGGCGGCGACAGTGATGGCGAAGAGGCCGGAAACGATGGTGCGCTTGAACATGATGATCTCTTTGCTGCGTTGTGAGAGAGGCGATCCATCCGCTCTTGACGATCAGTCGTCGCAGCAAGGAAAAAGGTTCGATAATTTTTTGGATTTTTTCGAATGCGCAAAAGCGGCCAGTCTGAACAGGGCTTGCAGCCGGCATCGCGACCGCGAGGAGCGCCAGTCGACAGTCCGCCGGCGGAAGCCTCAGCCCATGCCGGTGATATGGCGCAGCCAGAAGGCGAGCGCGATGAAGCCGATGATGGTGGTGAGTCCGGTCCAGTCGACGTTGGCGCTCTTCACTTGCTTGATGAGCTTCACCAGGAGAATCCAGGCCACGACCACGACCAGGGCAATGACGACAAGTCTGATCATGCGACACCCTCGCCTATGCGATTGCACCTTCGACCAATATAGGAATCGAATTGGCCGTTTTCAGGATGCCGCGCCGGCGGTTCCGGCGCGCTCACCGGCAAAACAGAGTTTTGTCTTTACTGGCGCAACAAATATGCTAACCGGAGCGCCGTGCCCTTGTAGCTCAGCTGGTAGAGCAGCGGTTTTGTAAACCGAAGGTCGGCGGTTCGATTCCGTCCGGGGGCACCAGCAAAACCAATATAATCAAATACTTCATGGGAAGAGCGCGGCCACATGGGCGGCTTTTCATGTGGCAACACGTTACATTGAAAACCGCTGATTTGCGGGCTTTTCAACGTGTTGCTGTTTATTCCATGCAACACGGATGCAACGCGAGCCACGAAAAAGCCCGCCGAAGCGGGGTCTCCGGTCTTTGTGGTGGGGCGTCGGGTCAGTTGCCTATGGCGCTGACATGCATCGCTAATGCGTCGGACCTGCTCGGCCGAAATCGTGCGCAGGTGGTCCACTAGTCGACGATGCCAAGACCGGAGAGAAGACCGTAGGCAGCAAGGATGCTGAGGGACACCGTCTTGAACGACACGACAAGGCCGAGGACAGTCGTGTAGGCAGCGGGCACAAGCTTGACGGCCGTTCCCGAACCCGCCTCGCGCCGGATGCGCCACTCGCGGATCGGGAAATTGACAGGGCCGCCGAGGAACTCGAGGTAGTCTCGCAGGAATACCCTCAGTCGGTAGCCGACGATGCCCGGGACCTCGCTCCAGTGTCCGGAGAGCCAGCGGAGGCCGTAGATGCCGTAGCCCGCCATCAGGAGCAGAAGCAATCCGATCCAGGCCCACCCGAGCCAGCTGTACGCAGCGGGCGAAATCGGGTTCTCCTCACCGGCGACCCACAGCCACAGGACGTAGGCGCCCAGAAGCACGAGGATGCATCCGGCCGCCGTGGCGAAGGCGATGGGGCGTTCCCCGCAGGACGCCACTCGGTCCCGATCCACGACAGGATTGCGCGGACTCCTATGAGGACGAGGTGAATGGCGAAGATGGCGATCGCGACGACGGCGAAGCGCTGTAGGCCGCTGGTCATTGCCTCCCGACCGAACAACAAGACGCCCGCAATGACCGCGAGCAGTATATTGATGATGCCCCTCAAGTCTGCCTGCGGTTCCCAAACATTGCCTCAGGTCGGGAAACAGTTGCGAAATCGCCTCATTGTCCGGTGGGGAGAGAGGGCTTGGACAGATGCCGTCATGACAATCGCTCTGACCAGTGGCGAAAGCGCACTGGAGCACGGCGATCTCGCGCACGTGGCGAAGTCCTGCGGCGCCTGCGTAGGCTCATTGCGGCCGCAAAACGAAAACGCCAAGGTTTTGACGCAACTCGCTATCGCGCGTGCCATGATGCGCGCCGGCAAACCCCTTTAGCATTAGGAGTGGGTCAGTTTCAATTTCTGAATATGATTGGCTGTGCCGCCCACAAGGGCGTATGGTGAAGTGTCGTCCGCACCAAACCGAGGCAAACGGACGCTTGAAAGAGCAGATCACGCTTTCGCCCCGACGAGGGAGGAGAGTGTTATGGCCTTCTCAAAATTCAAAGCGTATTCACGTCGACCGACCTGGACCTTCTCCAGAAGGTATTCGAGCAGCTGTGCCAAGAGCGTCGTCTGGCCCTTAAAGACCGGGACCAGAGGGAACGGCTCGCCTGCCAAGTTATTGAAGCTTTCGAGAACGGCTTCACAGACGAAACAGAGTTGTGGCAAGCGCTTTCGAAGCGCCGCACGGCCAGTGCGTGAACTTTAGGTGCTGCGCATTATAAAAGAGCCCGTTCCGTTGAGAGGTCCGGAACGGGCCCGAAACCCACGGAGTGGTGGGTCCGACGGGGCAAATTCGGCATTAGATTCACCCGGTCCCCAACTTCTAAGTCAGCGCAATGTTCCATCGTCCCATCGCGTGCTCATTTCCTCGCGAAAGTCTTGTAGCGCGGCGTTTGCTACTGAACGCTTTCGGACAAATCTTGGCCAGTGGCTTCGGAATAGACAGGCCTTCGCCCTCCTCGCGAATTTCCAGCCAAACAATTTGCGAGTGGCGTCCACAGGGTATACGTTGTCGTATGGGCCGCCGTGTTTCCCGGATGCAGCCGACAGTAAGAGGTTCGTGCTCTTGCCCGTCAGGGAGAAGAGCCATGCCCCAATCTCTCCTTCGCAACCATGTTTTGAAAACCCTCTCCTCCGAGGATTTCGCGCTTTTACAGCCCTCGATACATCACGTCGAACTGGCCATCAAAGCGGAGTTGGAGATCCAATATCAGCCGATCGAGCACGTCTATTTTCCAGAGGCGGGTATTACGTCGGTGGTCGCGACCATGACCGGAGGGCGGCAAGCGAAGTTGGCACCATTGGGCACGATGGCATGACGGGTCTTGCGGCAGTGCTCGGCCAGGACAAGTCTTCCAACGAAACCTATATCCAGGTCGCGGGCAATGGCTGGTGCCTGCGGGTGGACGATTTGCGTGTCGCGCTCTCGAAAAGCCCGACACTACGAACGTCACTGCTGCGCTATGCTCACGCATTCCTGGTTCAGTCGTCCCGAACGGCACTGGTCAACGGCCATTCGAAAATCGACGAAAGGCTGGCCCGCAGGTTGCTGATGGTCCACGACCGGATCGAAGGAAACAAGATCTACCTGACCCATGAATTTCTGGCGACCATGCTTGGCACTCGGCGCCCCGGCGTCACCACGGCTCTCCAAATGCTTGAATATAGGGGGCTGGTTCAAGCTCGGCGCGGCGAAATCACAATCGTCGACCGCCCCGGAATGATAGAACTCACTCATGGTGCTTATGGCGAGGAGGAGCAACGTCACTTCGGCATTGCCTCCGGCTGATTGTCTGGAATCGGACATTCCCTTGAAGGCTGTCGCATCTTGGGCGTAAATCGTGTTGGTTTTGGTTCGGGGAGGCATCTTGATGACAAACACGTTTCACACCGTCACGGTTGAAAGAGCGGCCGAGGCCTATGTCCTTTCCAGAGGCAGGGCCCGATTCCTCTCCATCGCACAGGCAATCCGTGCCATCCGAACACTCATGCCGGCCTGCAACGCCACCGACTGCCAGTTGGAGGAAATTCTGGCGGCGGAATGCATCATTCACAGTGTGCCCGTCGTTTTCGACGCAACAATGGGCGACGGCTCGGAAACGCGGCTCCATTCATAGGGCCTGAGATGCCCGCGCACCCCTCCGAGGCCTATTTCATAGGACATTCGCCAAGCGATTGTCTGCTATCTGCTCGACAATGTCGAAAACCCGATGTCCGCGCCTTGCGAGACGCGTTCCCACTTTCCGAGCGGACGGATTGGGAACTTGGCGATCGTGTAGCTCGCAGCGCGATCGATGCAGGATTTGCTATTGATTTCGATGGGGTGTTTCCGTAATCGCAGAATCTTGTTCTCCTCGACTTCGACCATATTCGCTGGTGACGGCATATCCGGAATGAAGGCATGGCGGGCGAGTATTTAAATCACCTTTTAGAGTGCCCGTTCTGTGGCACCATTCGGCTGCAGATTCCGATTGATGCAGAGCCTTCAACGCCAATTAGCTGCGCCGATTGCGGCGAATATCTCGGTACATGGGATGATCTCCAGACGGACTTCGAACGCCAGGGTGGCAACAATGGGGTGTTTCGTCTCGACAAGGGCGCATCCTGAAGCTCGGCTAAGCGCTCTGGAGTTTCCCCACATGAATCGAGATTCTTCGCAGTGATCGTCTGTATTCGCACTTCTGCCGCTCTCCCTCGCCAAGGCGAACGCCTTCTCCTTGTCCTTCGTCGCCAGCATGTCGAATCAGCGCGGGCCCTTCGTCAGCGACATCGGGATCAAGAAAAGGCAGCCGCACGGCGTTTCAATTAGCGTCCCACGACGGCGTGCGTTTCCTCTACGGTATGGCTGCAGAATACCGAAAGGATCGTGCATAGTGATGTTCGGTCGCCTGGATATTTCAAACTGAGACACTACCCGGGTTCGTTTGAGCTTGCCCACGGAACGCGCTCTGTTTGCTATCGTCTCGAGCGTCAACGCCGCGATTTCAGCACCCGGGCCTCACGGGTCAATTAATTCCAGTTGGTGCGCGGCAGCTCCAAAAATCTGCGCTCTGTCCAGCGGGAGACCGGATTGTCAGGCTGTCGCGAAACGGCGAGATCACATTTGCCATCTACCTGGCTTCCTTCGGAACAGATGGCCTTGCCGGGGATTAAGGCCATTCGAACCCACAAGGAGCCAAAGCAATGGACCACACCAATCATGTCCGCCTAACTGAGGCGGAACTCACACCCGATATTCTCGAGGATGCCACGATCTACGGCCCCGATGATGAGAACATCGGATCGGTCTCACGTGTCGACGGCACCGGGAGTACCGCCACAGTCATCATCGACGTCGGCGGCTTCCTCGGTATTGGCGCGAAGTCAGTAGCGGTTCCTGCCAGCCAATTAGAGTTTATGCGGGACGAAGACGGCGATGTTCACGCCGTCACCACATGGACGGAGGACCAGCTCACGGACATGCCGGAGTATATCGACACCTAAACCTTATCGAGCGTTAAGGTCGACCCCAACGCCGACTCATTCAGAGCATCGGCGAAGGCGTCGACCTGATCGTCGAATTGTGCATTGGGGAACGAGCAGACCTCATCGAGGTAGACTCAAGGCGATCTCAAACAATCTCGAACAAGAAACCTGCCGGTCTCGCCGTCGGATACAAGCGCGATGGGCAAGTTATTGCGGCGATGGCGCCTGTGCACATCATGGTGAGCAGCGGCGAGAGACCAATGCCTGGAGTGATGCTCTAGGTCGACACTGAGGACAAAGCGCTCGCGGCCGAGCCGGACGGCTACCTCCATGTTATGTGGCCCAAGGTCGATGAGTTGCGCATGCCGACGGCGCAGACCCGGACGCGCATGATCGTCGGCTGGGTTGCGATGGTCGGTGTCGTTGGCCTGTTTGGCTGGCTTGCCTATTCCGCACCGGCGAGGCGGCGTAAAGGGGTGGATGCCTGATGTCGTGCGTTGGTTCCGACCATCGACTGAACTTCCGACCCGCCGCCACAACCAGATCCCGGAACCTTTGGACTGCGGCGATGTTTGGTTAACTGGCCCGCACTTGAGGAGCCAAGACTGACGCCGGGCGGGCTTTAGGAGGAAGTCATGTTCCGTGCGATCCCTTCACTTATTCTTCCCCGCCGCCGCCTCTTGCAGTTTGGCTTGGGCGCGACGCTTGCCTCGACTGTAGGCCGCGCTTCAGTATCGCTCGCCGACGAGGCCAGTGATATCAAAGACGAGGATGTCTTCCAGTTCGCGCTCAATCTGGAGTACATGGAGGCGGAGTATTACCTGCGCGGCACGACCGGGAAAGGAGTCGATGATTCCGATGCAGGTGCGGATGCGGGCCAAGTGACCGGCGGCAAGCAGGTTTCCTTCGAAACGCCTGCCATCGGCGAGTTCATGGCCGAGGTGGCAGAAAACGAACTGGCTCACGTGAGGTTCTATCGCAAGACCCTCGGAGACCAGGCTGTGCCTAGGCCGACCATCGATTTCGAAGCTGGCTTCGCAGCCGTCGCAAAGGCTGCAGGGCTAGGGGAAGACTTCGATCCCTTCGGTAATGAGACGAACTTCGTCCTTGGCGGAATGCTCTTCGAGGATGTTGGTGTTACCGCCTATGCCGGCGCGGCGACAGTGTTGAAGAACAAGGATTTCCTCGCCGCCGCCGCTGGAATCCTAGCCGTTGAGGCTTACCACATGGGAATGGCGCGATCAACGCTCTACCGAAAGGGCGAACAGGCCTGGAAAGCCGCCAACGCGGTCTCCGACGCGCGTGACAAGATCGACGGATCGGACGACAAGGACCAAGGCATCCGGGTAGACGGCAAGGCAAACATCGTTCCTTCGACACCGGATGCGATAGCCTTCACCCGAACACCGCAAGAGGTGTTGCGCATCGTGTATCTCACCGATCAGGAAGGTGCGAGCAAGGGTGGCTTTTACCCCAATGGAATGAACGGCAAGATAAAAAGTACCTGAATCGTCTGGGCTGTCCGAGTGGCCAAAGCCTGACATCGACGATCGCTACGACCTTGCCGCCGTCATGATCTGTGCCGATGGAACATCGCTGGCCAGCGATCTCGGAGGGAGAGGACGCGACGACGGGACGCCCGGTCGCTTATGATTCTCCCTGCGTTAAATACCACGGGCTGGGCGAGATTTGAGTGGCGTCGCGGCGGAAGCCTTATACCAGTTTAGCGTCCTAACGGGAGTTTCGACGCCGAAAACAGTTCTTCCTCGTCCGTGATTCCGGCTTGGTAGTTTGCGATGATGCGGGACGCGATCGCTTCACGTCGCTGCGGGGATTGACCCTCGATCGTCAACCTCTCGAGACGCGGCCGAGCAAGGCATCTTGTGCAGCTAATCCAATTGGAAACTCAATCAAAGAGAAACACGCGGGATGGCGCGCGCGATCAAGAGCGGCGATCCACTGTCCTTAGACGCGTGGTGATGCATACAGAGATAGTCTCCGAAAATGGCATTGCATACCAGCGGAGCGCGCCTTGCGCGCCTTGGCGCGGCAAGCCGTATAGGATCGTCGACAACGTCCGGCGTTCGGATTGTCACCGCCGACGTCGCAACGGGATCGAGCAGTCAGGTCAGTGGACGTGG
This sequence comes from Mesorhizobium sp. f-mel, assembly GCF_053850215.1. Classification (NCBI taxonomy): domain Bacteria; kingdom Pseudomonadati; phylum Pseudomonadota; class Alphaproteobacteria; order Hyphomicrobiales; family Phyllobacteriaceae; genus Mesorhizobium; species Mesorhizobium sp. f-mel. The sequence continues at coordinate 114,461 of NZ_JBSPTO010000010.1, forward strand.
TCCAACCTCAGCGGCGGCGAGGATGCCGCAGCTGTTGCGACTGAGCCATGCAACCGTAGAACATAAGCTGAAAACGCAAAAGCCCGCTGCCAAAGATAGGCCCGCTAGGTCACGCTCGAAGAACGCGAGCGGAACAGAGCATCGAATGGCCGCAGGAACAGGCCCGTTTCAGCGTTGCAGGATCCAAATGGATCGTTGTCGGCCGCTTGGTTCGAAGGCTAGAAGCCGAACAGCAAAGAGGGCGCAGAACCGGAACTGGCGCGGTTTCGTCCCGCCCGCGTTCTGGAGGACAAGACGGTCATGTGCGCGTTTTGCTGCGTAGCGCTTTAAAGCCCATTCCCGAACCGATCCTCGGCTGGCGGCAACTCGCACGCCAGCCGAGTTCATTCTCAGTCGGTCGTCGGGGAGACCAGCCCAGCGACCGCTGGGCACTCCGATGCGTGTCGAACCGCCGATCAACAACCTTCGGGGGTCTTTTTCATCTGGCCGGGCGCGGCGGTGTTGGCAGCCGTGTCCTGCTGGCCCGGAGCGGCCTGCTGAGCACTACCGGTCTGCTGGCCAGGTGCGCAGTCCCTGGCCGAGTTCGGATTGGTGGTGCCGCTGGTGGTGGTCGTGTCGGTGCCCTGATCGTTGGGCGTGTTGGCCCCGCTGGTGGTGGTGCCGGTGCCCTGGGTCGTGCTGGGCACGGTTGTTGTGGTCGAAGTTCCGCCCGTCGAGGTGCCGCTGGAGGTACCGCTCGTCGTCTGGGCAAGGGAAAGCCCGGCCGACACTGCCAGAATTGCCGACGCCAAAAGTATGCGTTTCATCTTCTTTCTCCGGTTCTGAATGCGCGACATGCGCTGGTAAATCCAACAGGCAGACCGAAGGAGTGTTCCGCCTATGAAGTGTCAACTTTTGTAACTCTGGCCTTACGGCTAGTCTCCGCGCCAGGAGTGCGAAACGAACGGCACTTACTTTATTCGTCCCTCCAGAGCACCCGCACTCGAAACTTTCAGGCGTCACGTGGAGGGATGCGTCACGATGTTGTCGGGTTTGGAAACGTAGCCACGTTTCGGAGTTCCGTCTGGATAGCCATCAAAGGTATGGCGGGTGGCAGCAACATCATTCACAAAGTCAGTGCACCACTTCACGGCCCCCGTGGCGGGCCGATCGATGCGCTGCCGATGGCGGTGTTACTACTTTGATGCAATGTTGAATTGCAGCCCGCTTATGTTCCGGGCCGCTCTGGATTCGTCGCCTTCCGGAGGCTTGTTGACCAGGGTCGGCATGAGCGGTTCGATAAACTGCAACCGGCCATCCCCGGAACTCTTACTTATACTGGAACCCGTTCCCCTTTCCGCAGCGTGGGTCGGACATTGGAACGAAAGACGCGTTCGCGAATTCTTCCGCTAGATAATTGGAATCGTCGCCCATGAGGCTCGCGACCCTCCACCTTGAAACTGCGAGATACGGCGACGTATATCGCGCCGCAAGGCTCGCGATGTTAAGGCAGCAAATGGTGAGGCACATCAAGCGGACGGACCGCTCGGCGCAGAAAGTCGAGCAAGCGCTGGTCAGGTTGGCTGAAGCCAACGCGCCCGTAGAGCGGCTCGCGCGGCATCAGTAGGGCGGCGCTCACGGCAGAGCTCCGGTGAAGATCGCGCCTACGTCGACAGCCGGTAGTGATCTCATGTCAGTTGCTCTTCTCGGGCAGGCCCATTGTGTCGCCGGTCGCCTTCTCCACCCGATCGAAAAGGGTGCGCAGTCAAAAGAGCTGCGCAGGCAGCAGCTTGCGGACGGTATGCAGATCGCTCCGCTCGAAGTCGCCCGCGGCGACAGCGCCCGTCGCCTGGAATATGTCAGAAGCCGCGTCGAGCGTCGGATCCAGCAGGGCGCCCGGAGTGTTTCGGGTCGCATACCTGGAGATCGGCTTGCCGGTGACCATCGAGGGGCCAAGCGTGCCCCTGGTGGCCTTCTCCAGCACGCCATTGGCATCCATCGCCCATCCGGTCAGGCCGGACCAGTCGAGGGCTTCCACCGCCCACACCTTTGGATCTTCGGAAGTCTCGCGGCCGGCGATCGTTTCCTTTGCCCAATACGTCACGGCGCCAAGGCCAAGCGACAGCATCACCCCGTCAAGGGTTGCTGCATCTCTTTGCTGAAAGCCCGCGAGCATCGTTTTCTGCATGCCCGAAATCGAAAATGACTTGAATTGACCTACCGGTCTTCCCAGTTCCGTGCTCATCCACAACGGCTTGTCCTGCCCAGGAGTCACGATGATCCGATCGACTTCGCGGACAACCGCCGCTCGAAACGCTTCGATTGCACCGCGATCGGACCAGTCGCCAGCCTTCGCAAACAGGATGCCGTTTTGCTCCTCACGATATTCGGCGAACTGCTTGACGATTCGGCCGGCCAGGTCGGCATCGATGTCGGAAGAAAGGCTCCGGATGTCTCTCGCCGTCCCCTTCCCTTCTGCGACACGCTGCGAAGCGCGTATGGCCGGAGTCGACCCAAGTGCGACGTAGAACGCTCTGTGGGGACACGGCAGAGCCGAATCCTTTGGCCGGCTCGGTCGCGCCAGAAGCTGTCCTTGCCAAGCTGATCGCGAAATGTCGTCTCTTGGGCCGAATGCTGACTGGCGGCTTTGAGGCTCGGATTATAAGAAGCGGCCCTTCAGGCCCCCCGCGGGTACCGACGTGATCTGACCCAATCCGACCATTCCCGCCGCACGATGCGCCAGAAAGCCGACATTCAAAGGATACCAGCGGCCAAGCGCAGGTTGCCCGAACCGACTCATGAGTGCGCGCGCCGTTTATCCAATCATGTGAGCCAGCGGCATGCCCGCAGCGCCGGGCTTGGCCATCAATTCGCAATGAGGTCAGAGATCGAGGCAAACGGTGCCTTGCGGCCGGCTGCAGCAAGCCAGCACATAACCAGCCGCCTTCTCTTGAAGGCTGAGTCCTCCAAGGTCGTCGATCACGACGTCACCTGAGAGCTTGACCGTCCGACAGGTTCCGCAAATGCCCTGCTGGCATGCGGAAGGGATGTAGAGGCCGCTATTGCGCGCCGCATCGAGCAGAGTCTCTCCAGGCGCACACAGGTGCTCCACGCCAGACCGGGCGAAACGGACACAAGTTGGGCCAGCGGCAGCCGATTGAGGAGGCATGGAATTGCCCCCGGCGCCGCCGAAACTTTCCTCGTGGTACTGCGAGGGTGCGATGCCGATCTCCGCGACACAGGCCCGAACCGTCTGCATAAACGGCTCGGGGCCGCAAACGTAAGATGTGCGCTGGTGAAGGTCGGGAGCCAGCCGCAAGAGCATGGGGCCGTCGATCCGACCCATAGGGCCCTGCCACGCCGAACCTTCCTGAGTGCAGATGAAGCTTACATCGACATTGGAGAATCGCGCGGCGATCGCCTCCAACTCGGAGCGGAAAGCGATGTCGTTCGCCGTCCGAGCGCAGTGAATGAAACGGATGTCATGACCAGATGCCCGGTCGGTTAGCGCCCGCAGCATCGACATAACGGGAGTGATGCCGCTGCCGCCCGAAAGGAAAAGCGGCTTTTCGGATGGCAGATCGTCGAAGTTAAAACGCCCGACTGGCCCTTCGATTTCAATGTCGTGGCCCGGACGGAGATTGTCGTGAAGCCAGTTGGAAACAAGCCCGCCCTTCACCCGCTTCACCGTGATCTGCAGGTCGAGCGGTCGAGTCGGCGGAGACGACACTGAGTACGATCTTGTTACTCGGGTGCCGTCGATCGTCAGGTGCAGGACTAAATACTGGCCTGCACTGAAGCTGAACATGTGGCCAGAAGCGGCCGAAAACACGAATGTCCTGACATCGGACGTGTCATCGATGATGCGTCGGCAGCGCACGAACTGTCTTGCGCTCTCCGCCCATTGCCGTTGACGCATCGCTGGAGCGAAATCGGTGGCCGAAAAGGAAGCGTGTGCGTTCATCATTTGACTCTGCTTGACCTGGCCAGGATGGCAGCCGGGATGCTTTAAAAAAAGCGGCAGATGTCCCCTTTACAATCGGGTATTTCGATCTAACTTTCCATGGACATAACGGCCAGATGGAGCGCGCGAATCCCTCTGCGGATGATCGGCTCGTGCTTGCGGCGCGCCAAAATAGCGGTGTGAACGGGCTGCTGAAGCGCGGGCGAACCCTCGACCACAAAAGACGGCCGCTCGGCGGTATATCGCCGAGCGTCGTCACTGCGCATATAGCAAGTGCCACCCATGCGCCGCAGCATCGCTTCGGCGAGCGTTTCCGAGCCCATCGAAAGGCGGCCTATCGCCAATGCCGGTAGCGCCACGGCGTGGGCTTTTTCAAGCGCGACCGTGTAGCCTGGCCGGATATACGTATCCGGGTTGACCTCCGACAGGATCCTGGCAGACGTAGACACCATCACGTATTCTTCGACCATAAGAGGATCGTAGGAGATTTCAGGCAGGTATCGGGGCGCGTAAACCACAGCAATATCCAGGTTTCCCAAGCTCAAATCGGAAATCATCTGCGGCGAATAGTCGGATTCCACGTGAATTGACGATTTTGGCAGCACTTGGAACAACGTCTCCACCCAACCTGGCAATATCGAGCGCGTCATCCCGACCTGGGCAGCGACGCGCAAGGTGCCTTCGAACCGGTTAAATGCCCGCACGTCATGGCGGGCCTGTGACCATGTCGACAGCACGGCGCGCGCATAGGCTTCGAAACGCCGCCCCGCCGCGGTCGGTTCGGCGCCGGCTCGTCCTCGCAGGAAGAGCTCCGAACCGATGGCCTGCTCCAAGTTCCTGATGCGGGTGCTGACTGTTGACTGCGTTACGCCCAAACGATCCGCAGTGCGGTTGAAATTTCGCGACTCCATGATGTCGAGAAAGGTCTCGATGTGCTCCAGCTGCATGTCACCTCGCAATCGAAAAATCCGATCGTATTACCCCAAATTACAAGCTTGATCAAATAATTCCCAAGGCGGAAGCTGCGGTTGAAGGAGCCGGCTAGGTTAGTCGGCCTGCTACGCCAAGGAGTTGGATAGGGGTGTGCATAGTCGATTGCGATTGTCACAATTACTGGTCGAGCGCGACGGTGCTCGAGCCCTACCTTTCCGGCGTCTGGAAAGACATGTTCATGGAAGGCGAGAAAACTGGTCCGAGAGGCGCCTTCCCGCACGGGCACCGTCCGTGGTTCCACCCGCAGGACTTCTCCCGCAAGGATGTCAGGCCAGAGACCGAAGCCGACAATTATCTCATCATGAAGGAAAAGCACCTCGACAAATATAATGTCGGGGCCGCTATCCTCACCGGCGACGAGCCGATAGAGGCATCCACGCTGGCAAACCCCTATTACGCCAGTGCGCTGGTCAGCGCCTATAACGACTATCAAATCGCCGAGTGGCTTCCCAAAGACAGTCGCTTTATGGGTTCCATCATCATCGCGCCGCAGGATCCGAAGCTCGCAGCAGCCGAGATCCGCCGCCTCGGCAATCATCCCCGTGTGGTACAGGTTCTGGCCTCCCAAGGCTCGGTCAAACCCTACGGCGATCCGTTCTATCATCCAATTTTCGAGGCTTGCGCCGAAGTCGGGCTGCCATTCGCGATCCACCTGGGCGGCCATGGCGGCATCAACTGGAACGCGGTTGCGCCGGCTCCGACTACCTTTTTCTGGGAGACGCACGCTATTCTTCACATGTCGGCCTTGTCGCATGTGGCGAGCATGATCGCGCATGGCGTTTTCGAGAAATGGCCGGATTTGTATTTCGTGATCATCGAGTGCGGCGTGGCCTGGGTTCCGTCGGTATTGTGGCGCCTGGACGCAGACTACAAAGCGCTTCGCAAGGAAACGCCGTGGCTGAAGATGCTGCCCTCAGAGTATTGCCGGCGTAACATCCGCTTTTCCACGCAGCCGCTGGAGCAGCCCGCGAACATACAGCATCTCTGGTCCACTCTCGAAGCAATGGACGGGGAGAACACACTGATGTTTGCCTCCGACTACCCGCATTGGGATTATGACGATGCCAACACGCTGCACATCCCGCCCGCCTGGAAAAGCAAGATCATGGGAATGAATGCGCTCGAGGTCTATAAACGCATTCCCCGCACGCAAGCGGCGAATGCCGCGTGACGGGAGCAAACCATGGCTGAGAAGACATACATTTGCCGCGTCGACGAAATCGAGACCGGAACCCCCTACATCGCCAAGATCCGCAGCCTTTCAGTCGGGGTTTTCCGTATCGGAGATTCATTCCATGCCTTGCTGAACGTTTGTCCGCACCGCGGCGCTCCGCTTTGCGAGGGACCGCAATGCGGAACCACGGCACCGGTCGACCAAGCGCAATTCATCTACCACCGCGAGAACGAAATCGTGCGCTGCGCCTGGCACGGCTGGGAATTCGACATAAAGACCGGTGCCGCCCTAGTCGATCCGGGCGTGCGTGCCCGAACATTCCCTGTCACGGTGGAAGCTGGTGAAATCTATGTAACGGCGTAGGATTTGCGTCAAACCGCGGAAAAATCGAAAGGAGGCAAATCGGCTGAATCCGCCAGATCTGCTCGGTAAATGCCAACAACAAGAATGCGGGAAATCCGCAATGGGAGGAAGCAGTGTCGGAATCTGAATATAAACTGCGCTTGGCGCAAGACCTGATCGGCCGCGGCAAGGTTTCGCGCCGTGATTTCATCCATCTAGGGCTGGCGGCAGGCCTGACGGTCGCCGCCGCCAATATGCTCTTCGTGAACGTGGCGCGGGCCGCACCCAAGCAGGGCGGCTTCGCCAAGCTCGGCATGGCGCATGGCGCGACGACGGATTCGATCGATCCGGCCGGCTATCCCGATACCTTCACGCAAACCGCCTTTTCGGGTGCCATGTCCAACAGCCTGACAGAGGTGGACGCGAAAGGCAGCATCCAGCCGGATCTTGCCGAAAGCTTCGAGACCTCGGACGAGGCGACGACGTGGGTCTTCAAGCTGCGCAAAGGTGCGACCTTCCACAACGGCAAGACCATCACCGCGGACGACGTGGTCGCCTCTATGCAATATCACATGGGAGCCGACACCAAATCGGCGGCGAAGTCGCTGCTCGAATCGGTGACCAACATCAAGGCAGACGGCCCGGAAACGATCGTTTTCACGCTAAACAGCGGGAATGCAGACTTTCCCTACATCATGAGCGACTATCACCTTGTCGTCATGCCTGCCAAGAACGGAAAGGCGGACTGGGAATCGGGCGTCCGGACCGGCGCCTTCGTGCTTGAGAACTTCCAGCCAGGGGTCTCGGCGAAGCTCAAGCGCAATCCCAATTACTTCAAGGCCGGCAAACCCTATTTGGACGAGGTGGAGTTTATCGCCATCACGGACCTCGCCGCGCGTATGGCCGCGCTGTCGACCGGCGAGGTTGATTATATCGGCCGCGCCGACCTGAAAACGCTCGGCATGCTGAAGCGCAAGCCGAATATCGATATCCTTGAGGTCACCGGCTACGGCCACTACACGCTGCCTATGAACGTGACGGTTGCCCCATTCGACAACCCCGATATGCGCATGGCCCTGAAATGGGCGATCGACCGCGAGGAAATCGCGCAGAAGATCTTCCTTGGCCATGCAACCGTCGGGAATGACAACCCGATCGCACCGGCTATCAAGTTCGCCATCAATCCGGAGCCGCAGCACAAATTCGATCCTGAAAAGGCGCGCTTCCATCTGAAAAAAGCGGGAATGGAAAATCTCAAGGTCGACCTTTCCGTCGCCGACGCCGCTTTCGCCGGCGCCGTGGACGCAGCCGCCCTCATCCGCGAGACGGCGGCCCAATGCGGCATCGATGTCAATGTGGTGCGCGAGGCCGAGGACGCCTATTGGGACAATATCTGGCTCAAGAAACCGTGGTGCGCCTCCTATTGGAGCGGTCGTGCAACGGCCGACTGGATGTTCACGCAGGCCTACTCGGCCGATTCCAGCTGGAACGAGACGTTCTGGAAAAATCCCCGCTTCAACGAACTGCTGATTCAGGCACGCGCGGAGACCGACGAGGCCAAGCGCTCCGCGATGTATGCCGAAATGCAGCAGTTGACGCACGACGACGGCGGCGCCATCGTCCTGGTCTTCAACAATTTTGTCAGTGCCAAGTCCAAGAAACTGGCGCATGGCGAATTGGCGCCGAACTGGGAAAATGACGGACTGAAGATGGCCGAGCGCTGGTGGGAAGCCAACGCGTGACGTTCGCCAGGCGAACCGCCGGCGGCGCGGGCGGTTCGCTCTTTTCAGGGGAAACGCTCGAAGACATCGCCCATGAACCCGGTCGTTAGGACGGTTTTGCAGCGCCTGGGTCTCGGCCTGATCACGCTGTTCATCGTCTCCATCATCATCTTTTCGGCGATTGCCATGCTTCCGGGCGATTTCGCCAAGGCGATGCTCGGGCAATCGGCGACGCCGGAGACGGTCGCTGCGTTCCAGCGCGAGATCGGCATCGATCGTCCGCCGGTTGAGCGCTATTTCGCCTGGGTCGGACAGATCGTGCAGGGGGATTTCGGCTCTTCCTTCGCAAGCCGCACCGGCTACCGGCGCACGGTCGCCGAGATCATTGCGCCCCGGCTCTACAACACGATGTTCCTCGCCGTGATGACTGCCCTTATAGCGGTTCCACTCGCGCTGGGACTCGGCATTCTCGCCGCTCTCTACCGCAACAGCTGGTTCGACCGTGTGGTGAACACGGTGACGCTGACGACGATTTCATTCCCCGAATTCTTCGTCGCCTATATGCTGGCCTATCTCATCATCTCGCGCGACACGTTCATTGGGACCGAATTCGCACAGTCCCTGCCCGAGTGGCTCGCGGCTTCGATCAACTGGGTCCTGAACCTGGTTCCCAAATTTCCGACACTGGCGAACATCAGCGACCGAACGCCGTTCTGGGAGCACGTCTGGCGCGCAGCGCTGCCGTCCATCACCCTCACGCTGGTGATTGTTGCCCATATGATGCGTATGACGCGCGCTGCGATTATCAACATGCTGGCAAGCCCCTATATCGACATGGCGCGGCTCAAGGGAATGTCGCCGATGGCAATCGTTCTCAGACACGCCCTGCCCAATGCCTGGGCGCCTATCGTCACGGTAATTGCGTTCAACCTCGCTTATCTCATCGTAGGCGTGGTCGTTGTCGAGGTGGTGTTCGTCTATCCCGGCATCGGCCAATTGATGGTCGATGCGGTGAAGTCCAGGGATGTTCCGGTCGTGCAAGCCTGCGCCTTGATTTTCGCGGCAACCTACATCCTGCTTAACCTGACCGCCGACATCATTTCCATCGCCACCAATCCGAGGCTTTTGCACCCGCGATGACCAGCACCGAACATGCCGTGGCGGTTCCGAGACAGAGGCGCACGCGCGCCTTCCGGGTAAAAACCGCACTCAAAAAGGCTCCATTCAGCGCCTGGTTCGGCGTCGTGGTCATCCTTGGCTATGTCTTCGTCGCGCTGTTAGCGCCCTGGATAGCGCCCTACGGAGAAACGCAGGTTTTCACCGAGGCTTTCGCGCCTTGGAGCCAGGAGTTCATCGTCGGGACTGACCAACTCGGTCGGGACGTGCTCACCCGGCTGATCTATGGCGCGCGCAATACAATCGGCATCGCCTTCGCGACTACGCTTCTGTCCTTCGCGGTGGGCGTCACGCTCGGATTGCTGGCCGCGATGTACCGGGGGTGGCTCGACCAGATTCTGTCGCGCGCGGTAGACGTGCTGATGTCGATCCCAAGCCTCATCTTCGCGCTGATGTTGCTGTCCATTTTCGGTTCCTCAGTCATCAACCTGATCCTCATCATCGCCGTGCTCGATTCGACCCGCGTATTCCGGCTGGCGCGTGCGGTCGGGCTGAATGTTGCCGTCATGGAATACGTCGAAGCCGCGCAACTGCGTGGCGAAGGGCCGAGATGGATTCTGACCAAGGAGATCCTGCCCAACGTGCTGCCGCCGCTGATCGCGGAATTCGGCCTGCGCTTCTGTTTCGTTTTCCTCACCATCGCCGCGCTCTCCTTTCTCGGCGTCGGCATCCAGCCGCCGACAGCCGACTGGGGTTCGATGGTACGGGAAAACGCCACCCTCATCACCTATGGCGACATCACTCCGCTCTTGCCGGCAGGCGCGATCGCCCTTCTCACGGTCTCTGTGAATTTCGTTGTCGACTGGTTCCTGCACGCGACAAGCGGGTTGCGCGATGAAAAGTAAGGATTCTGGCCTACGCGAAAAGGGGACGAAACTCCTCAGCATTCGCGACCTTCACGTCGAAGGGTTTTCCGACGAGCGCTGGCACCCGATCGTTCGCGGTGTGAATCTCTCGCTAAGGCGCGGTGAGGTCCTCGGCCTCATAGGCGAGTCCGGCGCCGGAAAGTCCACTATTGGGCTTGCCGCGATGGGATATGCCAAGCCAGGTTGCCGAATTACGCAAGGGTCGATCCTGTTCGACGGGATCGACCTTCTCGCCATGAGCGAAACCGCACGGCGGCGGCTCCGAGGCTCGCGCATCGCCTATGTCGCACAAAGCGCGGCCGCTTCCTTCAACCCGGCGCATCGGCTGCTCGATCAGACGGTCGAAACAGTCGTGGCTCACGGGATCGCCAGTCGCGAGGCAGCGAATCGGGATGCCATCGAGCTTTACCGGCGTCTTCACCTGCCGGATCCGGACACCATCGGCTTCCGCTATCCTCACCAAGTCTCCGGAGGGCAGTTGCAGCGGGCGATGACGGCGATGGCGATGGCCTGCCGGCCCGACCTCATCATCTTCGACGAGCCGACGACGGCGCTTGACGTAACCACACAGGTCGAGGTCCTCGCCTCGATCCGCAAGATTGTCGAAGATTTCAACACTGCCGCGATCTACGTCACGCATGATCTGGCCGTCGTCGCGCAGATGGCGGACCGGATCATGGTTCTGCGCCATGGCCGTACTGTGGAGGAGGCCGAAACACGCCAGATGCTTGCGGCGCCGACTGAAGACTATACGAGGACGCTCTGGGCGGTGCGAAAGCTAGCCAAACCAGAAGTGCCGGCCGCGGACCATCTGCTCACGATCGATAACATCACCGCCGCCTACGCCGGGGCAGTCAAGGTTCTGCAGGATGTATCGATCAACGTGCCGCGCGGACGGACGGTAGCGGTCGTCGGTGAATCTGGTTCCGGTAAATCGACGCTCGCCCGCGTCATAACCGGCCTGCTGCCGCCGGTCTCGGGCTCGATCTCATTTGCGGGACATCGTCTGCCAAAAACACTGAAGGAGAGGCCTAGAGACATTCTGCGCCGCATTCAGATGATCTACCAGATGCCTGACAACGCGCTCAATCCGCGTCAGACCGTCGAGGAAGTCATCTCCCGGCCGCTCGAGTTCTATCTCGGCCTCAAAGGGGCGGCGTGCGACCGCCGCGTTGGCGAACTCATGCACATGATCGAGATGGACGAAAGCTTCCTCGACCGTCTGCCGGGCGAACTTTCGGGCGGTCAGAAGCAGCGCATCTGCATTGCCCGGGCGCTAGCTGCTAATCCGGAGCTCATCATCTGCGACGAGGTGACCTCGGCCCTCGACCAGATCGTACAGGAAGAGATCCTGAAGCTCCTTATGCGGCTGCAACAAGAATTCGGAGTCAGCTACATTTTCATCACGCACGACATCGCGACGGTGCGGGCAATCGCCGACGAAATTGTCGTCATGCACCAAGGCAAAGTCGTCGAGCAGGGGCCCAAGACCGAAGTCCTGACGCCGCCGCATGCTCCGTATACCGAACTGCTTCTCTCCTCGGTGCCGGAGGTGGATCCAGACTGGCTGACGAAGCTGCTGGAAACCCGGGAGGGCAAGCGGGTCGGCGCGGCGAACTGAATCCCAACGTATTGACCGCTTGAGACTCCGGCTCCAGTTCTCGCGCGAACGTCCGATTTTGAGGGGTGGCGGGAATCACCGGTTATGCCGCAACCGCGACGTCCAGAATGGTTGCAACAATGTCTGCTTTCAGGCAGTAGCAACGGTCACCTCAACGGCCGATATTAGGCGCACAGCAGTCGTTCACCAAAGTGTGGCAAGAACGACTGCAACGGGTTGAAGGCAGATATTGCTGGCGATCTACCTGAATTTATTTCGCGAAGACGGTTCGCTCATTTAGGAAACGGGCCGTATTCCGAGGCCATGTCGGTCGGCTGAATCAATCTCTCTCCGCCCTTATTCTTGCTCAAATTCACCTGCCGATCGACTCTGTTGAATTGCAGATGGCCACCGAGATCGCGCCTGAGCAGGTCCTTGGCCGCTGAGGTCGGCGTCGCCGGATCCAGCCAGGCGTCATAGGCGGCGGGATCGAGAATTATCGGCTGCCGATCGTGGAGGTTGGCCATCGAAGGCTGCCCTGTCCGTCGGGCAACCGGCACCAGAGATAGCCCCGCGCCCTGTGATCATATTCACCGTCATCGGCGATCAATCACCGGCATCGGTCCGCGCCACTGACGTTCACTCTGCGATCCGGGTGTTCTGCAACCGCATCGTCACGCCGCCAAGCGAGCAAAGAGCGAGTGTCCGACACAAGCCGGGAGACCCGCCTGATGCGTGCATCACCTTGATCTAAGCGCAATTTGCCTCATTCAAACAGACGAGGACAGTAGGCCGGCCTGATCCTACGTTAGGAGGTCGTTCTGTCGAACTCGTCCTGGAGCAATTATTGCACGTTATGCGGAAACAGAAGCAAGCTTGCGAATCGTCATGCAGACACTGTTGGAGTTCATGCGGTCGCATCCCGTAGGGGGCACATTGTCGAAGAACGGTTGGGGGAACAACGATTTTTTCGGTGTTACCGCAAAAATCTACAAACCCCATTCGGTTATTTCCCGCCAGGATGACCACAACGATGGGATATTTGTCGTAAAATCGGGTTGGGCCATCCTTTACCACGGACTGCCGGACGGAGAACGGCAGATCATCGACACCCCTCTCAGGGGAGACATTGTCGGTTTCCGTGGTGTGGACGGACCCCGTCTAGCGTCGCTGGCGTCCATAACCGAACTAGCTGTTTATGAAATTTCCAGTAAGGAACTGCTCGAGGCCATTTTGTCCCAAGGCCACCTCGGGAAGAAGATCGCCTGCTCCCTGGCCCGCTTGAACGCCATCCTTGCCGAACATCTTATGAATACCGGGCGGCGGAACGCGATGAGGCGCACTGCCCATTTCCTGCTCGAGTTGGAGGAGAGGCTCTCTGTGATTGGGCTGTCGGCCCATGGAAGATATGAGTGTCCCCTTACCCAATATGAACTGGCCGACATCCTCGGGATGACCGCCGTTCACGTCAACCGAACGTTAAGGGAACTCCGCAAGGCCGATCTCGTCTCTTTCAAGTCAGGCTATGTAGAGGTGATCAACCGCAAGAAGCTGGTCGAAACAGCCGGATTCGATAACGAGTATCTCAGGTAACGGCTATCTCTCTTTGAGCGGCAGCGCATGGACCATCAGCAAATTTTCCGCTGAAGACGACCGTCCGCCGTCGGCGGAACAGTTCCACACGACATTTCCGGGGAAACCTGGCGGGGCTTGGTATGTCTCAACGACGGCAGCCGCATCCGGCTCGAGGCGGTCGAAGGTTGGGCTGAGCGGAACCAGGTTCGTGCTGAGCAAAATGCGCGAAAGGCCGGATCATCCTGACCGATGGCAACACGGCCTATCGCGCGAGGACAGTGTGCTGCAGAAATATGTGCAAGTGCCCACATACTACGGCAGATCCACCGGGTGTGCTCGACGTAATGCGTCGTGCCACGGTTATCACCGCTGCCCCGACCACTGCCAACAGCACCTTCAGGAATTCTGGGCTACCCCCGTAATCGCGGCAGCACTAGCCGATCCACGTGCGGCTGCCTGCTGGGCTGAAGATGGCTAAGGGGTCCCATGCCTGCGTCTTAAGGTGATTGCAGCGCCTTGGGGCCAGCCTGGCGCCGGTTTCCTTGAAAATTACAAAAAAAACAACCTATGTTAGAGACTGCTTATGAATAAACCTTACACTCACCCAAACTGGGTTCGCTGAGGAGTCGGAGAACTGAAAACGGCTCAAATGGGGTAATCGAGCCTCAAGCTTTCACACATCCGGGGTATCAAACCTTCAATGTTAGCGAATGAAGAAACTACATCGCAAGGCGGCTTGGTATGGGAAAGAGTGGCTATTCCACAGCAGGGCTGCATAATTACCCTTCGGCCAATCGGTCAGGGGTTCCGTCCAGCGGAAGCGTTCACGGACAGAGGGAATACCTCCTCATCCTGGACGGAAGGGCCCTAGACCGCGAGTGTCTCGCATCGGCTCTCGTGGACCACGAACTCGCCATGGGGGTCGCCGCCTTGAGTTCGATCGATGAATGGCGCGTAAAGAAGGGCTCGGCCCCTCCCCTTGCAGCCATACTCTTCAACCTTGGCGGACGGAAGGTCACCGACCATGGCATCGCAGATGAGATCAGGCACATTTCCTCCGAGTTCAAATCAGTCCCTGTGGTCATCCTGGCCGACACCGAAGACCTTGTACAGATACTGACCGCTCTCGAATGCGGTGCACGCGGCTACATTCCGACCTCGGTCGGAATCGATGTCTGCGTCGAGGCTATCAACCTTGCGGCAGCGGGAGGCATCTTCGTCCCGGCGAGCAGTGTCCTTTCCATGCGGCACCTGATGGATTCGGGCAGCCGCGACAGACAGCCTTTGACAGGCATTTTCACGCTCAGGCAGGCCGAGGTTGCCCAAGCGCTCCGGCGCGGCAAGGCGAACAAGATTATCGCCTACGAGCTGAATCTGCGCGAAAGCACCGTGAAGGTCCACATCCGAAATATCATGAAAAAGCTAAAGGCGACCAACCGCACGGAAGTCGCCTACAAGGTCAACGATCTCCTCGCCGAGGGAACTCTGGCTGAAGAGCGAACCAGGCGTAACACTGCCCGCCTTGGGTGAATTCCGCGGGGTGTGTTCGAGGTCTTCGGCACGATCGGCAGTATTGCCTAGCTGACTGTGCGGGTTAATTGCTACCGCGGAATCGGCCGCTCAATCTGCGATCTAAGCAGGCTCGGGGAAGGTGTGTCTGCCTACCCATCCTATGGCCTCCTCGATCGTATCGAAATTCTTGTGCTGCCCGCTCAGCAGCCCGAACCCCGTCTCGAGGAACCATTTGCCCTTCGTGGAGTAGGCTTCCTCGTCAATCTGGGTGAGGACCGCCACCAGTTGGTCGCGTTTCCACACCAGAACCCCGGCTTCTCCGCCCTCGACCGTTCCGATCCGGACTTCGCTGAACGACAATCCACAAGCAATTTTTTCTTTGCCCATTTTGATGAATCCCCCTCGAATTCAAAATGGTAGTAAAAATCCGTCAGCCTTGTGTATGTATCCGTTTTTAATCAGCTCACGCGGTGAGTTCAAGCCGTTTCGCTCGATCTAATACGCTGATCCACCGTTATTCGTGTGAGAATATGTACAAACTGCTAAAGGATTTTGAACTTCCGGAGCGCGAACGCCTCGGCGAAATGATCTTGTGCCCGGCATTCCATTCCGCAGCCTCGCAAGCCCGGCGAATGTCTCGCGGTCGAACCCGTCCTTGGAGTGCAAGATCGAGTCCCTCCACGAACACGGGAGGCAGTGTTCGAGCACGTCGGCCGTGAGCGGCACGTATGCATTGGGCTGGCAAAGATCGCCGTCCTATTCGGGATCTCGTATTCGAGCATCAGGTGATCGCGAAAGACGTTCTGGGTCGGTTGGTTGACCTCCCGTTAGTCCTCGGGATCAACCCGTGATCTGCATCCGTCGGCCACTGCTTATCGATCGGCTATAGGCGGGGAAATAGCTGTCTTCGAAATCAGCGGGTTCGAATGTGGACGAGTTTAATCGGAAGGGCCTCGGCCGAAGCCCGTGCCGCTTATCCAACGCTACCGCTAGGCTTTGGCAAGTGACCGCACAAGCCCGAATGACGATATGTCAGGACGGGAAAGCGGGTCTATCGGATGATGATTATTAGTGGTACCCCTTTTGTGCTTCAAGTAGATCTTGCGGATGGTGAGACTGCTGAGTTGCCATCTTTTCGTTCCCCGACGAGCCATTGCCAGAGGGGGGCGTAAGCATACCATGGTTCATCGCCCAAACTGCAGCCTGTGTCCGGTTGCGGACCCGAATCTTTCGAAGGATGGCCTTGACGTGTACCTTCACTGTAGCTTCGGCGATGTTAATCTCGCGCGCGATGGCTTTGTTAGATTCCCCTTCGATCAAGCGCCATAAAATACATCTTTCCCGATTTGACAAAATTACTAGTTCTCGATCCTCATTCTCCACTTTAACAGCCACGTGTGTTAACTCGTCAGTTACCGTGTCATGTTTCAGACCATGCCTTACATCTTGAAGAAACGTCGAAGTTTCTGCAGGTAACACCATCTGCCCTAGCATAACCAATTCGAGAGCTTTGACGAAAGTGTCGTAAGCAGCAGCTTTTGTCAAATACCCGTCAGCCCCCGCACGAAGAGCTGAAACTATATCGGTCGTTCGACAGTAATCGGCTAGCGCAACGACATGGCAGGTCGGGTAAATCGCTTTAAAGTCTGCAATTTGTGCGAATTCAGCATCCGCATCGATGCCGCCGACATCTATGATGAGCAAGATGGGTCGGTGCTGGGGTAGCGGCTTCTGCAGAAGATCGTGAACACAAGCCGCAGAGAAAAGAATACGAAAATTTGCTGCATCCAGGATTCGACTAAGGCCTTCCCGGAGTAACTCGCTCGGCCCGACAAGCACTGTGATAAAAGATTGCCTTGTCATCATGGTCTTCTCGCTCTGCGCGATTAAGATACACGCGTCGATTAGGGCGCTCCACGCACCACCGCACAGTTTCTTTTTTCACCTTACGCTTGGAAAGCCCTACCCCAAAATACCCTCTTAAGGCGTAGGGCAGCATCGTCGAGGCCTATCCGGATTCTCAGGCCTACGACCTTTGGGGAAGGCACGAGCCCGGCTTTCAGCCGCTCCGCTAGCGGAATCATCGTGTTTGCAACTAGGAGTCGTAGATGGTGATCGGCTCGTCCTTCCAGGAGCTGGATGATGAAGTTGGAAACGGCCCAGCCATCCTGCGAATGCATGTCGGAGCCGCAGGCGGTTCGAGACGCTGCGTCGGTAAACCAAGAGTTCCTCTTCGTTGCGTTCGATCGCTTTTGTCCCGTTTGCCATCAAAGAAGTTCTCCTGCAGCGCAGCAACCTGGCTATTGGACGAGTTCTCCCAAGACCGCGCTTTATCCGGAAGGAGTGCCCACAAAGGGATAGTTGTGCCGCTGACGGCGAAGGCTCACGATAAGGCAGAGCCTTGTCCGTCGACCCTCGACCAGTTCGGACGGGATGGCCACCATTGAAAGAAACGCGCCATGGCCATGGATACAGAATACAAATCCGAGCCCGTCACTCATTCGTCACTGGTGCCCCGCGGCAGGGGAATGAAGGCCGTCCTGCTTGTCTTAGGGCTCTCTGGGGTCGCCGCCCTGGGAGGGGGCGTGATCAGAAACTGGGGGGCCATCGAGGTTATTTCCAGACCCGTGATCCAAAAGGTCGAGGACGTCGCCGGAGCTGTGGTGCACAAGGTCGAGGGTGTTTCCGGAGCCGTGATGAAGCAGGCCGAGAATGTCTCCGGCGACGTGGCGCAGAAGGTCGCGGATGCCTCCGGAGCCGTGGTGCAGAAGGTGTCTGCTGCTATCGATAGCTGGCAAGAACAACCGGTCCAACCCATGGCCGAACCCTCCCGCGCGATCGCGTCGGGACCGGATGCATGGGCCGTGGCGTCGGTCGAGCGGAGTGCCATCCCTGCCGTCCCCGCCAGTGCCGAGCGCCCCAAAGCCCTCAGCAATGCGCCAGGCGCGTCAATCGGAGCCCTGTTTGGCATCGGCGACCGCCTCAAGGTCGCGTTCTACGAGCGCGTCGAAGTCGAAGAAGACAAATGGGGGCGCGCGTCCTCGGCCTTGCGCGGCATCCAGCAGCGTCCAGAACTGAGCGGCGAATATATTGTCCAAGAGGACGGCACGATTTCCGTGCCTTTGCTTGGCTCCATTCCGGTCGCCAACCGGTCGACGCAACAGGTACAGGCCGATCTGGTGGAAACCTTCAATCAACTGCTGGGCCGCGAGGGACTGGTGAACATCCTGTCGCTGGAGCGCCCGCCCATTTACGTACTTGGGCCGGTCAAGAATCCAGGCTCGTTCAAGTACGCTGCCGGCATGACGATCCTGCATGCGATCGCGCTGGCCGGCGGACTCGACCGGGCCGAGAGCGAACCGTGGCAGAAGATCGAAACCGTGCGTGAAACCCAGAAGCGGAGCGGGGCGATCGATGCGATGTTGAAGTTGCTCGCGCGCGCGGCGGTGCTGAAGGCCGAGCGCGACAGCACGGCACCCACTATCCCGCGCCAGTTGCTGGAGCTGGCCGGCGCGACCGAAGCTGCTAACCTAGTCAACGAGGAGAGCGACCGGCGCAAGGCCGTCTCCACGGCCCGCAAGGATCGCGAGCGCGCGAGCCTGCGGGCGCTGGAGGCGGCCAGGCAGGATGTTGTTGCTTATGGGCGCATGGAGTCGCTCGACGAGCTCGTCAAGCTGCGCCAGGAGCGCGTCAACAGCATGCGCACGCTCGTGGACCGCAAAGTTCTCAGCATGACGGTGATGGCTCAGATCCAGAGTGAGTTGTCCGACGCGGAACAGCGTCGGCAGGACGCCCTCAACCAGTACGCGAGCGCCAAGCAGCGCCTCGCGTCGCTGGAGTTTGAGGTGTTGCGGACCCGGGCCGACCTCAGGAACGATCTGGAGGTCGAGATCGAGGCCACGGAGAGCCAGATCGCGGCCCATGTGCGCGAGTTGAACGCCAGCGAAGGCGTCCTGCACACGTTGCCGGTGACCCGCACCCAGTTTGCGAAGGACGCAAGCAGCGCAACTTATCAAATCGTGCGGCAATCGGCAGCCGGGCCGGTCAGCATCGAGACCGTTGGGATGGCCCTGTTGAAGCCAGGCGACCTCGTCAACATCATCGTGGGCGAAAGCGAGCCAAGAGAGCCGGCCGATTCGTCGGACCCGATCTTGTCGCCGACCTGCGAGGGCTTGCCGGCCGCGTGCAACCCAAGCGATGTCGACCCTGCCCGCGTGGTGACGGAGGAGAGGATCGGTCCGAATTGATGCCCGGCAAGCAGTGGTCTGCATGGCTGGTCTGCGTGGATGAACTCGTCGTGACGAAGTGGGAAGCGCGAAACGACCACTCGCCGTCGCCGACAGCTTGAACCGCTTCATGAACGAGCATGTCCGCCTCCGCTCAGGAGTTCGGAATATTGGCACCACTAGCCGGCCGTGAGTAGTCAGGAATAGCGTCTTCACTTCCCGCGCTGGCGATACGAAGCTTCTCCAAACAGGACAAACCCCGAGTACTCCATGGACGAACAGCAGCGCGCAGCGAAGATACTCCTGGCATTCCCGCCGCAATGCGAAAAGTATCAGGAAGATACCTGTATATCAGGACCTCTTGATGTCTCAGCCATCGGTGCGGAACTCTCTTGTGTGGCTTCGGTAGAGCAAGCCGTGCGCCAGGATACGGTCATCGATGTTACCGTGGAGGCCTTGCCGGATATTGCGAGACTCGAGACCGTTTGGAAGGAGCTCGAAGCGCGAGCAACTCACTCATTCTATCTGTCCTGGCTCTGGATCGGAACTTGGCTGCGGCATCTGCCAGGGAGCGCGCAACCACATGTTCTAGTCGCTCAAACGTCAAGCAGGATCGTTGGGTTGGCTATTATTTGCCGGCGGAGGGCGTGGAGTTTCGGGCGGGATGCGCGGGCGCGTTGGCTGCTCAATGAAACCGGAGATGTGCGTTTCGATCGGTTGTTCATCGAATACAACGATATTCTTGCGGAGCGATCCCTGGCCGATGCCACTAGGGTGGCCTGCCTCGAGGCCTTGGCGCATCACTTGCGCTACTCTGACCAACTGGTGCTCTCCGGAATTGGCCCGGACTTCGAGTTGTCCGCTTGTCGCACCGCGGGTCGGGCCGGCCTCCTTACCGAGGTGAAAGCAGAAGATACGGCACGGTGGATCGATTTCGCCAAAGTCCGCCAGAAAGGCGGAAATTACCGCGCCACATTGGGCCGCAATACCCGCCAGGCGGTAAGCCGTGCCATGCGGTTATATGCGGAACGCGGCCCCATTGCGTTCCGGACTGTGGAAGTGACATCGGAGGCGCTCGCCGCGTTTGATTTGCTCGCCGAGCTTCATCAGGCGCGGTGGGGACGCAAGGGAGCCTTTGCCGATCCGAGCTTCCGTCGATTTCACGAGGAACTCATTGCACGCGGAGTTCCCACCGGGACCGTCCGCATCTCGCGAACGTTGGCTGGGGACCAGACAATTGGGGTCCTGTACAATTTTGTGCATGACGGCTGTGTTCTCAACTATCAAAGCGGCTTTCTGTATGAGCGCGACGGCCGGCTCAAGCCCGGGCTTATCAGCCATATTCTGGCTATTGAGGACAGCATCGGACGTGGCGAGTGCGGTTACGATTTTCTGGCAGGCTACTCCGGGCACAAGTCCCACCTGGCCAATGCGGAGCATCCCTTGAAGTGGATCGCAATAGGCAGAGACAATCCAGAGCGCCGCATCGAGGCCAAGGTGCGCGGTGCCAAGCGGCTGCTCGGGAGCATTGTTGCTCACATGAAACAGGCCGCGGCTTGACGCGTCGGCCAAAAAAGGACCCGCCACTTAGTGTCGGTATTGGTAGCAGGTTCTTGGACAGTGGTCGGCGGGTGCGGCTATTCGGCAGGCGAGGATCAACGAGAGGTGCGCTTTGTATACGATGTGCGATGTGACCATCGTCGGTGCTGGCCCGTATGGACTGTCTGTAGCCGCACACTTGCACGGCCAGGGCATCGACTGCCGGATAATCGGCAGCCCGATGGAGAGCTGGAAAAGGAAGATGCCGAAGGGCATGCTGCTCAAGTCAGCTGGGTTCGCATCAAACCTTTCTGATCCCGAGCATGCTTTTACACTTCGGCAATTCTGCATCGAGCACGGCAGTCCCTATGACCATTTGGATCTTCCAATTCCGCTGGAAACATTCTCCGCCTACGGGTTGGCATTCCAAAAACGCTGCGTGCCGGATGTAGAAGCCGAGGAACTCGTTTCCTTAGTTCCGGCTCCAGAAGGATTCGATCTTCGCATGAAGAGCGGACTATCCTTCAGGACGCGCAAGGTGGTGATCGCAACAGGCCTAACCTATTTCCGCCATATCCCCGACTTGCTCTCCCGACTGCCCAGCGACAAGCTATCGCATGCCGCTGATGTTCACGACCTGCAAAGATACCGGGGGCAGCGTGTCGCGGTGCTCGGAAGCGGGGCATCCGCAATAGATATAGCGGTGCTCTTAAGCGAAGCGCGGGTAAACGTTCAGCTTATCGCGCGCAAGCCGGCCATCATTTACAGTGGCCGGTGGGGAGGCTCAGGCTCGCACCCGGTGCTACGCCACCTAACATGCCCCGTTTCTGGAATCGGCCCGGGTTGGAAACATCGACTGCTCGCGGACTTGCCTTGGCTCTTTCGGTATTTCCCCGAGTACTATCGACTTGAAATGGCAGAAAAGTTTCCCTCTCCGTCGGGAGGGGAGCCAATGAAACACCGAGCGGCAGCTGTTCCTCTACTTGTGGGACGCTTGCCGCAGGAGGTGAGATTATCAGAGCACGGAGTACAATTAAACTTAGTTTCCATGGACGGCAACACTCAAGTCGTCGAGGCAGATCATGTAATAGCGGCGACCGGATATAAGGCCGACGTGCATCGTCTACCTTTTCTAACCCCCTCAATTATCGAGCAGCTGCGTCTGATCGGAAAAACTCCGAGGCTATCCACGAACTTCGAGTCGTCCATCCCGGGATTGTATTTCGTGGGGCATGTATCGACTACGACGTTTGGACCCGTCATGCGTTTCGTGTTTGGCACCGACTTCACCTCTCGCACGATATCCAGGCATCTAGCGAGTCTTATGCGGCCTAGGCCGTGGCGAGAATCCCCCCGTAGGAGTACGGGGCAGCACCGCCCCTCTGTGTCGACATCTTCAGCCCGGAAATGTCTGTAAACGCCCACCCTAAACCATTCAATTGGAAGTTAGTCTTCTCGCTAGGATTGCCGGCTCTCATGCCTAGTCACGTGACAAATCCGCGGCAACACACTCTAGCAACCGATGGCGCGCCGACACCCCTAGTCTTAGGAGGAGGAATAAACGGCCTGTCCGCTGTACGCAGCTTGGCTCAAGCGGGACTTAGACCCGTTGTAGTAGTTGATGAAAAGTATGATGTGGCATCTGCATCGCGATATGCCCGGAGAGTTACCGTTTCCACATTTGTCGGCGAAGAGTTCGTGCAGGAACTATTTAGACTGAGAGAGGTAATTCCTCAGGGCGGCGCAATAATATTTTCCGATGACCGTCCGCTGTTGACTGTATCGCGGTACCGTGACCGTGTAGCTCCTTGGTTCGGCTTCCAACTCCCACTCCACGGACTGCTGGTCGACTTGACTCAGAAGGAGCCATTTTTTCGTCTGGCCCAGCGCGGTGGCTTTCCGGTGCCAAGGACCCTCTTGGCGCAAAACCACGGTGACTTGAACGGCCTGAGTGACCTTCGGCCTCCATTGTGCGTGAAGCCAAATAGCCGTTCCCCGGCGTATGACGGCTTTTTTAAGAAGGCCTATCGCATCGAGACCCAAGCCGATGCTCGGTTGCTCTGCGAGCGAGTGCTGGACACGGTGGGGGAGGTGATTGTTCAGGAGTGGATTGAGGGGTCGAATGACTCCATCTACTTTTGCCTGTGCTACCTGCGCCCGGGTGCCTCGGTCGCCTTTACGGGCCGCAAAGGCCGTTCCTGGCCGCCTCAGATCGGCGTGACTGCTAGTTGCTGGGCGGCGCCGGAAGTCGCCGAGGAATTGGAGGATCTGACAATCCGCTTCTTCCGATCAATCGGTTTGACGAGCGGCTTCGCCAGCATGGAATACAAGCGCGACCAGCGTGACGGGGGCTTTCGGTTTGTCGAGCCAACCGTTGGCCGGATCGATGGGCAGGTGGAGATCTCCGCCCTCTGTGGCATCAATCTGTGTCATGTCGGTTATTGCGACGCCGCCGGGCAGACAGACCCGCCATTAGAGCTTGATCCGACGCACGTCTGGCGCGATGAATTCAGGGATTTCATCTCGGCCCGGCTCCTCGGCGCCGGCTGTTTGTATCCTTTGGGTCATCAAATTCATAACGCCTACTGGCGCTGGGACGATCCAGGCCCGGCGCTGCTGGAGGCAGCAAAAGCCGCCAAAGAAACGCTACGCCGTGTGATCTGGCGCTCCGTCAAAACTGCACCGATTTCAACGTACCGGAAAGATCAACCAGAATTGAGGTGCTGATTGTCTCAGCGTCATCTCCGCCATGGGGTGCACTTCATGGGCCTGTCGGCCGCGACTGGTTTTGTTGAGAGGCTCCCGCAGCAGCGCAGCCGCCCTAATGCGTAATAATTCCTGACTGCTCGGCGCATCCTTGTGGTCGAAAACGGCTATTTTTAATCGCTGATGGTAGCAACTGGAGGCAAGGTGGACGCGACAGCCAAGTTACTCGTCCGTGGGCTTTTGCGCTGCCCGCGCTGCAAATCGGGCATTGCGGCCGTACAGTCGGGTGCGCCAGCACGCGCTTTCGTATGCCAGGACCCCGACTGCGAAATGTCGCAAGCTGGATTTCCGGCTCTCGACGGCATTCCCGTACTGGTCGACTTCGACAACTCCGTCTTGTCCCGGGAGGAGGTGCAACTTACCGGGGGAAGCTCTTACTTGGAACGCAGCACGGGCTTTCTCCAGAAGGTCCACGACTTCTTCTGGCGTTCCGCCAGCCCGACCACCGCCAATGCCGTCGCAATAGGCAGAGACAGTCCAGAGCGCCGCATAGAGGCAAGCTGCGCAGTGCCAAGCGGGTGCTAGGGACCATTGCTACTCACATGAGACAGGCCGCGGCTTGCAGTGTCGAGAAAAAAGGGAGCTGCCACTCTGTATCAAATATTGGGGGCAGGTTCTTGGACAATCGATCAGCGGGCCCTTCGGCAGGCGAGGACCAAGGAGAGGTTGGATTTGTCTAAATCTATGTTTCAGCGTGGCGGAATTGGTAGACGCATCGCACTGTTAATGCGACGCCGAAAGGCTTGTAGGTTCGACCCCTACCGCTGGAGCCATAGATTACAAGTAGCCACGTAGCCACATATTAAGCGGTTGAATAAGGGCCTTTCGGCCCCCCTTCTGCCCGTGCGGGAGTACCCCTTGGTCCACCTGATCCGCCGCCAGCAGGGCGAGGTTCACCGCAGCGGCCGACAGGACCGTTTATCGGCGGACGCTCGCCAACATCAGTGTGCCGGCCGGTGATGGCGGCGTCCGGTGCTTCGGTCGCCTTTACGGGACTCTCGGTCGCGACTGGGTTGGACATCCGGTGTGCCATTGAAAGGCTCCTGCAGCACCGCAGCCATGTGCTCATTGGCCGAGTTTTGACTTCGCCCAAGGCGGTGCCTTATCCGGAAGGAGTGCCCACAAAGGGATAGTTGTGCCGCTGGCGGAGAAAGCTCACGATAAGGCAGAGCTTTGCTCGTCGACCCGTGCTCGACCAGTTCGGGACGGGATGGCCATCGTTGAAAGTGAAAGCCACGCGCCATGGCCACGGATACAGCATACAATTCCGAGCCCGTCACTCCCTCGTCACAGGTGGCCCGCCGCAGGGCCCTCCTGCTTGTCTTGAGCCCTCCGGGGTCGCCGACCTCGGAGGGGCGCGGTCAGAAACTGGGAGGCCATCGAGGGATGCATGGATACACTCTGTGCTGGCCGGGGACTTCAACTGTCGGGCCGAGGCTTTCCCTAAGGCCCTTGTGCCGGGCCGCTCGGCTGCCGGGTGGGCCGCGCCAGCCGGTCGCCAGGGTCTCAGACAAGGCCACAAGAAGCGGGCAGATCGAATGGGGCGCGCGTGCTGACAAATCTGAAGCCTGACTATGTCGCGATCCAGCGGCGCTGCAAGGACAGACGGCCGCCCGAGCGCCTGATCGCGCACTACGAACTCGAACGCCGGCTCGCGGATCGGCTGCGGGCCGCCTCCCGCGACGAGCGCTCCCGACTCTATCCCGAGGTCTATTCGGAACTGTTCAACAGCCTGCCGGACCATCCGCAGAAAGCCGCCGTCGGCTCGCGCCCGGACCGGATCGCGAAACAGTTCAGGGTGCTCAAGCCTCTGATGGGGCGCGGCGACATGTACCTGGAGATCGGCTGCGGAGACGCCTCGCTGCCCTTCGCGCTGTCCGGGATCGCCCGTCAGGTAGTGGGCCTCGATGTCACGGACGCCCTGGTGGATTTCGCCGTTGCTCCGGCCAATTTCCGCTTCCTGAAGACGGACGGGGTCGAGATCCCGCTCGCGGACAACTCCGTCGATCTGGCGCATTCGGACCAGCTCATGGAGCATCTGCACGTGGAGGACGCCGAGGCTCAGCTCCGGGAGATCCACCGGGTGCTCAGGCCCGGCGGGCACTATGTGTGCACGACCCCTAGCAGCGTCACGGGGCCGCACGATATCTCGATGTATTTCGACGAGGTGGCGACGGGCACGCACATGCGGGAATACGACTACCGCTCACTGCGCGCCCTGATGCTCCAGGCGGGCTTTCGCCCGATCGAGTTCCCACTGGTGGTCACCGGATATTGGCTCGCCACGCCGCCCTACCGGCTGCTGCACGGCATCGAACGGGCTCTGCAATGGCTTCCGGCTCGGTTGCGGCGCAATCAATTGGTCCGCGTCCTGATGGGCATCACGGCAGTCGCCACCAAATAAAAGCGCTGAACTTCAGGGCGCGCGGCCGGGACTTCCAGGGCCTTGCCATTGTAGCGCGAGTTCATTGTCAATCCGGCAAGCTAAGTTTGGCAGTTTCGCCTCCGGCAGACCCCTTGCGAGCAGCATGTCTGGGTCTTTTGATGTAGCCCATCCATACATCAAAATATCCACCAGGCGCTCCTTGCTTTCGCCCTTACGTGATTGTTTCATCAGGGAAACCCTAATGAATGGCGCTGCCGTTCACTAGAATGAATCGCACTTGTGCGCATGAGCACTCCCAGCGATCGGAATCCACGTATGACTTTTGACTGCTGCCCTGAGCTCGACTTTATCCGATTTTCTGGCGCGGGCGGGGACGATCGCCATGGCGCATTGGGCGCGAGCTGGAATTTTCATGCTGTCTCGGCTCGGCCGGGACATCGATTAATTCGACCCGTCAGATTCGGCGTCAGTCAGCCTCTTGTGGAGCCGGCACCGCCCCCTCCAAACTTTTTGGATAAAGTCGAGCTGAGACCCGGGATCATAATGCCGGTTCTCGAGAGTGATGGTTTGGAGGTCCTGGCATTCATGCTCGATGCGGCGCAGAACGTCATCCGCGAGATAGGCGTTTGCCTCAACGAAGAGGAACGTCGGCGCGCCGAGGGGTCGAGACTGGAGCGGGACCGCCGCCGCTTTGTCGCTACCCGTGGGCAGCTGCGCCGGGTCCTCGCTTCCAAACTGGGAATCTCGCCGTCCGACGTCGAACTAGAATATGGACGCCTGGGCAAACCCCACCTCTCGCACCGCATGCCTGCTCGCGATTTGCGCTTCAGCGTCTCACGATCCGGAGATGTCGCGGTCGTCGCCCTCTCGACCAGGCAGGAGGTCGGGGTGGACATCGAGGCAGTTCTCCCTGTGCCCGAAGCGGACGAGATCGCAGCGCTCTGCTTTTCCGCCTCCGAGTATGGGTCCTACACCGCCCTTGGTCCGGAAGACCGGCTGGAAGGCTTCCTCCGGCGCTGGACCCGGCTGGAGGCTATCTCCAAGGCCCTGGGGTGCGGCTTAGGACAGCCCCTCTCTTGGGATGAAAGGGATTGGGCTGTCCGTAGGTTCATACCGAAACCTGGGTACATCGGGACCGTGGTAGTCCGGAATTGAGTGGTAGTCCGGAATTGAAGTGTCCGCGATGCCATCATTCACTTACGATGCACTGCGGATAAACGAGGAGCCTCAACCAATTCCATGGACTGCACGCAAGTTCATTCGAACCGCACTTGTTTCCCACACTTCGCGGTGGGTCGCGGTCGAGAACACGGGACGGCGCTTCACTGACATGTCCCGGGCGTACGGAGAAAGAGGCGGCAGTTTCAGCGATGAAACCGTCGTGCTGGAGCAGCTGGGACGCGGGAACCACTTCAGCTCCGTCGTAAATCATGAAGAAAGTGATCGGAAGGCCCTATGTCGGCGGACGTGATGCAGTTCCCGGAGCTTCTCGCAGACCTCGCGGTCAAGGACATCAAGATCTGGGTAGAGGGCGACCGGCTGCGGTGCAACGCCCCAGCTGGCGCACTGACGGCGGAGTTTCGCGACCAGTTGCGGGACCGGAAGGGCGAGATCATCGCGTTTCTGAATATGGCCAAGGCGGCGGCCGGGCAACAGCCTGCGATCATTCCCCTGCAGTCTCGCGGAGCACGCACGCCCATATACGCCGTACCCGGGCATGTCGGGGCGCCCTTCTCATTCTCGGCCCTGTCGAAGCGCCTGGGCGGCGATCAACCGTTTTACGCACTCCAACCGTCTGGCTTCGATGGGCAGAGCGAGCCAATGGACCGCGTCGAAGATATCGCCGAGTACTTCGCCCGCCAGATCGTCGAATATCAGCCCACCGGTCCGTACATCATCGCCGGTTACTGCTCCGGCGCTGCAACCGCTTTCGAATTGGCGAAAATCCTGGGTCAACGCGGAGCGGAGGTCCCATGCTTAGCGCTCTTTGGCCCTCTTCACCCCACCACCTATAAGGAATTGCCGCGTCTGCTGTATTTCTTTGCCAGGCGTAGCGCCGTTTCGTTCCTGCGAGAGATGGCGAAGCTGCCGACATTCGGCGCCCGTCTCCGATATTTCGGCAGTCGCCTCCGGAATCTCGGCGAGCGCGTCCGCGCCCTCGTGACCCTGGTTCGCAAAAGCAAAGAGCCTGTCACGACAGATCCGGTGCTGGCGAGCAGAGCTCGACTCAAATCGACGGCGATCACGGCTTTGCGGCGGTACATTCCCACGCCGTATTCGGGTCGAGTATGCATATTCCTTCCGAACAGGGCCTGGCTGCGATCAGGTGCAGCACCGCACCGATGGCTTCGAGTGGTGCCCCATGCCGAATTTTATTTCGGGCCTGAGGACTGCAACGGTCCCCTTATGCTGGAGGAACCCGACGCACCTGCCATCGCAGAACTTTATCGCCAGGCAATCCAAAAAGCTGAACGATCGACGTGATCTGATTTTTGATTTCCGCGATGGGAAGCGTATCTCATGAATGAAGTCCTACCTATTGCGGCAGAGGGCGTAGCGCTTCCCCTGCCGAAAGATGCCGATCATCAGGCGCTGGTTGTCGAGTACAACGCCACGGCTGCGCCCTACCCGTCGGACAGGACGATCATCGATCTCTTCCGCGACCAGGCGACGCGTAGTCCTGACGCTGAAGCGATCCGCTTCGGCGACGCAACGCTGACATACCAGCAGCTCAACGAACGCTCCAACCAGATGGCCACGCATCTGAGCTCGACCGGCGTGGGGCCGGGTCGGATTGCCGTTGTGTTCATGGAGCATTCCATTGAAGTCGTCGTCGCGATCTTAGGCGTCCTGAAGTCCGGCGCAGCCTATGTGCCGGTGGATGCGGCAACGCCGAAGGGGCGTCTGGCAACAATCCTGAAGGACATTGCCAACGGGACCGACGCGCGCGCGCCCGTGGTGATCACTCAGGCGCGCCTGCAATCCGTCATTTCCCCGAACCTTGCCGACATTTTCGTGCTCGACGCCGATTTCGGGTCGATTTTGAATCAGCCGGACTCGGCCCGACCGTCCGCTGCCACTCCGGACGGCGCCGCCTATATCATCTTCACCTCCGGCTCGACCGGCACGCCAAAGGGCGTCGTGATCGAGCACCGGAACCTCGTGAACTACATCTGGTGGGCCGCTCGGGTGTACAGTTCCGGCGAACGTCTCGCATGGCCCCTTTTCTCATCCCTCGCCTTCGACCTGACCGTCACGACGCTCTTCACGCCACTCATCACCGGCGGCCGCATCGTGGTCTATCTTGGTGATCCCGGAGTCCAGAGCATGGTCGTGCTCAAGGTCATCGACGACAATGTCGTCGATATCATGAAGCTGACGCCGGCACATCTCGCGATGATCCGCGACCGCAATCTTGAGACCACAAGGCTGCGCAAGTTCATCGTGGGTGGCGAGGACTTCAAAACCGAGTTGGCTCGCGATATCACGAAAGCCATCCCCCATCCTATCGAGATCTACAACGAGTACGGACCAACCGAAGCCACTGTGGGCTGCATGATTCACCGTTTCGACATCGACCGGGATCAATCCGCATCGGTGCCGATCGGCGTTCCGGCCGCCAATGCGGGCATCTACGTCCTCAACAAGGCACATCAGCCCACCGCCGCCGGCACCATCGGTGAGATGTTCATTGCCGGCGACGGTCTCGCGAGAGGCTATTTCAATCGCCCTGACTTGACCGACGAGCGTTTCTTCACGGTCACCGACCCCCGAGATGGGTTTTCGAAGCTGCGGCTGTACAAGACGGGCGATCTCGCCCGCTGGAACTCGGAAGGGCGCCTGGACTTTCTCGGCCGCGCCGATCATCAGGTGAAGGTTGGTGGCGCGCGTGTCGAACTGGGCGAGATCGAGGCGCGGCTTCTGAAGCACCCGCACGTTCAGGAATGCGCTGTCGCTGCCATCGCCACCTCGGTGGCGAAACCAGTGACACAAGTGCGTTATTGCGAACGGTGCGGTGTTGAGTCCGGCCTGCCCGGCACGACATTCGATGCAGCAGGCGTCTGCAATTTATGCCGGGCCTTCGACACCTATGTCGACAAGGCGCAGACCTATTTCAAGACATCGGATGACCTCCAGGTTCTCATCGCGGAGATGCAGGCTAACCGAAAGGGACCTTACGACTGCATCGTGCTGTTGAGCGGCGGCAAAGACAGCAGTTTTATGCTGTGCAAGCTCGTCGCCATGGGGGTGAAGCCGCTTACCTTCACCCTCGACAACGGTTTCATTTCGGAAGGAGCCAAGGCCAATATCAGGCGGCTCGTGAACTCCCTCGGCGTGGATCACCACTGGGGAAGCACGCCGCATATGAACGAGATCTTCGTCGACAGCCTGAAACGGTTCGCGAACGTCTGCAACGGTTGCTTCAAGACGATCTACACCCTGGCCACAAACGTCGCCCGCGAACAAGGGATCGGGTACATCGTGACGGGGTTGTCCCGCGGCCAGTTCTTTGAGACGCGCCTGACCGAAGAGGTCTTCAAGCGGGACGACTACGATCCGGCCCGTCTGGACGCGCTCATCGCCGAGGCGCGCAAGGAGTATCACCGCCGCGAGGATGCTGTGTCGCGCTATCTCGACGTGGATGCCTTCCGGAACGACTCAGTATTCGAGGAAGTGAAGTTCATCGACTTCTACCGCTACTGGAGCGTCCCTCTGGAGGACATGCTCGACTTCCTGAAGACGCAGGCGGGATGGGATCGGCCTGCGGATACAGGACGCTCCACGAACTGCCTCATCAACGATGTCGGCATCTACGTTCATAAGAAGCAGCGGGGCCATCACAATTACGCCCTTCCCTACAGCTGGGATGTGCGTCTCGGCCAGAAGACGCGCGATGAAGCCATTGACGAACTCAACGACGAGCTGGACGTACCCCGCATCAAGGAGATTATGGCCCAAATCGGCTATGTCGAACCGCCAGCGGCCGAAGACGGCATCGCACGACTTGTGGCCTACTATGTCTCGTCGAAACCCCTGACCGTGGCGGACTTGCGCGCCCACCTCGCCGAAGAACTCTTGGAGTCCATGATTCCGACGCACTATGTTCGCCTCGAACGGATGCCGCTCACGTCCAACGGCAAGATCGACCGCTCCGCGCTTCCCGAGCCGACGGCGGAAAACATCCAGCCTGCACAAGGCTTCGCCGCCCCCTCGACGGAGACCGAGAAGACGCTGGCCGCGCTGTGGTGCAATCTCCTGAAGGTCGAGTCGATCGGCCGTGACGACAACTTCTTCGCCCTGGGCGGGCACTCGCTCCTAGTGATGCGGGCGGTGTCGCGCATGCGGGAGACCTTCGGCGTCGACGTGCAGCTTCGCAACCTCTTCGAGCGCCCGACAGTGGCCGGACTGGCGGAAGTGATCGACGGAATGCTCTGGGTGGCCGATTCCAGAGCCCCTTCAGTCTCGGAAGGACCGAGAGAGGAAATCGAACTCTAGCTTACCGGAAGGCCTCCGAATGGCCTCGGGGAACCAGCGTTGGACTGCATAGCAGAGCGGATGAAGATGATGGACAAAGCTTGGGTACCGGCGCGAGGACCGGGGCTGCCTTGGGCGGCGGGGGAGTATGAGCTCTTACGCGACCAGGTGCGCCGGTTCGTCGAGGAGGAGATCAAGCCCCGTGCGGATCGCTGGGAGGAGGACGGGTTCATTCCCCGTCCGATCCTGCGCCGCATGGGCGAACTCGGCTTCTTCGGCATCCGCTACCCGGCCGAGTATGGTGGTGCCGAGATGGACGCGGTCGCATCCACGATCTTCGCCGAGGAGCTCGGGCGCTCGACCTATGGCGGCGTCGCCATCGCGACGCTGGTCCATACCGACATGGCTTCCGTGCATGTCTTTCACGACGGGACCAAAGCCCAGCGGGCCCGCTGGATGCCGCGCATTATCAGCGGCGAGGTGATCACCGCGGTCGCCATCACGGAGCCGGATGCGGGCTCGGACGTGAAGGCCATCCGCACGCGCGCCCGCCGAGAGGGCGACTCTTACGTCCTCGACGGCACGAAGCTCTACATCACGAACGGCGTTCACGCGGATCTCTACTGCGTCGCCGCCAAGACCGATCCCTCGGCAGGAAGCCACGGGATCACGATGTTCCTCGTCGAGAAGGGCACGCCAGGCTTCAGCGTCGCCCGCGAGCTGGACAAGCACGGCTGGCGCTCCTCCGATACGGCGGAGCTCGTCTTCGATGGTTGCCGTATCCCCGCCGAGAACGTGCTCGGCGCGGAGGGACAGGGCTTCTACTCCATCATGCGCAACTTCCAGAACGAGCGCCTTGTCCTCGCCGGCATGGCGATAGGGGCGGCCGAGGCGGCAATCGATATGACCCTCGCCTGGGTGAAAGCTCGCCGCGCATTCGGGGGCGTCCTATGGGACATGCAGGCGATCCGTGAACGTCTCGCGATGCTCTCTGCGAAGGTGGAGGCAGGCCGCCAGTTTCTCTATGCCACCGCTTGGCGCATGGCGGCGGACGAAGATTGCCTGCGCGAGGTCTCGATGGTGAAGGCCATCTGCGGCGAACTCGTCAACGAGGTCATGTATACGTGCGTGCAGTTCCACGGCGCCATGGGCCTCATGCGCGAGAGCCCGATCGAGCGCGTGGCGCGCGACGCCCGCATCCTATCCATCGGCGGCGGCGCGACGGAGGTGATGCTGGAGGTGGTCGCGTCGATGTCGTAAGCCTGATGCGGCAGCGAGGACATCGCTGGGGGTCCTTCGGCTGTTCTTTTTTCCCACACCCGCTCTCAGGCGGCGCCGCCGGAGCAAAGCATAAGCGATCATAGCCATGAGCGCGTGTCGATACAGCCCTGCCAGGAGCGGCGCTCGAAGTGGTCGAGGCCAAGGCGGCCCGTCGGCAATGCGGATGCGAAGCGCCGAGTATCTGGCGGTCAATGGGCTCCGGTGCGCCAACTCAGTTCCGTCCAGATCGCCGCCACATCTGCGTCGCCTCCAAACACGAACCCAAGGGTCGCATCATGGCCGCCATGGACGAGATCTCAAGTCTGGAGCGGCGAGGGGGGCGGTTCTTCGTGCACAGGGCCGGCGGCAGAATCAAGTTTTATTGCGAAGGCCAAAGTCAGGGCCCCGCACACGCCCTCGATGCTGGTGGCGAGCGTCCAGCCCAGGACCAGGCCTTGAAGTCCACCAAGCTTCGCCCCCGCGACCACGAAGCACAGCTCCAGCAATCCGCCAAGCGCGAACCAGCGAGATGCCTTGCGCATCCTGTCGCCCAACCGCGCCAGCGTACAGGCATGAAATTTGAGCGTTGATCCCAACAGGCTGAAGCCGAGGAAGCGCAGGCTCGAACCGGCGATCTCAGGATAGACCGGATTGAAGACGGCAAGGATCTCCTGCGAATAGGTGAAGACGACGACGGCACAGGCCAGCGAGAAGAGCAATGACGCCGACAGCGACACAAGGATGTTGTGTCTGGATTGTTTCGGGCTTGTTCTGACCACGGGGAACAGGATCGTGGCCATGGCTGCTGGAATCAAAGAGGCTGTGAAGACCAGCATCCACAACGGCATGAAGGCGGCATTTGTGATCGGCGACAGGAGAACCAGCACAAGGTAGGGCATGATGACGAGTGGTGCCTGCGAGGCGACATCGAGCGCGTAGTGGTCGAAGACCTTGCTTCGGAGCGTATGGAGCAGCTGGAAATCGGGAGGCCCGACGAGGCGACGCGCACCGCCCCGGGTCAAGAGATCGACGCCGATACAGGACGCCACCAGGCTAGCCGCCCAGCTCAGAAGAAGCGCGGCATTGGAGGTGTAGCCAGCGGCCGCGGCGACGGCGAGCAGCATCAGCTTGAACGTGGAGAACAGCACTTGCCGGATCATCCTGCCGGTGCTGCGCAGGTTGCCCATGAACGCCGTGTCGGCCACGATGCCGAGAACGGTCAGGCCGCAGCCGAGGACAAACGCAGCGCCCACGAACCAACCGTCGATCGGCCCGGTCGAGCTGTTGAGGTACGCCTCCCCGAAGACAAACAACAAGGCCAGGCCGATCGCCAGCGCCACTCCGACGGACGCTGCAGCGGCCACGAGGCCGCGCCCCTTGCCGGGATGCCGTACGATTTCACCCATCAGCAGGGTCCCGAGCCCGCCCTCCCCCAGCAGGCCGACGAGCGCCATCACAGACAGGAGGGCGGAGGCCTTGCCGATCACCTCCGGCGGAAACAGCCGGGCCGCGAGCCACCAATAGACAAACCCAAGACCGGCCGCTGTAATCGTTCCGATCGCCAGAGCGCCGGAATTCAGAACGAGCGCGGCGCTCTTTCGAAGCTCTCGTCGGGCGCGAATAGTGGCCGTCCCGACGAGGCCTACCGGCATGATGGCTCTCCCGAACCTTGGTGCGCCGGCACCACGGACCTGCTGGCGGTTGGGCGCAGGACGTCCCGGTAGACCTGCTCAATCCGGATCACGACCGCTCCGGCCTTGAGGCGCCCAACCCTGGCGAGGCTTGTCGCCTCCAGGCGGGCCAGCAAGGCGCGGTCCTCCAGAAGTGTCTGCATCGCGTGGGCCAGGGCATGCGGGTCGCCGCTCGGTACGAGAACGCCTGTTTCGCCATGGTCGACGAGATCCGGCATGCCGCCGACGTCGGTTGCAACGACAGCCTTGCCGGACGCCATCGCTTCAATGATCACTGTCGCGCAGGCTTCGGGCCCCAGCGATGGCAGCACGCCGAACAGTGAGCGCCGCCATGCATGCATGATGGCGGGATGCGGCCACATGCTGAAGAGTCGAACGTTCGGCGGGAATTCGGTTGGCGTATCGGCGACCCGGCGCCCGATCAGGACCAGCTGCGGCGCCCGCTCCAGGCCGGCATAGGCTTGCAGGAGAACGTCAATGCCCTTGAGGCGCGTCATGTCACCGACGAACAGGATGAATTCATCCCGGGGTAGCTCCCGCAGGCAGGAATCCTCCGGGCCAAGCACCCCGACATCGTCGGGCACGAAGTTGGGGATGACCTCGTAGGGGGCGCGGCCTTCGGTCAGTCCGGTGTGACGCGCCACCGCTTGGCTCACCGCGATGAAGCGGTCCACCACGCGTCGAGCGGCGAAGCTCGACGCCCTATTGCCCAAGGTGGTCGCGGCTGCCTTCACCGCCCCGTAATGCCCTGTGGCGCAAGGCAGGCACTTGGCCGGCGCTGGGCCGCTGCAGAGATGGGCGCCCAAGTGCATGAAGTTCTTCTTGGCGCAGACAAGGCCGTAATCGTGGAGCGTGACCACGAGGCGTGCCCCACTGAGAACTTTGACCGGCAGGAAGGACGCGTAGA
Source organism: Mesorhizobium sp. f-mel (assembly GCF_053850215.1). NCBI lineage: Bacteria > Pseudomonadati > Pseudomonadota > Alphaproteobacteria > Hyphomicrobiales > Phyllobacteriaceae > Mesorhizobium > Mesorhizobium sp. f-mel. Next base: position 149,613 of record NZ_JBSPTO010000010.1, read on the forward strand.
TCCAGTTATGGGCGTGGACGATGTCCGGCCTCTCCTGGGCGACCAGCCGCTTCAGGGCTAGTACCAGTTCGGGATCCGGGAAGGGTGGTGCGTGGCGGCGCTCGGGATCGGTGTGAAGGCCCGACAGACGCTGGAGCGTGCCGCGCAGGCGATGCACGCGGACTGCGCCGTCCAGCTCGGTTTCGGGCGATCCGGGATGCATCAAGGTCCCGACGCTGACATGATGGCCCCGCTGCGCCAACGCCGCGCCGAGATTGCGGACGTGCCGCTCCTCTCCCCCGATCACCGGAGGATAGAACTGCGACAGCAGCAGGATGCGCATGGTCGAGCCTCGTTTCAGATGCGCGGCACCAGCGTCGAAACGCTGCGGTAGAGCCGGTTGTCTGCCGGTCGATAGAGCCGCGCCTCCGCCTTCTGCGGGGTGGCCAAGACGGGCACCGGGATTTGCCGCGCCCAGGTGTCGCCCGGCGCGATGGTGAGCGATCGGAAGATGGCGAACGGTTGCCCGTCGAGAGTAACTTCCACGTCGAATCGCTGAGGTTGAGTCTCGGCGCTCCTGATGCCGACGGTGATCCGGCCGGACTCGCCACTGGCCGACGGCAACAACCAGAACGCGGTGTATTTGAATTCCCGGTAGGCCGCTTCGTCCCGGACGGCCAGCGCGTAGGCTCCGGTCGCCACAAGCACCGCTAACATGAGCGCGGCCCCCTGCCAGATCCGGACCCGCGCCGGAGCAGGCCAGGCTGGCAGATCGGGAGTGTCGCGGCGGCCGGCGGCAACCAGTGCCGCGGCGACCGTCACGGCCCAGAACCACACCGCCCAGCCGAGCGGCGTAAGGAAGCCTGCGGCGTTCAGGGCAAAGCCCCCGGCGATGCCGGCGGCTAGGTTTGCTCCGACCGCGTAGACGAGGTGTTGCAACGCGGAGGTGGTCCTGACGCCAATGGCCCGCAGCACCGTGTGGCCCGAGACAAGGACCACCATAGGCGCGCCCAGGGCAGTACGGAGGAGCAAGCTGTCGCTGACCGCAACGGCCGCCACCGCGGCCCCCGCCCACAGGCACGCGGCCAGAAGGTCCCACTTGCTACAAATTCTCATGCAATCCCCTCACGTCATAAATGACGATCCAGCCGTTGTCGTAGATGCGGGTGACGCCCTTGACGTCATTGAACTTGAGCAGCGCTGCGCCCGAGAGCGGCGCTCCCTGCCGCGGTTCCCACGGCTGGAAGTAAAAGCCGAGCACCGGCGGAGCCGTCGTCAGGCGCAGGTCAACCAGCAGGAAATCGACGTCGCTTCGCGCCAAGGACCAAAACTCGTCGGGCCCCAATGTCTCGTCCTCGAATATGCGCGCGGGATCGACGCCTTCGACGATGATGGCCCTGACGTCCTGCCGGCCGTAGCCCGCAAGCAGAAGGCGGTTGATGCGGTCGGTGGTGAAGCGGTTGCCGGCACCGAGCCATTCCTTGGCCCAGCGTGCCGTTTCGATCCCCATCGGCTCGATCGATTCCTGATCTGCGGCCACCCTGTAGCGCCCATGGATCGGATTAATCGAAGAGCTCGTGACGCCGCCCAGGACGATGATCACCAGAGCAACGGCCGGTGCGATGCGGCGCCACCCGCGTGGCGTGCGGCCCTGCCAGAAGTGGACGATGCTGACCGCGACGACCAGCCCGACGGCGATGAACACGAATGTTGCCATGCGGTTGCCGACTTCCCAACCGGCGACGGTCAGTCGGAAGGCCACCGAGACTGGGAGCCCGAATGCCAGCAAGCTGAGGAGCACGAGGCGGCTATCGCGCCAGCGGCGTTCGAGAATGTCCTGGATCGGACGCCAACCGGACCGCGCACCACTGGGCGCTGCCATGGCCAGCGACCGAAAGAATCCCGTTGCCAGTCCGAGGGCCACGAGCAGGAGCGCCAGCAAGGTGGTCAGCCGCATGTAGAGGGCCTTGTCCGGCGTTCCGAGGTGCTCCGACCGCGGGATGGGCGCGCCCATGATGTACCCGAGCAATGTGTCGAAGCCGGACTCGATTACCGGGCCGAGATAGCCTGTGAGAGGGATGCCACGGGCCTGCACCCACAGGAACGGCAGGGCTATGGCGAGGATCGCCGCGAGGCCCACGGCAGTGCTGGTCTTGATGCGCAGGGGATCGTGCCGGCGCAAAGCCTCGAGGGCCGCCAGCGCTCCGAAATAGATGGCGGCGAAGGCGGCAGAGAGGTGATGCGTGACCGCGAGGCTTGCCAACAGCAAGGCAATCAGCCCGAGCGACTTCAGCCTAGGTCCCCCAACGAGATCCTTGGACGCAGCTTCGACCGCGAAGGTCAGCACGCACAGCACAATGCCGAGGCTCCCGTAGGAGAACGCCGAGTCGAACAGGAAGAAGGTTGAGCAGCCCATATAGGCCAGACAGGCGATGGCCGAGATACGCGGCGATCCGGCGATGCTTTCGAGGAACAGAAACAGGGCACCGATGAACGTGCCCTTGAGGATGGCCAACAAGAGCGTCCCCGCCACAAACAAGGGCAGTCCCGTCAGATCGACGATCGCCGTCGTCAGGATTTCCAGGGCGGGATACGTTGGCCCGATCGGGAAAAGCGGGTTGGACAGGAACAGCCGGCGGGCCGTGATGAGATCCTCGGCCGCGATCCAGTGCAAGACCTCGTCGTAACCGCTGAAGCTCGTCGGGGAATAGAGGTTCTTGCAAAGGAACAGGGCTTCGGCAAGCAGGAACAGGAGGAACAGGCGCTCGCCCCTGGCTGTTGTCGGCCAAGCTATGCGAAGGCTGGTCGGGACGACGAGGAGGACGACACCGGACCAGAAGAACAGCGGCGCCACGTCATAGCCCCGGCGCCCAGCGGCGTGCCCGGCCACGACCAGGAGCAGAGCCGTAGCGACCGTCAGGCACAGAACCGCGATCCATCCGGAGTTGGCCCGTTGCGGCGGGGCATCGGCACTGCCCCCGCGAAGGTCGGGACCGATAACGGCCGAGACGAACCTTATCCCGGCCTGGAGCGGGTTGATCCTAGTTCCCGCGGTGAAATGAGCCGGCATCATCAGCATCATGCCCTCGTCGCAGGAGGCCACGATGTCACGCCGCCGGAGGGCAAGCGGACCGTGGATCGGCTGCTAAGGACCTCACAGTAGACGTCGTTCAGCGCTTGAGCGCAGGCATCCCAGTCCGGCAGCGCCAAATCCGGGACCTCCCGATGTGCCCTCAGCTCCTCGGCCATGGCGGCGGCCAGCTCTTTCGGACCGGCGTCGGGCGGAATCGCCCTGCATAGGCCATTGGCGGCCAGCTCCCTCAACCCGGACGTGTCGCTGACAAGGACCGGACGGCGCAGCGACAGGGCTTCCATGACGGCAACCGGATGGGCTTCGTAGTCGCTGAACAGCACGAATAGCGCGGCGCTCGCCAGAAGGTCTGCCATTTTCTGCCGCTCGGATCCGGGGATAGCTTCGATAGTGACCCGCTTCTCGAGGCCGAGCGTCGCGACGAGGCGCCGCAACTCTCCCTCGTACGGGCCTGTTCCGACGATGTGCAGTCGCACGTCCGGTACCCTGGGGATCAGTTCGGGCAAGGCCCCAATCACCCGGTGATGGCCCTTATAGCGCTCCAGCCTGCCGCCCGAGACGATCAGGTGCGGATCGACCTTCATGCCGGGGCTCGGAGCCGGCATCGCGGCGCCGTTCGGGATGACGACAAACCGTTCTCGCGGCACGCCCATCCTCACGCTGAAGAAGTCGGCTTCGAATTCGGAGACGCCGATCAGCCGCGCGGCCCGGGCCACCAGCGGCCGGAGCAGCGCGTGCTGTGTGCCGCGCACGGCGTTGCGCAGCCGGGAGGAATGCCCGCCGCTGTGGAAGGTCAGGAAGAACGGCAGGTCCCCGCGGACGGCCGCGAGCAGCCCGATTGGCGCCACGAAGGTGTTGTAACCTTGGAAATGGATCAGATCCCAAGCCCCGCGCCGGATCGCGGTATAAATGCCGGGCGCAGCATAGAGGTCCAGCTCCCTCGGCCAGGCCCGCACGCGCCGCACGCGCATGCCGCGCATCTCCTCCTCAACCGGCAACTCCCCCGAGGGATCGGTGGTGAGCACGTCGACCGAGTGGCCACGCGCCACCAAGCGGGCACCGACTTCCTGGATGTGAGTTTCAATGCCGCCTATGAGAGGATAGCAGCGGGCGGCAACCATCAGGATTCGCATCGGGTTTGTCCACCGCCATCACAGGCTGTCGCGCTCCGCCTGTGCTGTGGGTGCACCCTCTCGCGCAGGATGGTTTTCAGGACGCGCCAGCCGTCCGGGAGGGCGCGCAGATGGCTCACACCGCTGATGCGCGGAGCCTCGAAACTCGCCACCTCGACGATATTGAGGTGGTTCTTCAAGGCTCGCACGTTGATGAGGGTCTCAATCTCGAACCCGTCGCAATCGCAGTTCAGCGTGGCGACGTGCTTGGTCCAGAAGGCTATGTATCCGTAGCATAGATCGGAGAACCAACCGCCATAGAGCAGCCGCACGAACAGGGTCAGTCCCGTGTTGCCGAACATCCGGAACAGCGACATGTCACCGGTGCCGGCGCCCTGGATAAAGCGTGAACCCTTAACGAGATCCGCGCCGGCCATCAGCGCACTGACAAAGACGATCGCCTCCTCCGGGACCATGGAGCCGTCGGCGTCCAGCATGACGATGATGTCGCCTGTGGCGGCCAGGAATCCCGCTTGCAGTGCAGCGCCCTTGCCCCGCCGGGGCTCCATGACAACCTTCACGTCCTCGCGCAGGCGGCGCGCGACCGCGACCGTGTCGTCGGTCGAACGACCATCCACGATAATGATCTCATGCGCCCAGTTGGGGATGCGCGGCAGGAGCCAAGGGAGGTTCTCGGCTTCATTGAGCGTGGGGACGACGAAGCTGACTCGGGGCAGAGTCAACGATCGCCGCAGCGCGAAATTGATCGGGTCAGGCGGCGATGCGGCACCGATGGGGGCGACAATGCTGGAAAGACGGGCGTTCATGGCAGCGCTTCGAGGTCGTACGAAGGGACCCGGGGGGCGGGCTGAAAGCGCGCCAGGACTGCCGATAAGTATCGGGCGAGATGATGGGCCGCGTGATACGTCTGGTGCTCCACATCGCGCGCAGGCAAATGCGCGGCTAGCGACAAGCCGTGGGGGCCAGCTCCAATGACCGCCACATCCACGAATGTGCTTGATCCAACCATATGCGGACTCCCGGCCATAATGAAATGAAGATAAGATGAAAGAAGATCGGTACGCTTGCAGCCCCCTAATCTTAGTTTGTTATGCGAGCATTACTGATGCATATCTGAAATGGAAGGACGATGGATGGTTAGGAAAAGACAATAGATGATTAGCTCTTTTGAGGTATTCCTTCAGGTTATTTCCAGCCCATACCACCAGCGCGGACGGTACGGCAGCGGCATCGATCACCTTCAGCAGCTGTGTTGGCAGCATTGCCAAACCCGCTTAGACCTCTGGGCCCACCTTCAACGCCAGCGAGGACATCCATCGACCCGCGGTCGGCGCTATCTCACAAGCGACAATTTCTACTGAGCGAGCCGTGCAGAAGGCACCGAAGGTCGTCGGCGCGAAGAAATGAACGTCCAGCGCAACGCTGACATTGCCACTGGCCAGAAGCTGCGATGTGCAGATGGGCTCGCTGCTTCACTCGGCCGTGATTTCCGAGCTTATTCTGTGCCCGAAAAGGGTCGAGCGCGCCCGGCCCTTCGCAGGCGGGGTACCTTGCGCTCGACCGCTTGGCTACGGGTAGCTAACCCGGACGAGACCGGCCAAGAGAGGGACTGCCCACGCGGTCCCGAGACCCCAAGCGGTCCCGAGACCGGCGCGGCGGGTACCAGCAAACGATAGGAGGTCGTGACCTCTCGCAAACCCCGGATATGCCCGAACAGGTCGATCACCTCCAAACCAGACCGGCGGTTGTAGGTGTGACACCCCAACGCTCCGGACCAAATGCGACCGACCGGGGTCTGGGCAAACTCCGACGCGCCGAGCGCATCGATCTGGCAGAACGTCACCGCGCCGCCATAACCGCGCGCGCAGTCTTGCACCGGGCGTAGCGTGCGTCCGCCGTGTCGGATGACGGCGCCTGCGGGGCGGCTGAGCCTGGCATCGAGCAGGACGGGGTTGGCGGCATGGGGCGTCCAAGACCCGGTCAGGCTCTCGGCACGGTAGAGGCTGAGGACATCCCAGGACGTGGACCTCCACAGCCTTGGGCTGACGAAAAACCAAAAGCCGCCCGCATGCCAGAACGGCGTGGTATCGTAGCCCTCAATGCCTTCCATGAGGCAGGCCTCCCGCGTCCACCGGTAAGGGAATTCCACCGCCCTATAGAGGCTGACATTCCTGGCCGCTCCCGATTCGGGGATCATCCAGATCTGCCCATCCTGCTCGAACACGAACGGGTACGAGAGGTGATGCGGTTCCTCCACGACGATCCGGGATGCGCTGGCTGTCCCGTCCCGGTTCACTGTCACGACCGCAATGCACCCCCGGTTCTTCGAGTAGAGGTACTGTTCGACAAAGATGAAATCCTGCCCCTGATGCCGGAACGGGAACGGGTCGGCAAGGAAGCTGTCGGCATTTCCGGTGAGCACCCGGAAGGCTGCTTCGCCTTTGTCGAGCAGGCTCGCCGATTCATCGAAGCGCCAGCCAATCCCCCACATCCTGCCGCCCCTCGCCAGGACGTCCAAAAGCCCGATCGCCTTCGATGCAACCGTGCCGGTCGCCCTTGCAATCGCCGAGAGCGCGCCAAACGAAGGCACTGCCATCCGTGGACCGGGGATACCGGACGCAGCTGAACCGGTTTCCTCGCACAGGGCTTTGAGGATCAGCGGCACAGCGCAGGAAAGGGCGCTGTCGAGCCTCGCTGCCAACACTTCACGGTCTGCACTGGCCGGACGCGCCGTCCACGGCCGCAACGGGCGCGCCGTGTCATGCAGGTCGACGAGAAGATCCTGATGATCCACCCAGGCCGCCACGACTCCGATCTCGCCGGGTGCGCCGTTGAAGACCGGGGTGAGCACGCGCCGCCCCGCCGGGAGCGACTCTGCCCCGCTCAAATCGATCAATACATCCACTTGGTCGGCCGGAGGCGGCGGCAGGCACCGCAGCGCCGCCTCGACGGGGTCGATGGCGCCTTTCCCGCGAACGCCATAGACCAGTCGTTCGAGTTCGAGCAGCAGACGGCAGATTAACGGCAGCGGGCGGCTACCGGCCGCCAAAGCGCAGGAGACTTCGTTGCCGGGCACCTCAGCAAGCGCTTCTGCCAGCCAGAGGTGCCACCGCAGTAGCCGGGACGGATCGAGACTCAGGCAAATGCGCATTGTTGTTCTCACGGCGGATTTCAAAAGGACGCCTGCTCACAGCTTCGACGAGAACCACCTCAGGCGATCCGCCTACACTGGACTCCGCCGCGGGCCGGCGAGCCAAAGGCGGCAGATGGAAAGCCGCAGCGCGAGGATGGTTTCCACCTGCTGCGATTGCGGGGACTTGCCATGTGGGGAGCCGAACACTTGATTGGGAGATGCCTGACAGCACGGGTCCATACTCGAGCGGCTGGAAGCGGCCAAGCACCACTATGCCCGAACGGCGCCGGGCTGTGCGAGGTCAGAGGAGGTAATCCTTCGGGGTTCTTGTGCTGCGCCTCCGGCAAGGGTCATGTGGAGAGATGATTATCGAATGGCAACGGGCGAAATACGGACTGCGCAAGGCGTGGTTGTGTGCGCTCGTGTTCGCGTTCGTATCCGTTCCGGCAGTCGCAAGCGCTGCAGACGGTCCGTCGGCAACGTCCTTCATCAAGACTTCCGGAACGAACTTTACGTTGGACGGCAGGCCGTTCTTCGTGGCCGGCGTAAACAACCACTATCTGACCTGCGGGTTTGTACCCTCGATCTCGCGCCGGGCGCGCTGCAAGAGCGGTTTCTCGATGACCATGCGAGCGCCGATGAGCGCTGGCTGGACGAGTTGCTGATGCCCTACGCCCACCCGCGCGTGCCTGGCGTCGGCGGCCGCCTCGAGCCTCTGTGGCGCAAACCTCAGCCCTGGTTGGTGGCTTTTTATGCTGAAAACCGGCTTCCGGGTAGGCCGAATCCCGCGTGGAAGCCTGGCTTTTCAAAAACCAAGACCATCGCACCGTCTGTCGAAGAGTTTGGGCAGATATTGGCAGCTCAAGTCGGGAGAATTCCTAGATGCGTATTCTGATGCTTGCGCAATCCTATACGCCGATTGGCGTTGGCCAGCGGGGCCATGTCCGGAACCTAAGTATCGATCTCGCCCGCCGCGGTCATGACGTTGCCGTTGCCACAACCGGTCAGCCTGGATCCAAAACCGGGCAGCCCGAGGATGGCGTCAGCAGCGAACGCCGGCAGGTCCCGCCCCCCCCTACGATCTCGGTGATTATCTGTGCCTACACCGAGGACAGATGGGAGCTGATGCTTCAGTCGGTGGCCTCGGTTCAGGAGCAGACCTTGCAACCCTGCGAGATCATCGTATGCGTCGACCAGCCCCTGTTCCGCCGTTGTTCCGCCTACTGGGCCGACCTCGCCACATCCACCCCTCCGCTACGGGTGATCCAGAACAAGTATGACGGGCACCTGGGGTCGGCCCGAAACACGGCAGCCGAGGCAGCTGCCGGAGAGATCCTGGCGTTCCTGGATGACGATGCAGCGGCCGACAAGGATTGGCTCGAGATTCTCACCGAGCCGTACCAGGATGAGCGCATCGGCGCCGTCGGCGGGCGTCCCATACCGGTTTTCGAGGCTAGCCGCCCGGCCTGGTTCCCTGTGCAGTTCGACTGGGTGTTCGGATGTGCCTATGATGGCCTTCCGACCAGCCGAGGCCCTTTGGCTCACCTCATAGGAGCCAACATGTCGGTGCGGCGAACCCTTCTCGAGCAGGTGGGAGGGTTCCATTCCGACAAACACGACGACATGGACATGTGCCACCGCGTGGCGCACATCAAGGGCAGTGAGGCGGTCATCTATGAACCGGCGGCGACCGTCCGCCACTTTGTACCCGCCTCACGGCCGACCTGGAAGTACTTCTGGCGCCGCTGCTTCTTCGTCAACAAGGGGAAGGTCGAGGCCTTTTCCCAGATGGGCGACGCCGCTACTCTGGGCGCAGAGGCCCGCTTCGTCTGGTACGCGCTGACCAAGGGCGTACCGCGGGAGATTTTGCAAGCGGCCAAGGGTGACGCCCACGGGCTGGCCCGGTCCGCGGCGATAGTCGTTGGCGTGGGGCTGGCCGCGGCAGGCCACGTCGCCGGCCGGATCGAGCTGGTGCGGCGCTTGCGCCGGCGGCGCCAACAGGCAACCAAGCAGATCCTGGACACGGCCGCGCAAGGCGGTAGGCGCGGGAAGTAAATGCCGTCTTCGATAATCATTGGTTCGGGTCCGGCTGCAGCCGCCGCCGTATTGGCGCTGTCCGAGAAGCCGGACGAGAAGATTACCGTGTTCGATCCAGGCACCGTGCTCGATGCGGAGACGCAGGAGATAATCTCCAGGCTGTCAAAGCTGCGTGTCGACGACTGGGATGCGGAGGACGTCCGCCGGGTCAGCCTGCAGCCCAAGCAGGTCCGGTCCGATTCGCTACCTGAAAAGAGAAGCTACGGATCCGATTTCCCCTTTGTCAACAGGGGCCAACTCGACGGCGTCCACTCCCAGGGTAGAGTCAACTCGGCTGTCATATCAAGCGCCTACGGGGGGTTCAGCAATGTCTGGGGGGCCCAGATCATGCCCTTCAGCGCCGCCACGTTCAAGGGATGGCCGTTCGACTTCTCGGATATGGAAGAGCACTACCGGACCATCCTGGGTCACATTCCTTTCGCTGGAGAGTCCGACGATCTCGAGGAGTGGTTCCCGCTCATCGGATCCCCGGACCCGCTTCCGCCGCTGGCGCCGCGGACTCAGATGGTCCTGGCCAACTACGACCGGCACCGCGATCGTGTGCGCTCCACGGGAATAACGATAGGCCGCGCCCGCCTCGCCTTCTCAGCGCCCGAATGCCAGCCCTGCGGCCTATGCATGACTGGGTGCCCGCGGTCGCTGATCTTTTCGGCCTCGCACAGCTTCGATCGCTTCAGGCGTAGCGGGAGGATCGACTACCACAGCGGGCTGCTCGCGGTGCGAGTCGACCAGGAGCGCGACACGGCCGTCGTGCAGGCCCGGGAGCTGTCCAGCGGCCGGATCCAGCGATTCACAGCCGACCGGGTCTTCGTGGGCTGCGGAGCAATCGGGACCACCCGGCTGATCCTGGGCTCGCTCGGATCGGACCAGCCGGTACATCTTTCGGAATCGGCTCAGTTCGTTCTCCCAATGATTTCCATGAAGCCGACCCCCGACCCACGTACAAGGCGCGAGTTCACACTCAACCAGTTCAACATGGTCATCGGCCGGGACGACGAGGGCTTCGATGTCTCACAGATTCACTTCTATCCATTCAACCAGGCATACTACGATGCGCTGCCCGGCCTCCTCCAACACCGCGCCGCCGCCTTCGCGACGGATCGGCTCCTGAGCCGGTTGACGGTAGGCCTGGGCTATTTGCCGTCCTGGGCATCACCCAAGGTCCGGGTCACCGCCCAGGTGTCCGCAGCTCCTGATGAGCTACCCCAGATCACCCTCACTTCGGAGGGCTTCAGCGAGGCCACGGTCAGGGGCAAGGACGTGCCTCCGATGCTCCCTGACGTAATAAAGCGGATCCGCAGGGCGGCACCTTACCTGGACTTGTGGCCAGTCACGCCGCAGATGCTGTGGTCGGGCGGGGCCAAGAGCTACCACTTTGGCGGCAGCTTTCCCCACGCCAGTGAGCCGGATTCTGGGAATTCGACGACAGACCGCCTCGGGCGGCTGGCGCGCTGGGACCGGATCCATCTCATCGACGGGTCGGTTTTCCCAAATGTTCCAGCTACTACCTTCACCCTGACTGTGATGGCCAATTCTCATCGCATCGCCTGCGAAGCGATGCAGCTGACGGGTTGAGGGTTTAATGCGGGTCGGTATCACCGGAGCCAACGGATATGTCGGGACCATCCTGCGTGCCGCCTTCGCCGAAGAAGGGCATGAGGTCATCGCGTTCGCCCGTTCGAACCGGGTGACCTCCGAATCTGCCGCCGCAATGGTCGGCGTCGCCGAGTGGCGCCCATACGAGATCAAGCGCCCGCCGTCGGGGGCCGCATTCAGCGACCTAGATGTGCTCATCCACGGTGCATGGGACCTGACTCTCGTCAACGCCGGCGATGTGTGGGGTGTCAATGTGTCCGGCTCGCAGCACCTCCTGCGCAATGCCGCCGACGCAGGGGTTCGCCGGGTCATTTTTATCTCCTCGATGTCCGCTTATAAGGGAACCCGACAGTTATACGGCCAGGCGAAGCTGGCCTGCGAGCGTACCGCCAGCAGTCTGGGGGGTGTCTCCACCCGCCTCGGACTAGTGTACGGCCCCGGTTGGGGCGGGATGGCAGGTGCGCTCCGAAAGCTCACCAACCTGCCGGTCACACCTCTCATCGGGGCGCGCTCCCACCAGTTCACAGTGCATGAGGCGGACCTGGCAGCCGCCATGGTGCGTATTGCCGAGTCGGACATGCCCCTGCCGGAACCGGTAGGGCTGGCCAACCCCGAACCGGTGCCGTTCCGACGGCTCATGAAAGAGATCGCCGCGTCACAAGGCAGAACACTGCGCGCCGTCCCGGTGCCCTGGCAGCTTGTCAGTGGCGTCCTCAAGGCAGCTGAGGCCCTGCATGTCCCCCTACCCTTCCGATCCGACTCCATCCTTGGGCTCGTGCACCCGGCGGCAGAGGTTCCCGGTGTAGAGCGGCTCAAGCAACTCGGAATCGAGTTTCGGAGCTTCTCGCTGGACGGCGATCGACCCTAAACAGTGTGGGAGATCCCCGGCCTTGCCGGGGAGACAGTAGCAGTTTGACCTTTCCGGGAGTCCGACTTTCGCCTTCGTGAGCCTCCACCCTTGAGCCGCTTTGAGAGGCTCAAGTCTGAAGCCCCGGTTTTGCCGGTGGATGGCTACTCTAAATTTCGAATGTTGTCGCCGATCGGGGTCAAGGGATGCCGCATTATCGTGGCTACGTTCTGAACGAACACGGCCAATTCATGGGCGGGGTCAACCTCGCCTGCACGGACGACGATGCAGCGAAGGAACACGCCAACCGGTTAGCAGATGGCCACGAGGTGGAGCTTGGCGCCTGGTTGCGCAGTTCGCCCTGGATTCACGGCGAACGTCGTGAGCGAGCAAATGCGACCGGGAAATCCGAAATCCAGCGCTACCATACCAAGGCGCTGCCAAGGCCGCCCATGGAAGTCGCGATGAAATTCTCGGACGACCTGATGCGCGATTCCACCGTCGCTCAGAAGTACGACGAAGCTTCGCAGCGGGGAAGCCGGTTTTCCGAAAGAGGCTAACGAACGGCGTTCAGTTCAAGGGGCTGTGCGAAGCGCTGGTTCGCGGACCTGTCAGGGAGAAACAGCACATCGGCAGATTTGGTGCCGGTTGTTCTGGCCTCAATCGCGGATTGGCTTGCCTTTCGGCGCCCGGTCCGTGTCAACTAGTATGCCTCGTATCCGTTATCCGCCAAGAGACGCAGGACTACCAAAACCGACGCCCCGAACTTGTTCAATCCCTGGTCGGAAAGTTCGACGAACAGGGCCGGCCGGGCGAACCTCAGGATCTCGATCATGCCCTGAAGCGTCAGCAGTTCGGCGCCCTGCACATCGATTTTCACGAGCGCCGGGCGCCGGGGTCCCTTGTCCGCGAGCAGTCCGTCGAGCGTCACGGCGGTGACCGGCACGCCGGTGCCGTTCCGGGAAAGCTTGTGGTCGGCCGGGGAAAGCGGGTTGATTTCGAGAAAGGTCGTGCCGGGCTCGCCGGCGGCGACCACCCTCAGCGCCTCGACGCGGCCAAGAAGGCCCGCGCGCTCGAGCGCGGAAATCAGGCCGCTGTAATTCTGGTCCTCCGGCCGATGGCGATCACCTTTCCGCCATCGCCGACCCATTCAGCAAAGCGGAGCGAGAAGAAGCCGACATTGGCGCCGACGTCGATGACCAGCGATCCGTCTGGCACGAATTCCCTGAGCTGATCGATCGGGCCTGCTTCAAAATACCCTTTGTAGAGGGGATAAAACGCAAGATAGGCGCGGTGGAAAAGCGGAAGACGCTGCAGGCCGAGCTTGGCGGTCAGCACATATAGCCTGATAGCCGAATCTCTTAGGAACACTTTGAGCATGCAGGAACCATCCAATGACACCGGTGCAGGATTTGTTGGCAGTGACTTGGCGAGGGCCCCGCTCGGAGGGCGGCATCGCAACGATCTTCGTTCGGCCATGCAGACTTTATCACTCGATCAAGGCCTGATCGCGGGAATAAAGAGGTGCCTCCCGAGGATCGGCATCGACACACCGCCCCAAGACTACCTCGCTGGATAATGCCGCCTTAAACCGACTGAGACCTCTAAACCTCGTGCCCTATGGTCGCATCGAGGCCCACCTGACGAGGCACAATACAGCCGAGGTAACCAATCCTCGTCGTTTCGCTATGAGATTGGCTGTGCCATTGGTGAGCGGCGGCGACCATTGCAATCGCATCTTGGTCAAGCCCCTCGATACGAGGAGGGCATATGAAAAGTATATCGAAGTACATTTCTTTCACAGCGCTCATGATCGTCTCCTTCACAGCGCTCACGATCGTCACGTGCGGCACGAGTGGTGGAGGTAGTGGATCGTCGCTGCCACCGCCGGCTGGGTACACTACCAGTCAGCTGATATTCGAGGACACCTTCACCGGGCACTCGCTCGACTCCACGAAGTGGATACCGGCGATCGCGGACCAGAACGGTATCTGGCAGCAGAGCGTGCCATCGCCGTACTCCGCGATGAACGCTGGCGGGTTCAACGCTGAGTACTTTGACCCGGCTCAGGTCAGCACTGGCCCATCAGGCTTGAAGATCGTTGCGACGAGAAGCAACCGGTTCGCCGGGTACACGTGGAAGTCGGGCGCTATCTGCACGCACGGCAAGTTCACGTTTGCCGGTGGCTACGCCCAGATACGCATGAAGCAGCCGGACGTCAGCACTGGCGGATGGCCAGGCTTCTGGCATCTCGAGGGCGGGGCCGAGATCGACACGCAGGAGGGCGGGTTCCTCAACGGCTCCGTGTCAAGCAACCGAGTGCTGGCCAACGCTTTGTTGGCTCCCACCAACGACCAGCAGTTCTTCGACGCTGGTGTGGACCTGTCGGCCGACTACCACGTCTGGGGCGTGGAGTACAAACCGGGTGTGTCGATCAAGTTCTATTTCGATGGCGTGCTCAAGCGAGCCGTCACGACGAACGTGCCAACCGGTGCCGTGACCCTGCTCATTAATCTGAGCATCGCCAACAGCAGCGCGTCTGGCTGGCACACCGCCTACGACAGTTCGACCCCGGCAACGCTCGAACTGGAGGTGACCGACGTTCAGGTCTACCACCTGAGCATGACCGACAGCATCAAGGGGTGACGACACGAAAGTGGGCGTTACGCACCGCTCGAAAGAACGGATCAGGAACTAAGCGGCGAGTAGTGAGACGGGCCGGCGCAGCGGCCGCAAGCCGTCGATAGGCGTCGGATCGGCGCCCCAGACGTAGTCCCCCGTCAGAGCGACATGCTCCCGCCCTAGCGGCGCGACGTGCTTCACGAACTCGGCCTGAACGTCGGTCCCTCGTTGCCGGAGGTCTTCGAGCGCAGCCTGCAGGTGCCGCGTGTTCCGGAGGATGACCGCCGACACCAACAGGTTCGGCGCTGAGGCGCGGTATGCCTGGTTCTCAAATGTGCGGTCGCGCATCTCGCCGAGGCGGTTGAAGAAGATCGCCCGCGCCAGCGCGTTGCGGGCCTCGTCCTTGTTCAGGCGGGGCGTTGGCGCGCCGGCGGAGCGCGGGGTCGCCGTGCCCTGGCAGCTTGTCAGTGGCGTCCTCAAGGCAGCTGAGGCCCTGCATGTCCCCCTTCCGATCCGACTCCATCCTTGGGCTCGTGCACCCGGCGCCAGAGGTTCCCGGTATAGAGCGGCTCAAGCAACTCGGGATCGAGTTTCGGAGCTTCTCACTGGACGGCGATCGCCCCTCATCTGGGACATTGCGTCGATATTCTTAGTCGAAGACCGGCGCGATGCGCCAGAGACGCAAACGGCGAAATTGTGCGGTCGGCACGATCGCAAGGATCCGCGGCAGCATCGACATCTGCGCGCAGCTTTCGATGTTGGCGTCGCCGCACAGACGAGGGCGGTGCGATTCAGTCCGGATCAGCAAAATGGGGCTACCCCGGAGGAATGATCGCGGAGCGGAGAAAACCATGCGATGATTTTTAGAAAGGCGCGTGACCTTAACGACGAGCGCAGAGCTTAACGCCCGGTCCGGTCGAACTCCCGACTCTCCAACGGTGAAGGCTTGCAACGGAAGTTGTCATTGCAGGATCCGGAAGACTTAAGGCCCGAAAGCTTGCACACAAGAGGTAAGGGCAATCCGATTGAGTGTACCGCACGCTATTTTTGTATCGGGAGTTGCGGGCTTTGTAGGAAGCAAGCTCGCAAGGCTCTTTGTTGATCGTGGATATCCGGTCTTCGGCTTCGATGACCTGTCGCGAGGTTCTCGTGAAAACCTGAGTGGCCTCCTCACGCATGAGAGGTTCATTTTTGAGAAGGTGGATCTCTCAGACGCCGGTGCAGTGAGAAGCCGCTTTATGAATTGTCACGGTCGCATTCCGATTTCCGAAGTCTGGCATATGGCTGCCAATTCGGACATTGCTTCGGGAATCGCCGACCCCTCCGTTGATCTACGCGACACCTTTCTATCGACGTTCAACGTGTTGGACGCAATGAAGGAGGCGGGGGTTCCGTTTCTTGCTTTCGCTTCCAGTTCAGCAGTGTATGGCGATTTGGGGGAGGCTCCGATTAGAGAGGACGTCGGGCCGCTGCTACCCGTTTCCAACTACGGTGCTATGAAGCTCGCATCGGAGGCGCTAATCAGCGCTGCCGTCGAGGACTGGCTAGATCGGGCTTTGATCTTTCGCTTCCCGAACGTGATCGGTGTTCCAGCAACACACGGTGTCATTCTAGACTTCGTGAGAAAGTTAAGGGGCACGCCAAACAAGCTGAATGTTTTGGGATCGGGGCGACAGCGGAAGGCATATCTTCACGTCGATGATCTGATTGATGCGATTGTCTACTTGCGCGCAAACGCATCCGAGCGGCTTGGCTATTACAATATCGGTCCCGAGGACAAAGGGGTAACCGTTAGCTTTATAGCCGAAACGACTGTCGAGGCTGTCGCACCGGGCGCGGGGATCGAAATCGAATATGGAGTTGAAGATCGCGGGTGGACGGGGGATGTTCCCCGATTTTCCTATGACATAGCAAAAATCCGTGCCCTCGGTTGGCGGCCCCAGCTTGGTTCGGCTGACGCCGTTCGAAAAGCCGTCGTAGAAATCGTGCGACAGGAAGCAAACTTGTGATGCAGGCTGTTGTACTTGCTGGTGGTCGAGGGACACGGCTCAGGAGCCGGACAGGTGATTTGCCTAAGTCGCTGGTCGACGTTGGTGGCAGGCCACTTCTTGAGCATCAAATCGTCCTCGCTAAGCAACACGGTATTGAGCGGATCTTGATCCTGGTGAACCACGGAGCCGGGCAAATCGTCGAGTTTTGTAATCAGCGCGAGAATTGGGGGATTGACGTTCGTTGCGTAGATGACGGTGCGCCTCGCGGGACCGCTGGAGCAGTTCTGTCCGTTTTGGATATGCTCGACGACAACTTCCTTACAATCTACGGCGACACGATGCTCGACATCGATCTCACCCGCTTTAAGTGCTTCCATGAAAAACACAAAGCGGCAGCGGCAACAGTTTTCACCCATCCGAACGATCACCCGCATGATTCCGATCTGGTAGAAACGTCAGAAGACGGCATAGTTACCGCGTTCCATACATATCCACACGATCCCGCTTGCTATTATCCAAACAAAGTCAGCGCGGCTCTTTATTACATTCGAAAACAAGCTTTATCCCGGTGGCGCGCCACAGTAACCCCGCTCGATTTTGGCAAGGACCTCTTTCCTGAAATGCTTCGGGCCGGCATGGAAATTAGAAGCTACAGCAGCCCTGAGTATATAAAAGACGCGGGAACCCCGGAGAGACTTGACAAGGTTTGCGCCGACTTTGAATCGGGCCGCATAGCTCGAGCTTCACTCGCTTCTCCGCAGAAAGCAGTATTTTTGGACAGGGATGGGTGCATCAATGTTGACTATGGACACATCGATCGTCTCGAACGCTTCGAACTGATTGAGCGAGCCGCGGCCGCGATCACCTGTTTCAACCGGGCCGAATACCGGACAATTGTCGTCACTAACCAACCCGTTGTGGCGAGAGGCGATTGCTCTTTACGAGACCTGCGGATGATCCATAACAAGATGGAGACTGAGCTTGGCCGCTGCGGAGCTTTTGTTGATGCCATCTATTTCTGCCCGCACCATCCAGACCGCGGCTTTATCGGTGAGGTGGAAGCGCTGAAGATCCGCTGTGAATGCCGCAAGCCTTCTACTGGCTTGATTAATGAGGCGGTCGAGGCATTCAATATCGACCGCAGTCAATCCTGGGTCATCGGAGATTCCTCTACTGATGTCGCTCTCGCAAAACGGTCTGGCATCAGATCGATCCTGGTCGAGACGGGCGCGGGCGGGTTGGATAACAAATATCATGTCATGCCCGACTATACCGTCTCGGACTTGTTCGAGGCTGCCAAGTTCATACTCGCTGTTCATCCGACCTTGATAAATTCAGCATCTGACCTGATCGCATATGTGAAGCCAGGCGATGTTTGTTTCGTAGGGGGCCTCTCCCGGAGCGGAAAGAGTTTTCTTGCCAGTGCTATCGCGGAGGTTCTTCGCGGGCGCGGCTTTGAGACGCAAATCGTTGCTCTTGATCGCTGGATACGGTCGGCCGGCGATCGCAAACCAACGGTGATGGGTCGCTACAATGTGGACGAGATCAGGAAAGTTCTAAGCCGCTTGGTGGGAGTTCGTTCGCGTGAGACGCGCGATCTGCCCTATTACGAAAAGCTAAGCCGCATATCGCATCCAAGATCGGAAAGGATAACCATTTCTCCGGAGACCGTCCTGGTCGTGGAAGGAACCGTCGCTCTTTCGCTATCCGACGTAGTTTCGCGCGGTCGTGCGCACACTTTCTTCGTTGATATCGAAGAGGAGCTGAGGAGGTGCCGAGTAACGCGCGAATACTTGCGGCGGGGTGTGGATCGGGAGGCTGCGGCGAGTACTTACAGTTCGCGCCAAGAGGACGAGACGCCGATCGTTCTGGCATCGCGGGCGAGTGCTAAACATTGTGTCCGATTGCGGGCGATTGAGCTGATTGAGGCAGTCGGATGATTATTAGTCAGACCCCGCTTCGAGTTAGCTTTGTGGGAGGTGGCAGCGATCTTCCTGCCTTCTATCGGCAGGAAGGCGGCGCCGTGCTAAACGTTGCTATCGACAAGTACGTCTACGTGAATGTGAATCGTAAGTTCGATAGTGGCACTCGAATTGCTTATTCCAAAACGGAAGAGGTAGAGAGCGTTGAGAATATCCAGCATCCGATTGTAAAGGCGACGATGGGATATCTTGGGATCCGCGGAGGCGTTGAGATAACAACTATTGCCGATATTCCATCGAAGGGAACAGGACTTGGATCCTCAAGCGCTTTTACCGTCGGCCTTCTGCACGCGCTGAACGCGTTTCGGGGGCAGTATGTCGCCAAGGCAAGGCTCGGTGCTGATAGTTGTCGCATTGAGATCGAACTTTGTGGCGCTCCCATTGGAAAACAAGATCAATACGCCGCCGCCTTCGGCGGGTTGAATCTAATCGAGTTTCACTCTGATGATAGCGTCTCGGTGTCGCCGCTCATATGCCCACGTGATTTCATCGCTTCAATTGAGGAGCAAGTTCTCATGTTTTACACCGGCATTACGCGCAGTGCTTCAGACATTCTCGTCCGACAATCAGAGGGCATCGCAAGAGCGTCGGACAAGCGGAAGGCACTCAGGCGGATGGTCGAGCTCACGTATTACCTTCGTGATGAACTGCATCGATGTAACCTCGACGCCTTCGGCGAAATCCTGCATGAGAACTGGCTCTTAAAAAAGAGCCTCTGTGAAGAAATCACGAACGATGCAATCGATGGCTGGTACCGAACTGCGTTGCGGGCAGGTGCCAGGGGCGGCAAGCTACTCGGAGCAGGTGCAGGAGGTTTTCTCATGTTCTTCGCACCTCTCGATCGCCACGACGCAATCAAAGCAGCCCTCGGGGAGCTTAAGCACTTCCCTGTGAAGTTTGACTTCGCCGGGAGCCGCATCGTTCATTATCAACCGACATCGGAGCCCACCCAATGAAACACTTTGGCGGCAATACTCAATCAACCGACATCGGAGCCCGCCCAATAAAACATTTTGGCGGCAGCGCTCAAGCTTATTTCAAGAAACTTGAGATCGTCTTGGCTTCATTAGACTACCAAAGCTTCGATAATGCTGTGGCCCTGGTCGCGCAGGCACAGGAGGATGGCAAGCAGATAATCACGCTTGGAAATGGTGGTAGTTCACTGACAGCGCTACATTTCATCACGGACTGGAATAAGAGCGTCTATCTCTCCACGAAGCGCCCCTTTCGTGGTCGGACGCTGGTCGACAATGTGGGCCTTACATTTGCATACGCGAACGATGTTTCTTTCGAGGATGTATTCGTCGAGCAGCTGAAGAACCTCCTGAACGAGGGCGACCTGGTCATTGCCATTTCGGGAAGCGGAAACTCGGAAAATGTTTTGCGCGCTGTTCGATACGCTAATGATCATGGCGCAGTTACGTTAGGTCTTTGTGGATATGGCGGAGGAACGCTTAGGCAGATCGCCCAACACGTGGTTTGGGTCAATGTGAATGACATGCAACTCTCGGAAGATATACATTCCTCGTTCGGGCATGTCGTTATGCAGCGTCTCTGTTTTGGAAGTACACAAAAGTGGAGCGATGGGCGACAACGGCGCAGCGCTGCTGGAGGCCTCAATCCAAATCGAGCAGGCGCCGAGACGGGTTGGCGATCCTGATCGAGAACAAGCGATGCCGCATTTTCATGTCTACGTTCTGGATGAACGCGGCCAGTTTATGGGCGGGTCAACCTTGACTGCACAGACGACGTTGCAGCGAAAGAGCACGCCAGGCGGTTAGCAGACGGCCACGAGGTGGAGCTTTGGCGACTGGTTGCGCGGTTCAAATTTGACAATCCGCGGGGCCGTCCCGCGGCGACGAAGCGCCTCGCGCCCTAAGACCACGTTTCAGCCATTCAACAAGACGCTTGAGGATTTGGGACAAGCTTCGCCTGGCCGGCTGGCGATCGAGAACGATTTTTTTGCCATGAGATCCGGATTATGAGCACAGCGGACCGGAGAGCGATGCTCGACCGCGCGGAGCCGAAGCTATCGATCCGGGTATGGCGTGAGATTCCGGCGCATATCGGGAGCGGGCGGCAAACGATGACGATCTGCCGCTGATGCGGCTGCGGACGAATGCTCCGCATTCGCCTTGAGATCGACGAACTGTTCCTGCAGCATCCCTTCATGGGCTCGCGTCGTGTGCCGCAGCCGTTGTCGAGGCCAAGGTGCCGGTGAACCGCACGCGGCGGGTTCCTGATGCGCCGGATGGGATCTCGGCGCGGGGGCCTAAGCAGAACACGTCGAAGTCGGCGCCGGGACACAAGGTGATCCCCTATCTGCTGCGCGGGATGACGACCGATCGGCGTTGGTACGATTCGCGAACACTGCTTCGAAAGCTCCGGCGCGCATCAACGAGATTTGGCGCATTCTTGCAGACGGAGCAGGCTCCGAGCAGTGAGAGACGGGTGGCTCGATGTAGTTGTCAAATGCAGGCTTCCGTTATAGGGCTGTTGATATGGTTAACGCGGCCTCATTCTCGCCGCAAAGGGCATTAAGGTCCGCCAAGTAGCGTATATGGTAATGCAATCGGGGGGTTGCGTAGGAAAAAACTGCACGCGAGCGAAATTGGAAGCGGAAATGCCTGCGTTTAACTTAGTGAAGCAGGACATAACTTGAGGGGTCTACCGTGGTAATTCTATTCGGCAAGCCTGGCGGAGCGCCCGCGGGACGAGTTGCGCCTGAATTGGATCAGGCCGCGGCGCGAACCGCCCAACGCCTTGCGTGTGTCGGCAACGACGGCTTCCAAATCTCCGCTGCCTTGTAATGTGTGCGCGGTGCGTAGCTACGAGCGTGCGGTATGTCGCGCGCTTTGGTGATGCGGGGTGGGGGAATCCCTTGTTTTCAATGTCAAAAAGGATCATGGAATGACTCTTTCCGCACCCGCAGGCTTTGCCTCTAGCGATCTCGTCTTCGAGGAGAGCTTCTCCGGTACGGCGCTCGACAGCGACTGGAATACCTACATCACCAGCAATGCCGCCAACGGCTGGCCATGGAATAGCAACGGATCGGGAGGAAGTACGCCGGGCGGCCCATATAATGCCGACTACGATATGCCGAGCCAGGTGTCCGTGAGCAATGGGACCTTGAACCTCACGGCGATCAAGCAGCCCATCAGCGGCGTTAATCAAGGGGGAGTGACACAAACATTCCCGATCACGTCCGGCGCCGTCAGCAGCTACGGCAACTTCGAATTCAACGGCGGCTACCTTCAGATCAGCATGAAGGCGCCGAGCGGTAACGGCGCATGGCCAGGCCTCTGGCTGATGCCCGGCGAAGGCGCCGGCAGCAGCGGCGACAATTTCGAGATCGACATACAGGAGGGCGGGTTTACCGAAAGCTCCGGCCCGGTAGACCATAACTTCACTTGGCACCTTGACGGCCCATCTGGATGGGTCGGCGCGAGCATCGACAGCGGCGTCGACCTCACGGCCGGCTTCCACACGTACGGCATCAACTGGGTGCCCGGTGAATCGATCACCTGGTATCTCGATGGGAAGCAGATGGCGCAGGTGACCAGCGCACAGGTCGTGATCCCGGATGAACCGATGGAATTAATCATGAACAATGCGGTCGCGAATTCGAACGCGGCCGGATGGCATACGGGCCTGGACAGTTCGACCCCTTCGTCGATGCAGATGCAGATCGACGAGGTGCAGCTCTATCAAAAAGCAGGTAGCGGCGACACTGTCACGGGCGCGAACGTCACTCCCCCGACCACTGGCACGCCTCCAGTTAGCGATTCTGACACGCCTCCAGTTAGCGATCCTGGAACGCCCCCATCCGACGACCCTGCCCAGACCATCAAGGGAACCGCCGGTGCCGACACTCTAAGCGGCGGCGGTGCCAACACCATGATCGGCTATGGCGGCAGCGACGAATACTATGTCGACAATGCCGGCGACAAGGTGGTCGAGGCCTCTGGCCAAGGTCAAGACAGGGTGTGGACTTCTGTGAGCTATGCGCTCTCAGCCGGCTCGTCGATTGAAGTCCTTGGCACCACGAAGGACGCCGGCACCAC
>NZ_JBSPTO010000011.1:0-165062 GCF_053850215.1 Mesorhizobium sp. f-mel
ATCCGCGAATCTCCCGTAGTGACCAACACTACAGAATCACCAATCAGATTCTGTGCAAAGGCCTCACGTATGGAGGCTCATATTTTCGACGGCGGGCATTTCCTGCTCGAGACGCATGCCGAACCAGCACTCTCCCTCATGAAGGACTTCATCAGGCGAACACAGAAGAGACTCACGCGTTTCCCGTCGCTTTAGGCCCAACCTAAACCAGACTTCAGCGGCGATTCCATCCGGCGAATCGCGAGATTAAGCAGGGACGTAGGTCAACCTGATCACATCCTCGCCGATCCGGTCATTAGTCATAAGGCGGAGCGGCGGCCGGGGTCCGGCGAAATATGGCTTGCCGCGACCAAGCACGACGGGGTGCAGGTAGATTCGATACTCATCGATCAGGCCAAGTTCGGTGAGGCTTTGCGCCAAGTCCGGGCCAGCAACTTCGATCTCCCCGTCGCGCTCGGCCTTCAGCTCGCGGATTGCGCCCTCGAGATCCTCCTCAACAAGCGTGGCGTTGGGGCCAACCGACTTCAACGAGCGCGAGACGACCCATTTCGGCTGGTTCCGCCACGCCGCCGCGAAGGCGTGTCGCTCTGCATCCCATTCAGGATGATCGTCGTCCCAGTAACGCATGACCTCATACATTTGGCGACCATACACACTGCCCGCCTGCCCCTGAGCCTCCTCGATGAAGTGGCGGAAGAGTGTGCGGCTTGGCGCAAATGCCATATGGTCGACGTAGCCGTCCAGGGACTGGTTCATTCCGAACACGAGCTTAGCCATACCCATCTCCTTTCCTTACGCGGCACATCCGCGCGGTTCTGATTGCGTTACGCAATCGGTTGTAAGCTAGATCGACTGATGGCCGATCGGCAGAAGCGAGAAATCATGCCGGACCTCCTTCTGCACTACGATTGCCCGGATTGCTGCTTCTTTGATCCAGTTGAGGTTCTTTCTTTCGCACGTCCTTCACGACGTCGAGAAAAGCCCGCAGTGCCGGCGGCACGGTTCGGTGTCCGGGATAGTAGACCGCGACCCCTTCCGGAGCGGGCATCCATGCGGTCAGGACCCTACGCAGCCGGCCATCGGATATGGCCCCTTCGGCGGCCCAATCCGCCACATAGGCGATGCCCAGACCCTCGATTGCGGCTTCGGCCATCAGTTCCTCGTCATCGAGGACAATGGAGCCGTTTGCGTCGATCACGAGTTCCTGGCCGGCGCGTTCGAACTCCCATCGATAGAATTTGCCGCTGGGCATACGATGGCCGATGCAATGGTGGCGTTTCAATTCCTCGGGCGTTCCCGGGTCGCCGAAGCGATCGAGATAGCCGGGCGAGGCGACACAGATGAACGTCAACGGGCGTGCAAACGGCACGGCGATCATGTCCTTGGGTACCGATCCGAGGAGGCGCACGCCGGCGTCAAACCCGCTGGACACGATATCGATGAGCCGCCCCTCGACGACGATGTCCACGGTCACGTCCGGATGGTGCGCCGCCATCTGCGGAAGAACCCAGCGAACGAGAAGCCCGGCCACCAATCGCGGTGCGTTGATGCGGACCGTGCCCGCGACATTGCCCCGGAACCCCGCGACGCTGTCGAGCGCCTCGTCCAGCGAGGCGAGCGCCGGCTGAAGGCGATCGAGCAACCGGAACCCGGCTTCTGTCGGCGAGACGCTGCGTGTGGTGCGGTTCAGAAGGCGCACCCCCATGCGTTCCTCGAGCGCACGCATCGCATGGCTCAATGTGGAAGGTGCCGTGCCGATCTCGTCCGCTGCGCGGCGGAAGCTGCGGTGTGTGGCAACGGCCACGAAGGCGGTGAGATCGTTGAGCGACGGGCGGGGCATTGATGGGGATTTCGCATCATCTCATGCCGATTTCAACGGCTAATGCGCGCAATGCTATTGCCCTATCTCGTGCCCGGATCAATTGGAGATATGGGAAATGGCAAAGACTTGGCTCATAACGGGTGTGTCGTCCGGTCTAGGCCGGCTGCTGGCGGAGAAGGCCCTGATCAGGGGGGACCGCGTCGGCGGTGCCAGCCGCAGCGAGGACGCACTTCCCGACCTGCGTGCATGCTACCCAGAACGGCTCCGCATCGTCGCAGTAGACCTCAAGGACCAGAGCTCGGTCCGCGCCGCGGTCGACCGCGCCTTCGCCGCATCCGGTCGGATCGACATCGTCGTCAGCAATGCTGGCTATGGCCTGCTCGGCGCGGCGGAAGAGGCTGGCGATGTGCAGGTTCGGGACATCATCGACACCAATCTCATCGGCTCGATCGCACTCATCCGGGCGGCGTCGCCGCATCTGCGCAGCCAGGGTGGCGGCCGGATTCTACAGGTATCGAGCGAGGGAGGCCAGATCGCCTATCCGGCATTCAGCCTCTATCACGCGACCAAGTGGGGTACGAGGGGTTCGTCGAGTCCGTGGCGCAGGAGGCTGCTCCCTTCGGCATCGAGTTCACCCTTGTGGAACCTGGGCCGGCGCGGACCGGGTTCGGCGGCAATCTCGCGCGGACCAAGCCGCTCGCGGCCTATGAGGGAACACCCGCCGGTCAGATCCGCGAGGCGCTCGGTGGCTCTTGGGTGATCAAGGGCAACCCCGAGCGCATGACGGACGCAATGATCAGGCTTGCCGATCAGGATGGTCCGCTTCCGAAGCGGCTGGTGCTCGGTGCCGAGGCCTATGCCGGCATCCGCAAGGCTCTCGGCCGGCGCATCGAGGAGCTCGACCGGCAGAAGGACGTCGCAGTCGCGGCGGATTTCACCGACGAGGAGCTGGCGCGGCTATGACCCACCCTGTCCCGCCGATCCACAGCTGCATGGCACCGTCGTGCAGCTCCGCCCGTTGATCCCGATAGATTCCCCCGGCTCCGGCCCGCTGCCGGTCCGCTCCCGCTATCAAGACAAAAAGGAACACGAAATGCCTGCACGTGACGCCATCTATCCGGCCAAACGCCACGCGTTATACGATATTCATCGATATTCCGCGGCCATTCGCTCCGGCGATCTTCTCTTTGTGTCGGGTCAGGTCGGGAGCCGTGAGGACGGCTCGCCCGAGCCGGTATTCGAGGATCAGGTTCGGCGGGCCTTCGCCAATCTGCGCGCGGTCTTGGCCGCCGCCGGGTGCAGCTTCGACGACGTCGTCGACGTCATCACCTTCCACACAAACCCGGACGAACAGATCGAAACGGTGCTGGCCGTCCGGGCGGAAGAGATCGGCGCACCTCCCTACCCGAACTGGACGGCAGTGGGCGTCAATTGGCTTGCCGGCTTCGATTTCGAGATCAAGGTCATCGCCCGCATCCCTTCGACGACCAGCAGTCATCCGGCGGACAAGCGCTGAACGCTCGCCCCGCAGTTCTGTATTGGCGATTTGCACCCGACGACGGAAACGGCAGCTCGGCACGCCCCAGCACGGGCTCGCGATGTCCATCCAACGATGAATATGCGAGCTTTGCCTTGGGCCAAAATACGTCATTCGGCCGCGAACGATTCCGATCACCGCCGTTACTACGCTTTCTCGCCTCTTGGCTATTTCGCGCTCCTCGCGCGGACGTAGTTCCAGCGGCAAATGGGCGGCAATTTCGGTGCTGGTGTGGTGGAAATGACAAAATTGGCCCGCCGGAAAGGATGAAACTGGGCACCATTATGTGATTGAAGTCGCTCCGTAAAAACTTTCAGGCGGTTTCAGGAGCTTTGGCCTTTGCGAGGTCCTGCAGGAACTCTTCCATCAGCGGCCTGTCACCGAACCGGCGGTAGGCGCGCTCTGCTTCCAGCGAGAATTCCGGATGCGCCTCGATCAGCTTTGCCATCGTCTGCTGGGCTGCCTCGACCTCTCCGCCCCCGCCCTGCAAAGCGGCCTGAATCAGAAGGCAGTTTGCATCGCGCGGCGCCCGGATCAGGCATTCCTCTATGACGGCGGAAGCCTCATCGCGGCGGTCAGCCGCGTAGAGCGCCTGCCCGTGCACATAGGCATAGTACTCGGGCGCCATAGGATGAAGGCGGCGGGCCCGCTCTGCGTTGGCGACGGCATCATCATATTCCCCGAAGCGAACCTGCGCCTTTGCAAGCGCCATCATGCTGTCGGGATCGTTAGGGTTGAGCTCCACAGCGCGCCGTGCGGCCTGCAAGCCGCCTGAATAGTCGCCCTGGACGGCAAGCCCGAAGCTGATGACCTGATAGCCAAGGGCAAGATTGGGATCGAGACGGACCGCCTGCCGAGCTTCGCTAAGCCCAAGATGGAGCTCCGGGGCGTTTGCCCGGCCGTCACCGCTCTGCGCCACGCTGGCGATATAGGTCAGCGCGAGGCCTGCTCGGGCGGCCGCATAGGACGGGTCCATTTCAACGGCGCGCTGGTAGAGGCCCCGCGCTTCCAGAATGTCCTGCGGGTCATTGGCGCCGTGCCGGTAGCGGTTGCGGGCCTGCAGCACGAGGTCATAGGCCTGCAGATTGTCGGTCGGGCGCTCCGCTGCCGCCGCCGCCTCGCTCCTGACGATATAGGGCGCGATCTGCGCGACGATTTCGGTGGTCAGCTCGCTCTGGACGGTGAACACGTCGGCGACCTGCCGGTCAAAACTGCGCGACCACAGATGCGCGCCTGTCTTTACATCGATCAGCTGCGCCGACACGCGAAGCTGGTCGCCTTCACGGCGGGCGCTGCCTTCAACCACATAATCAACGCCGAGCTTCGCCCCGAGCTTGCGCACGTCCGTATCCTGCCCGTGCACGGCGTAGGTGGAATCGCGCGCGATTACCTGCAGCTCTGAATTGCGGGCAAGGGCTGTCGTCACATCCTCGGTCAGTCCGTCCGCGAAATACGATTGCTCGCCGCTGCCGCTCATGGCGGCAAAAGGCACGACCGCCACTGACGGCCGGGGGTCGGCGCGGCTCTGGTCCATCGACAAGGCCGCCGGGATGCGGCTGACCATGGCTGCCAGGGAGAGCGGCTGGATTTGGGTGCCGATGAGGATGAGGGCTATGGCGGCCGCGCCATAGGACCAGCGGGCGGCGGTGCTGCGCAGCACCTGCGGCACCTGCCGCCATGGCGACCACGGAGAGCCCGCACGCCTTACGCGGTAGACGTTGAGAAGTTCGGGAATGTTCTTGGCCCGCCTGCGGCCGATGCGGACGAACCTGTCCGCGCTGTTGCGGTCGGCCGCCATCACCACGGCGCCGCTGACGAATATCTGCCCCGGATCGCACATGGCCTCAAGACGGGCGGCCACATTGACGCCATCGCCGTATACGTCACCGTCATCTTCGATGACATCGCCAAGATTGATGCCGATGCGCAGCTCGAACGGGCCCTTGTCGAAACCTTCCTGTATGGCCAGCGCCGCATCAACCGCTTCGTTGACGCTGGGAAACATGGCGAGAAAGCCGTCTCCCGTCGTCTTGACGATGCGCCCGCCATGGCTGGCAATGGTCGGGTCAATGAGCTCATCAAAAACAGCGCGCAGCTTCGCGTAGGTGGAAGCCTCGTTTTCAGCCATCAGCAGGCTGTAGCCGACGATATCGGCGGCCATGATTGCCGCGAGCTTGCGTTCCATCAGCATTATTCCTGAGCGGCGGGCCATGCACGGATTATTACTACTGACACTTAGGGCGACGCACGGCCCAAGATTAGACCCATAATCCCGGATAAACTTATACACAGCTCACAAATGCGTGACGATTGTGGCCTATACCGTTCTGACCTTCGTCAGCCATCATCTGCTTCGTCCGGAGCCGTCCGTCGCCGCACTGGCGGAGGGTGACGCCGCATTGAACGGCCTAGGCCTTGCCTCCTGCCCGACCACGCGCTGCGCCCCTTCCTTGCAGAAGGACGGCTTCAGCAGGTGCTGGAGGACTGGTGCCCGCTATTATCTCTATTATCTAGGCCGCCGCCAGAATTCCCCCGCGTTCGCTCTCCTGGTCGAAGCGCTCCGCTGGCGAGGATAGCCCGGCAGGGCCAAAAACAAGTTCAGCGCTGCTTCGCCCTTCATCGCAATTTGGTCTGCGCCATTAACTAGGTTGGGATGTACATTCCAATTGGCGCGCCCGAAGAGATTCGAACTCCTGACCCCCAGATTCGTAGATAGTGGCGGTGCATTGTTTTGATTTCTCTTTTCCGCAAAACGGTCGATTTCGTCGCCACCACATATCAATAGGTTAGCACCCGATTTCAAAACAGACGCCGGCAAAACCGGCGCCGCAACCCGTACCTACAACAGGAATCCACGACTTTGCAGATACTGCGAATTGCACCCGAGCCGACTGGCGGCCTCGGGCGAACTGTCGCGCGCTTCGATGTCGCGCTCAATGATGAACTGCGGATCTTCGGACTGCGTCTCACAGAACGCGCCGCTGGCGGACATTCGGTGTACGCGCCGAACGCCCACGGCGCGTTGCAACCTTCTCGCCGAACCTAGTTCAAGAAATTGCCAGCGCTGCTCTTGCCGCGCTTGAGGAGCTGAAGCCGCATGCTGAACGCACAGCCTGAAGCCAAGGAAATAGACGTCAAGGCGGCCGAGGAATGGCAGGCCGAACACGGCGGCACGCAGCGAGATCAAAGGCCGCGAGGTTGTCGTCCTGGACGCAGGTTCTCGGATACTGCCGGTCGGTAATGGCCTTCGAGGGGCGCGAGCAGTTCCGTATCCTGTGATAAGCTATTGATTTGATTTTCTGACGTCCCGCACAGCGGATTGACGTCCCTGCTTCCGACAACCGGAAACACCTCCATTGAAAGATTATCCGATTCCGACGCGACGGCGTTCGAGCAGTGATCCCGTGCGCGCCGCGGGCGGCAAACCTGTCACCCCTATTTGAAAAGGAATCTACTATGTCGATCGAGGCACCGCCTCTCGCTTTGACCGAGGATCAGGAGGAGCGCTTGCTCAACTGGTCCTATGGAATGGAGCCAATCATAAACCGCAGCACCGCCCTGGCCATCGCTTTGAACGTTGGACGCAACACGCTGCTGCGCGGCGAATCCCGCACGTCGCACAGGGAGTATCAGCGCCGTTGTGGTGTTTGCCGGCGAAGCGTGGACTCGGCGGTGAAGTTGCTGAAGAGGCATGGAATAATCGAGCGCATCGGCACCGCGCAGGAGGGGCACGCAATATACCGCGCAAACCTCGGCGAGCCGAAGGATCGCGCGAATGACGTGGCATAGGGTTCTGGCGAAGGACAAGCTGGCCTTCCGCGAGGACCTGCAATCGGACCACACCCTTACAGACCTCCAAAAGCGGATGATTTCGACCATCGCTACGCATTGGGACGGCGGAAAGATGCACGCCGAGTGCAGCGGCTCTTTTATTGCCGTTGGCGCTGGCACCACCGAAAAAATGGTAAAGAAGTATAAGCAGACACTAATTGACAGTGGCCGCGTCTCGGTGAAGCGCGCCGCAACCCACTCGTCGTCAACTCTTTGGGATGTGAACTGGTGGTTTCGCGGCAGCGCGTGGGTGCGCTTGAACAACGCCGGCGAGCCGGTTCTGGACAGCCGCAAGGGGGGTCCCCAAGCTTGCGTAGAGGGGGTCCCCACAACTGCGCATGAGGGGGGTCCCCAAGAGTGCATAGAGGGGGGTCCCCAAGCTTGCCAGGGGGGTCCCCAAGCGGGGACCCAATTCCAATCTACAGATTGTATAGGCGCCCCTTCTGGAGCGCGCCCTTTGGCGGGCGCGCAGGGTGCGCCAAAGACAGACGGGAAAGACAATCCGAGCAGGGCACGGCCAGGGTTTGCCAAGTGGAAGATCGTTCATGCCGAATATACCGGCGACGAGGATGAAACCTTCGTTGCGCATCTACGGAGCGGTTCGAGCCGGAAGTTCGCTCTTCGCTGTCACGTTGATTCTGATGACTACGAATCGATCAACGATGCGCTCGGCATCGATGGCGAGACGGAATCTATCATCGGCGAGATGGTGCAGATGTCGACAAACCGAAGCGGCAGTAAGACCTTTATGCGTGCCGCTCCGTTGCCGTGGCGAGATGTTACTATCCTGTCCGGCGAGACGAATGAAGACGGCAGCGCTGCCATTCGTGCCGCGTTCCATGATGATGATGGTCGCGAGGGCACGTTGCGCCTGGCCGTGACAGACGCCAATGCGCTCGCCAATGCGTGCGGCGGCGAGGCCGAGGCCATCGGCACGCGCGTGAGATATCGCCTGCATCCCGACGATACGCTCGAGTTTCGGCGGAACGGAAGGACAATATAATTGACCCCGAAACAACGATGAAAGTCATCCAGCCAACCAGATCGAGGAGACGCCAATGGCAGCTATAACACCCACCGAAACCGCACGACCATTCCGTGGCCGCCGCATGTCGTGGCGCGAGTTCTACGCCTTGCGGCCAGACCTCGAGCCGGTGAATGACAATGCCGATCAAGACTCTCTGCGCCGCCTCGGTGCGCCGGCCACGGTGGCGTCGCATCGCACGACCGCCGAGGCGGCATAGGGGGGCATCGGATACCTGGGGCGCATCGACCCTAGGACCGGCGACCCCCCCACAGTGCGCATCAACGCTGCCCCGGTTCAAAACAAATTTCGCCGTTTCCTTGCGCAGCAAGGCGTTGCGGCTTGATACAAAGGAAAAACACATGACTTTTGACGGCTTTAAGGCGCAAAAAGCGCCCGCTCATCTACGTCCAGCCACTCGAAAATGGTGGAGATCTGTCACCGAGGAGTACGCACTCGAGCCGCACCACTTGCGCTTGTTGACGAGGGCGAGCGAGGCGTGGGATCGCGGAGAAGAAGCCCGCGAGAAGATCGCCGAGCACGGCCTTACATACACAGATCGTTTCGGTGCGCCGCGCAGCAGACCGGAAGTGGCTGTCGAGCGCGATTCCCGTATCGGCTTCGCCAGGCTGTTGCGCGAGCTCGCGCTAGACGTCGAAACGCCCGAAACGCCGAGGCCGGTGCGGACGGCTGATTACGGCCGGAGGGCCTGAGATGCCCGTTAGACGCAAGATTGACCGCCGCCGCGACGGCATGCCAGTCGAAGCGCTTCGGCGTGTATGGGCGCTCTGGCGTCGGCCAGATCTGACAGCCGCTGAGCAAGACGAATTGGAGTGCTTGAGGGCGGAATGTGAGGCGGCCGGCTACTCCCCGCTGCTCGCCTGGTGCTGAGGGGGTACAACAATGCCCGTTAGGCGCAGAACTAACAGAGCCAGGGCCGCTGAGGCGCCCGCATGGATGATGTTCATGCAATGCGGTCACGACTTCTTCGGTGACTTGGGTGATCTGGGCTTGACGGAGGACACTGCCCGGCCACTAGCCGAGCAAACGTGGCGAAGAATCGGCCGCGATATTTTGGCATATATCGATCAATTCTACGCCGGACACAACCTGCCAGACCGTCCGATTTGGGCGGAGGAGCAGTTCGGGCCGCCCGGCCCTGCGAAGCGGCGCGTGGGACGGTAGTGCCATGTTCGAAGACACCGCGCAGACGAAATCCTTGACGGCGCGGAAAGATTCGCCTTTTTAATCCATACGGCACGACAATGCCACCGGCGCTGGAAAAATGCGCCATCAGAACTGAATTTGAATAAAACCAAGACCGCCGTCCAGGCGGCAAGGCCGGCGCCGAGGGGCGCCTACATACATCCAAAATCGAGCTTACTCCCATGAAATCCGAAATTGCCGGCATCTTGCCGGAGGATGGCCGCGTTGCGGCCAATGACAACCGCAATCTCAATCCCGGAACGTCGCAGGGACGAAAGCAAATTCTCTACGCGACCGATGCCTTCCTGAAGGCCAATCCACAACCGCCTCAGCCTACTGCTAGGATCCGCTATCGCGGCGGACGTCCCGCTATGAACTGGCTTGCAAAGCACGACGCAAGGGGCGCCGCCTCGTTGTGGCTTATCGCACGTCAGCGTCAGCCGGAGGGGGCGAACGATAACCAAGCCGATGCCGAAGGCATGGGCATTGATCGCCGAAAGGACGACAAGCCGCGCGGCAAGAATCCGGATCCTCGCTCGCTTGACGCCTACATAGCACTGCCAGCGGAACGCCCACGTCTGGGCGATGCGGAACCGCAAGCGGTGCGCCTGCGCGGGTGGTTCAAGTGGTTCGACCTGAAGCCGCAGCGCGAAGCCTTTGATTTCCACCCAGACTGCCGGTTCGGCTTCTGCGCGCCTGCCATCGCTGAGGGCGCTATCTTCCTTGGCTCTATCGGTGGCCTTGGACAGCCGAAGATGGGCAAGTGCCGAGGCGACATTCGCAGGCAGGACAAACCGGAGACTCCCACACCCAGCGAAGAGATCGACACCGTTATCGAGGTGATCCTTGCGAGAGGCAATGTTGCCGATGTCGGCAGAGCCCTTGGAGCAAAAGGCGGCGGCGCCGATCGCCGTGGTGGCAGGGCGTTGCGAGATGCGGGACGCTGGGCGGCGGCTGCAATAGCAGACAGCGAATCGCGACACGTCTGGAGAGCGAAGGCTGCGTGATCACCAGTGCAGCAAAAGATTCAGGACAAGCGGTAACAGGGCGATCAGCTTAAACACCTCTTCTCGAGAGAGATGCCACCATTTGCGTTTCTTGGAAGGCGGCCTGCGCATACAATTCTCCATTTGAAAATCTCAAATCGAGAATCCTTTCGGGCCGATTTCTTATCTGACGCCGACGATGGTTGGTTTCGCAACCGAATAATTTCAGAAAATTTAAAAGTGCTTCCGGATTTCAGTTTCATTTCCGTAACTAATTGATTCTAAGCGATATTTTTCCACTGTGAATTTTGGGCATGAATTGCGGAAAGATTTTGATAACGCGACAATGTGCCAAATCGTGGCCCCTCAAACCCTATAGGGTAACAACACACACACTTGGCCGCTCTATCGTTGGGCGGCCTTTTCATTGGCGTCCGGGTTTTTGCTCGATTCCCACGCCAGCCGCCGATTTCCTCGTCGTGCGGCACCAATTCCCGAATTGCCTGATGCTCGGATGTACAGCCAGGCAACCCCGATCGCGCCAATTTGCCGTCCCGCATGGCGCTGATCGCCCGCCACCCGCCGTTCCTCCCTTCGGCAGCGGTGGCGGTGCAGTTTCTCCACCCAACCATTTGCGCGCGGCGCAAGGCGCTTTCCCCAAAGGATACAAAATGGCCCAAATTCATGGCGTCGTCCTGCCGGACGTGCTGGTACGGAATACAAGGATTCCTCGACCTCGCGTCATCCAGACGCTGCGTCGCCTCAAGGAGGCGAGCCGCATAACGGACGGGCGTGCATATGCTGCGCCGCTTTCATCTCTGGATGTTGGTCGCATTGTGCTGGCTCTGTCGGCAACGACCCCCATCGATTGCGCAGATCATGAATCTGGCATCGGTAGCCTACCGCTCGCTGCCGGCGACGATCTCGGCAAGACGGCAGAGGCAGCGTTGATGCGGTTGGTGGACGATAGTTTGGATGTGTTCCCGTTCACGGGAACGATCACCATCGGTCAAACCCGACCCTCGCTTTCGATCAAACTGATCCGTGACGGCGCCCCTCCTCTCGCCTCGCTTTACCAGCGATCGGGCACATATCCAGCAGATGGCGCCTGCCTGTCATTTTTTCATATCTCAGTCTTGACCCTGCGCAATGTCGCGCGTGAACTCTTGAAGGAAAACGATGTTCAATAAATCCAAAGCCCTGCCCACGGCGGATGAAGCGTTCAGTATCCCGCCTATCGGCGATATCAATCCGACCATCGCCGAACTACGGGCGCGCTCAGTGCCGATCGGCGTCGAGCGTCAAGGCCTCCTGAATGAAAATTTCGACCTAGCTCGATCTGGCGACGGCGGTGGAGACACCGATGCTGCCGGTGCCGCGCGCGTAGCTGAAATACTCGGCCGAAGCGGTTCGACAGTGCCACTTGCTCGCGCCGACAAGATCGCGGCGAACACATCGCGAATTCGGGATCTGGATCGCGCCATTGGCGTTTTGACCGCTGAGATTGGGGTCGAGGTCCGTCGTGCTAATGCGATCATGTCGGCGCGAGCACTGCCGGAATATAAGCGTCGCATGGGCGATTTGATCGCCGCGCTGGTCACTGTTCACAACGCTCAGCAATCCATCGAAGCTCTAGCCAATGGGCTAACGGACGCCGGTTACTCAAGCGGCGACATTGGCCATCATGTCCCTAGCTGGCTCGGCCGCGGGAAGGGTCCGAACACGCCGATCGCATGCGCTCTGCGCGAACTTAGCCATGATGGCTTCATCGCCAACAAAGACATTCCAGAAAGTCTAAAATGATAGAAAAAATCCCCTTCGTGCTCGGACAGGACAGGGCGGCCAAGCGCGCTCACCTGGCCGCCCGAATGATGGGTAGCAGCAGGTTGCGCGCACAGTCCGGATTCGGCCTCGCGTTCGCATCGCTCGAAGAGTCCGCGTTCGAACGCCCAGTAATGCGGGGGATCGCGTGTGCGTACAATCAAGTTTTCGAACGCGACGGCAAACTCTACGCCTTTGTTAAAGGCTGCTTTTCGGAATCTCTGAAGCGCGGCGACGCTATCAATGTTCAACTTGAGCACGAACAGACGCACATCTTCGGCAGCACATCGAGCGGCCTTAAGTTCGTAGATGGCGACGATTTTCTTGCATTCGATTTTGACATACCTCGAACGATCCTTGGATCAATCCTACTGTCGATGGTCGCTGGCGGATCGCGCACAGACGTTAGCGTCGGAACTGGAACCTGCACGATAGAGAAGCGTACTTTCCACGGACGCGAGGTTAGCCTAGTGGTGGAGGCCAAACTCAAGGAAATCTCCCTCTGCTCTGATGGCGCGGTGACGCATAGCCACGCTCGCATCGTGGACGGCGCGAATGCTATGTCTCTGGCAGACGAACTAGGCTCCGGTGAACTGCTGAAGTTCATGGCCCGCTGGAACGAGATCGGCACTCGCTCAAAGGCGATTGAACGGCGAAACGCAAGAAAGCGGGATGCCGCAGATCCACAGACGGCCGGCAAGCCCGCGGCGGTCGACATCGAGGCGTTACGTCGATCAATCCGAAAGTGAATAGATGGGAGTTGACCACATGAGACCGCGGGAACTCGGAAAATTTATTGCCTCTGCACAGCCGGAGATAGCCATGGCAGACGGCACGCGGCTGAAGGTGGCTGGGCCTGTCGGCTCCATCCGCAATGGTGATGCCGTCTCGTTCTGGGTGGCCATTGAGTATGCCGACCGCAAAGATCGCACGGTTGCGCATAGCCTCGAAATCGCCCAGCCGGCGTAGGGCGCCGATGGATTGCGCGGGATTTAGTCGTCAACCTGTCGTTTGGTCTCGTGCGGCTTTCTGGGCCGCCAAGCGCGTTCTCCTCGCTCCCACACCAGTGTGTCCTCGGTTAATTTTCTAAACTCCTTCAGGACCGCCTTTGATATCGCAAGGTTTCCGTTGGCGTTCTGGTAGACATATTCATCGCCGAACTGCTGCCGTATTTTATACACGACCGTCTCTTGATAGAGCCAATGTGACTTCTTGCTTTCCGCGACCATCCAATCGGCTACGTCTTTGGCTGACATGTTGGTTTTGTCCCTATCATAATGTTTGGTGATTGCCGGAGGCGTTCTCAGTCTGCGATTCTGATACTAAAAGTCGAACGCCAATTGGCGCGGCAAGGAACGAAAATGAGCACACACATGCTCAAGACGTCCAAGTCGGAAGCGGAAATAGGCCCGCACACTAACGACTCTCGACCTCAACGTTTTCATTGTTGACGCCATCCTGCTTGTTGAAACGGGGGAAGCCCGTCACTCCAGCCAAGCCTAAGTGCTTGACCGCGCCTCGCACTGAGTACGGTCGATTTGACCGCTCAACTAACGGGTTGCCTCCGGCAATCACCATTACTGATAGCTGATTCAGTTCTTCCGCGACGCACATTTTGCGGTCGTGCCCACAATTCACAGGACATCGTTCATGACCAACCAACAACCTGCCTCGGCCGGATCGCAGTCGCACAACTCCGTCGTCGCCAAGTTCGGCGGCAAGCACATTAACTTCAAGATCGATCGGCAAGACCTATCGACCTTTGAAGCCTACGCCGGCATGTCGGCGTACGAAATGTTCAGCACGATTACGGCCGGCCGCTGGACGGTGGAGCACCTCAAATCGGTGTTGAAGTTTGCGTCATTGCCCGCATCCAGGCTTAAGGAAATCCGGCAATTCGCCAGGACGTTGCGACTTATGGGTAGCAACCAAGTCGGCCTGCTAGACCAATACTTCAAGCAGAACTCGCCGCATATTAACGCAACGCTTTCGACGGAGCCGGTGGCGCAATACGCCGTTCTGGCCTTGTCCATCTTGGGTGGCGCGCTCTTCGGAATTTCGGCAGCGGACGCCACATTTGATGATGGTGTAGCCCTTGGCCAATAGCGGCCTGAAGGATTTCGAGCGACGCCTCAAGGCGCTGCCTGCCGCGGCTAAGAAAGCCGCAGCCGCCGCGTTGGATGTCTCCGCTAACGAACTGGTGCGCGCGCAGCGCAGCCTAGCGCCCCGCGCCGATGGCGACCTACAAAACAGCATTGAGTGGCGCGCTACAGCCGAGCTAACGCGAACCGTAACAGCGGGCGGCGATGCGACTACCAGGCCAGTACGCGAGGGCGGACCTGACTACGACTACGCGCTAGGGCAGGAGTTCGGCACGCAGAATTCGCCGGCCAATCCATTCTTCTGGCCCGCATATCGCCTCACCAAAAAACGAATACGCAATCGAATTCAGCGCGCGATATCTCGCGGAGTGAAAGAAGCCTATGGCAAATGATAGCCCGAAACTTAGCGTTGACCTCGAGGCGCGTATTACTGCTTTTGAGAAGCAGCTAAAGAGAGCGACCGCGACAGCCGACAAGCAGTTTGGCACGATCGAAAAGCGCGGCGCTGCTATGACGTCCCGGCTCGACGCTCAGCTTGCCAACATTGGTAGCGGAATCAAGGGCAACGTCCTCGGATTTTTCACAGGCATTGGAAGCGGCGCGCTAGCGGCGCTTGCGCCTGTAGCGCTGTTTAATACCGCACTGGAAACGATTGATGACGCCAGCCATCTGGTCGACGTTGCGGACAGGATCGGTCTGACGACTACGGCTCTGCAGGAACTCTCATTCGGATTCAGCCAGGCTGGCGTTGACCAGGCCACGTTCGAAACTGGAATGGAGCAGTTCTCAAAGCGGATCGGCGAGGCAGCTACCAAGGGCGGTAGACTTGCCGACATTCTGAAGGCCAACGGCATCGCGATCCGTGATAGCAATGGGCAGATAAAGACGTCAGAGCAATTGCTCGCCAGCTACGCCGAACTGGTGCGCAACGCCGCGTCTGAACAGGAGAAGATGGTCCTAGTGACCGAAGCCTTCGGCCGCGGCGGCGCCGATTTCCTGAATGCGCTCAAAGACGGTGCGGCCGGCATCAACGGGATGGCGAAAGCCGCCGAAGACGCAGGCGGCGTCATTGACGAGCAATTGCTTCGCCGCGCTGAAGAACTAGGCGACCGCTGGGACGCGGCTTGGCGTCGGTTTAGCGTCAGTGCGCAGTCGGCCATTCTCACGGCTATCGAGGGGCTGGACGGTCTGAACGGCCGGATGAATGAATTTCTCAAAAACCGGCAGGCCGCAGAGATGGGCGCTCTCGCGGGTTCGCTGGTCGGTCAACCGGGTGATGTGGTCACCGGGCCAGGCAGGAGTGACAAGCCGGATGCCATCGACACCCGCATAGCGCAGGCATTCGGCGGCGAGATTGCAAAGGCCGATACAGCCCTGGTCGAGGCTCTGCAAAAGCGCTACGGCGCCGCGGCAAGCAAGGCCACGGTGATCCCAGGTGAGAAAACATCTGGCGGAGGCGGAGGCGGACGCAATGCGGCGGCGGCAGCGGCTTTGCGCGAGGCTGAGGCGGTTCTTCGAGTCATTGAGGGGTTGAAGGAAGAACAACAACTCAGAGGCGCCACCGACCTCGAGCGCGAAAAGGCAAACGCTCTGCGCCAAGCCGGAAGCGCGGCAACCGCGGAGCAGCGTGCCGAGATAGAGCAGCTTGTGGAAGCCATCTATCGCGAGCGAGAGGCCACGGAAGCTGCAGCCGACGCCTCTCAAGAGTTGCGAGACATCGGCCGCGATGTGCTCGGCGGAATGATTTCTGACTTACGCGCGGGAAAGACGCGCGCCGAAGCCTTGGCGGGCGCTTTGGACAAGGTGGCCAACAAGCTGCTGGACATCGGCCTTGATGCACTTTTCAGCGGCAGCGGTGGAGGCTTTGGCGGCATCTTCAGCTTGTTGGGCTTCGCCAAGGGCGGCTTCGTTAAGCTAGCCGGTGGCGGACAGGTGCGTGGACCTGGTGGTCCGACCGGCGACAAGATTCCGGCGATGTTATCGGACGGCGAGCACGTTACTAACGCGCGATCGGCGAAGAAATATCGTGCACTGCTTACCGCCATCAACAACGACAACATGCCCGGCTTCGCTAGCGGCGGTTTCTTCGGCTCACCAATTCCAATGCCGCGAACGCCCAGCATTCCCCGTGCCGCCAATGACAATCGAGTCCATGTTACGGTCGGTGTCGGCGCTGATCAGAATGGCAATTTGCTGCCGTTCGTTCAGAGCGTGACTCAAGACAACATCCGACGCGCATCGCCTAGCATCGTGCAGGCATCCGTTCAGCAGAGCCAGAAAGCTACGCAAAGGAACATGCCAAACCTGTTGGCCGAAGCGCAATCGCGTCGCCTCTAGAAAGGTAGGAGACACATGATTCAAATTACACGAATGATCCCCCAAACGCCACCGAAGCAGGTTGGAAACACCGGCCACCAGATCGCAACCTTCGGCTTCACCTCGCCCGAACTGATCGCCAATAGGGTCTCTCTTGTGCGCGGACATGGCGGACACGTCATGGCGTATTTGATGCAGACCAAGAACGTGAAATTTAACCACTCTAGCGCGTTTCACGAGAAGATAGTGAAAGCTGCGGTCGCCGAATTCTTAGCCGTGCAGGCTGGCGAGCCGCACCCCGACGATTCCAGATCGGATGATGGCTCTCGCTAAACTAGCCTCACCCATCAAACCCAAAAACTCACTTTTCAAAGACCCGTCATCGCGGGTCTTTTCTTTTTCAGGATAGATATCATGGTTGATTTGGTTGCATCTATTTTTCGCGATTACGTTATAGACGGCGTCCCCTCGAGCGGCCCGAACAAGGTCGAAAAATCCAAAGTACGAGAGTGGGGAACCGACAAAGAAGACCGGATTGACGCGCTCGAAACCTCTGCGGGTGGCCTTCCCGCGCTGACAGACCGCGTTGCTGCCGCTGAGGAAGAGATAGATGATCACGAGACCCGCATCGACAATGTGGAGTCCCTGATCACGATTGGCGCGAGGACTCCAGTAGCGGTAGCAACAGTCGCCGCCACCAACATTGCGGTCGTTTCAGGAATCGTCAACGGGGCCACCATCGGTGGCTATGTTGTATCGACCGGCCAAGCCGTACTCTTGACGGCGCAGACCGCGCCGGCCGAGAATGGCGTTTATATTGTCGCCGCCGCTGGTGCAGCGTCACGGTCGACAGACTTCGATACCAGCGCGGAATTTCTCGGCGCCACTTTTTCCATCGATAACGGCACGGAAGCGGGAAGCGTCTGGGCTGTCCGCAACACAGCGGCAATTGTTGTCGGCACGGATGCTATAACCATTAGCAGAGCCTACGATTTGCCAGGTAGTGACGCGATTACGGGTGTGACCGCCAGCGTCGACACCTTGGCGCAGATCGAAGGATTGAGCATTGCCACGGCAAAGCTTACCGAGGCCGCTGGATCGATCACGCCACTCTGCTTTAGGTCATACACCTTTGCAACAGCGACCACATATGAGCATGTTGTGGTGGCAAAAGCAGCCGAGCGCCGCGCGCTGCAACTCTTCTGCAATGGCGCTGGCGCAGGCTTCACAGTCAACTTTGATCTAGTTGACGGCACCAGTTCTGGATCCGGTGCGAACTTTGTAAGCTCTGCGGTGACCGCTCTAGGCGCTGGGTGGTATGAGTGCAAGGCAGTGTTCCTCACTAGCGGAACGCCGAATGCGCAGGTGCAAGCGCGCATCTCGTCGGGGGGAATCTTTCCGTACACAGGTGACGGCACCTCTGGCATGTATGTTCGCAGCATCGTTCTCCGGCTGCAGAACACGACGACGAACCTGTTCCCCAGTAGCGATCCGACCAACGCAGCATTCACCAAGACCAGCCTGACAGCGGCGAACACGACGACAGTTGCGTCCCCTACGCTGCCTCCGACGCAAACCCTGGTCGACAGCCTAGACATCCTAACGAATGGACGTCTCATTGCCGACAAAATCATTGAGCCGGTCGGTTCGAGCAGTCCAGTGATCTATCACACGGTATCGCTGACCGCTGGCGATGCCATAGTCTTCGATGTCGTTGCCAAGGGAGCCGAGCGCACCCGCCTAAATCTGTTTTCTAACAGCGCCTTTTCCTTCAACTGCACGTTCGATTTGGCCAACGGGACGAGCTCTGGAACTGGCGCAAGCATTCAGGCTCTTGGCAATGGCTGGTACAGATGCCGCGTTTCAGGAGCAGCCACGGCCACAGCTTCTGCCAATTTCCAGCATCGACTCTACCCCGCATCAGGTGGACAGCCTTACGTCGGCGACGGCACGTCGGGCATCTATCTTCAAAGCTCATCGATTACCAGAAATGGCGGGGCAAACATCCTTGCCTTTTCCACCAACTATTCTTTGGATTATTGGACCAAAAGCGCCGGTGTTACGGTGTCGGCGAACAGCGGTCTGTACCTTGGTCTGCTGTCTAATCCGACGAACATAGGTGGCAGCGCTTACGACGATGGCCGCGCGGCTCTTGTCGGAAAGAAATGGGCAGCGCTCGGATCGAGCATCACCGCACAGGCGCAATATACGGCGCCACTGGCCAGCTCGTCCGGCATGGTGCTAACTAATCTTGGTGTCTCCGGTGCTGCGTTGGGCGTGAGCACGACCGGCTATGCCAGCGAGGGCATTTACAACGCCATTGCAAGTGTCCCGGCTGACAGCGAGATTGTCACACTGGAGGCGGGCATCAACGACTTTGGCGCGCAGGAAGTCGTGCTTGGCACAATAGCCGACTCCACCACGGCAACGTTCTACGGGGCATTGTGGGCGGCAGTCGTGGCAATTCGCGCGCAAGCACCCTCGGCTAAAATCATCTTCATCACGCCTTACAGCGGCGGTCCCAGCCATGCTACTCACAGAGTCCATCGCGTAAACGGGCAAGGCAACACGCTCGACCAGTTTCAAAAAGCTGTGCGTGACGTGGCAAACCTGTCCGGCTACCCCTGCATCGACATAGCGGGACGCTCCGGCATCGGCTACTTCACGTCCGCAACCTACATGTCGGACGAGTTGCACATCAACGCGACGGGCGGCACCCGCTATGCCAACTGCGCGCTCGATGATTTGCGTGAACTTTCTCGTGCGGGCTTCTTTGGGACTTAAGATCTGCTAAGGCGATCCAGGCTATCGGCAGAAACCATGCCGATAGCCTGCTCTAACAAGGGGCTCCAGTGCCGGTATCCAAGCTGGGAAAAATGAACACCATCCCGAAAGCCCGCGTCGTATTCCAGACCGGCCGCCTGCATCGACTGGCGAAAGAGTAGCGCGGCATCAAGGACTTTTGCCGATGTCAACGCCGAGATATCTTCGTTCTCCATTCTGATCAGGTCTCGATTGAAACGCGTCACCCATTCGCCCGCCGAAGCAATGTCGGCGATTGTGAGGAGGATAAGCGGTTTCCCGCCAAGCGAACGGGAAAGGGCATCAAGGGCAGATCGGAAGTAAAGGCGTCGAGATTCTAGATCATCGCCCTCACTTGTTTGCGCGTCGTTGATCCCGACCGCAACAACAGCACCAGCCACCTTGTGCCAAAGAAACGCGCCTTTGATCCTGCCAATGACTGCCAGGACATCGGAGATTCTGGAGCCGCCATATGCACCTCGCGCGACGTTCGGGTTGCCTCCGCCTGCCCGCGAGGCGTCCACAAGACTATCACCTAAAAGTAGGATTTTAGGCGATCCGGCCCGCCTCAGCGAAGCGATAAGTTCCGCCTCACGATCGGCCCGTGAAGTGCCTATGACCTTGCCCAAAATCAGTCTCGATTTTGAGGCGGCAACCTGTAACGGCGTCATGCGAGTTCCCCAACCCGCTGCGGTTGTAGCCGATTTATCAATGTATATCAAGGAGACCAGCCATGACCACCTTTGGCCGTCTTTCCCGCATGCTCAATCGCGTGCTTGGCGGGTTTCTTCACTTCAGGCCATCTGGTATAACGAGCCATGCGAATGCCTCTACTCGATCCCAATATCGCTGACGAAGCTCCCACCTCTTCCGTCCTTACCGGCTATGACGAAGAGCGTATGCTCACCTACATTCGCCTTCTCGATGCCGCGGCCGAGGACGCCGACTGGCGTGAGGTGGCCAAGATCGTCTTGCACATTGATCCTGAGAAGGAGCCTGAGCGTGCATTCCGGGCATGGGAAACGCATCTTGCCCGCGCCCGATGGATGACCACCAACGGCTTCAAATATTTGCTAGCAGGCGGTGCGCCGCACTGATTGCCAGGTCGGCGAAACTTGGTAGGCCTGGGCTGAACTTGGATTCGAGATCCCCGATGCGCTGGAGCATTTCAGCTTCAGTCATGTCCCACCTCCGTTAGCATTTCGTTCGGCCTGCAGCCGCCGTTTCCGGGCCGCCCTCCAGTAGTTCGGGTCGCGATTGGCGTAGTCTAGCGGCTCGGGCTCGGGTGCCGCCTGCGAGGCCTTTGCAGCCCGTTTGTTCGCTCTCTCTTGGCGCTTCAGTTCGGCCACCAATTCTCGCCCTTCTTGCCGTGCGCTGGCGTTGCGGATTCGGTCGGCCTCTTTGCGAGCTTGTCGCTCCAGTTTCGCCTTTACGGTCAGGTCGTAAAGGCGCGTGCCTGGCAACGCGTATCGAACGGCGGGCGTGGTGAGCCTGCCGACTGGGGCGCCGTTTGGATCCGGCCGCATGGCCCGTTTGATGCCTTCGATGTCGTCCGCTGTGAAGGTGAAGATGCGCCCATTCACCATGCATAGGCCGTGGCGCTTCGCTATTTTTATGACACCGCGCCGCGTCATGCGCAGGTACTCAGCGGCCTCGTCAAGCGTGTAAATTCTATCATCGAGCATGCTCGAGAATTGTCACGGGCCAGCGGCAAAGTCCAACCAGTATAATGACCGGAATAAGGCAGTAAAATTGGTAATCCGGTAAAACTACGAAAGGGTTGCCGCTACGACCGGAGAGAACTATACTTCCCATGGTCGGCCAGGAACGGGCCGACTGGTTCGAGAAGACCGATTGCTGACGCCTCAGCAGTCGGGCGCGCCGCCAACTTCGATCGCAACGGCGCGCCTTTTACTTCCGCAATTTGACACCCGTCCCATTGATGAACTCGACGCCGGCCGCTTCGAGGGCGCGAATGACGGCTGCCACATTGTTGGACATCGGCACGTCCTTTTCTCGTACGGCCTCCATACGTCTGATGGTCGGCGCCGAGATATTGGCGCGTTTTGCAAGCTCAAATTGATCAAGACCGGCAAGCGTGCGAGCTGCCGCTAACTGCCTTCCCGTTATTTGATTAATATCGCTCATTTTGATTAATACCGCTTGACATGCGCTTGATGATCATTATGTATCGTATTGAGCGGTATTAATCAACGAGGAATCGCACGACATGCTTAACGCAGTCCAACCCACGATCACGCCCGGCCAAGTCGTTCAGTACGGCGACGGTTGGAAAGCATTCGTCCTAGCACCAGCGCACTTCGCAGGATTTTGGCAGATCGAGAACGTCTATGACGACGCCGGCTTGTTCGCCATTGTCGCCGAAAGAGATTTGCGGCCGGCCGAACTGGACGAGGACGAGTTATACATTTGCGGTCTCGAGAGTGATTGGCCCGAAGGACTTGACATTAATTTGGTAAAGCGGTCCTACTAGTGTTCCGCGCTCGCCGAGTTCCTTCGGTGGGCGCTTTTGTTTTTGAAGAGGAGGAGTTCGCCTTGGATTTGCGCTTGGATTTGAGGCAGAATGCTGAATATGAGCGAACAGCAACGGCCTATCACGAGGCTGGCCATGCCGTCATCGCGTGGCTCTACGGACTGAGCTTTGACCGCGTAACAATTGTCCGCGACGGTGATGTTGCCGATTGCGTTTATTATTCGCCAACCGACCATTTAGCAAAGCCCATG
This sequence comes from Mesorhizobium sp. f-mel, assembly GCF_053850215.1. NCBI lineage: Bacteria > Pseudomonadati > Pseudomonadota > Alphaproteobacteria > Hyphomicrobiales > Phyllobacteriaceae > Mesorhizobium > Mesorhizobium sp. f-mel. Next base: position 22,193 of record NZ_JBSPTO010000011.1, read on the forward strand.
AGGTGGTGGACTCGCTGGCGTAACTCGCTGGCATACAGTAGCGCTGGCGGGCCGATCGCTGAGGCAATTTGGCTCGGCAAACCTTACGACAACGATGGCGTATTGAATTGGCAGGCGTCATTCTTGTTTTCGCCTACCGACTTCGAAGGCGTGATGGATAGGGACGGCGCCGCGTTCCTGCATCCAAGGTCTCAGGCAATGTACGAGATAATGAAAGGACGGGCGGACGTCTGGTCAGCTGTGGTGGGCCTGGCTGAGAGCCTTTTAGAACTCGGGACGGTCACCGGAGACGACGCCGATCGCCTAATCCGAAAGCACATCCCAAATGGCCGCACCGCAGGAGGCAGAGAGCGAATGACCAGCATAGCCGCGAATGACAACGATGCGTTGGTCCTGACCCGACCACAGGCGGCGGCCCTTTGCCGAGTATGTCCGTCCACGTTCGATACGTGGGTACGCAAGGGTGTAGTCCCCGGATCTATGACAGGAACAAGGCGATGGAGCCGCGTCGCGCTTGAGCGTGCCCTGTGTGGCGATTTAACGCCTCCTGCAGCCGACAACGACAACACCTCCCCCTTCGAGGCTTGGAAGAGGCAACATGCACGCTCGGCTTAAGGGTATTAACAAAGCCACGCCGAAGCTCGCCGATGGGACGCGGGCGACCTATTACTACCATCGTGCAACCGGAACTCGCCTTACGGGGGAACCGGGTTCGCCTGAATTTCTCGCGTCCATAGCAGCTGCTGAAAAGAAGATTCAGAACCGCAACAGCGGCACGCTATCCGGTGTCATCCGAGATTTCGAGAAGACAGCCAAATGGCGGAAATTGGCCGACAGCACCCGGAAGGAATATATCCGCGTCCTGAAGTTTTGGGATGCGGAATACGGGACCGTGCCGCATCGCGCCCTTGAAGACAAAGCATTCCGCAAGGACGTGCTGAAGTGGCATGATGAGTTTTCGGCAGGCAAGCCTCGCGAAGCCGACAATCGTGTCACCATTCTGGCCCGCGTTCTGTCGTGGGCCGCGAAGGACGGAGACCTCAAGGTCAATGTGTTGGATGGCTTTGACCGCGCGTATGAAGGCGACAGGTCGGAAATGATATGGCTGCCAGAACATGTCGAAGCCTTCATGGCCGTTGCCGACTCCGAAATGAAGCTTGCTCTCGTCCTTGCCCTGCACACCGGACAGCGCCAGGGCGACCTCTTGCGGCTGGCATGGGGCGCCTACGACGGTACCCGTATCAACCTACGGCAAGGCAAGACAAAGCGGTATGTGAACGTCAAATGCACTGCCGCTCTCAAGGTGACGTTGGATGGGCTGCAGAAGAAATCGACGCTCATCATGACGACGAAAACCGGCCGGGCGTTCAAGAAACGCTACTTCGCCGACCGATGGGAAGAGACCTGCAAGACGGCGGGGATCACTGACCTCCACTTCCACGACATACGCGGCACGACCGTCACTATGCTCTTTCAGGCCGGGTGTAATCTCGGTGAGATTGTTTCCGTTACCGGCCACTCCCTACGGCGGGCACAGGAAATTTTAGACAAGTATCTCGCCCGCACGAGCACTATGGCCGACAATGCCATAGCCAAATTTGAGAACGTTCTGGAAACAGATTTTGCAAAACGGCCTGCAAAACGGGAAGCTGCAAAACCTGCTAAGTAGTTGGCGCGCCCGAAGAGATTCGAACTCCTGACCCCCAGATTCGTAGTCTGGTGCTCTATCCAGCTGAGCTACGGGCGCGCAACAGGCCATGCTTTGCATGGCCCGCGATCCGATCCTTAACGACCGGCCGCGATGTGACGTGTTCCCTAGCGACTGAATTTCCGAAAAGCAAGCCGATCCGGCAAAAGTTTTGTTGTTCGTGCCTTGACGAGGATCGGGTGGGCAAGGATCAGGCCGGGCGGCGCAGGCCGTTGCGGGCCTGGTCGAGCCGGACCGGCTGGTCGGGAATGGTTACCGCGAAGATGGTGCGGCCGCCTCTGCTTTCGACAAGCTCCACCGTGCCGCCATGGGCGCGGATCAATTCATAGGCGATTGCCAGGCCGAGCCCGGTGCCGCCGCTGCGGGCCGAGCCGCGGAACGCCGCGAACAGGTTCTCGCGCGCTTTCGGCGGCAGGCCGGGGCCGGTGTCGGTGACGGTGATGCGGCTGACGCTGCCGACGCGCTCGGCCGACACTTCCAACCGGCGCACCACCGCACTTTCCGCGTCCGCCGCCATCGCCTGCACGGCGTTGCGGCAAAGATTGGTGAGCACGCGAAAAAGCTGATCGGAATCGGCATCCACCTCGAAAGCCAGATCGACGGCATTGACGAATTCGATACCGCCTTCTGTGTCGAGCAGGCCGTGGACGTCGTCGACCAGTTGGCGCAGCCTAAGCCTGCGGCGCGAGGGCGGCGGCTCCTGGGTGCGGCCATAGGCGAGCACACCTTCCGAATAGGACACGGCACGATCGAGCGCCCGCAGCAGTTTCGGCGCGAAGGCCTGCACGGTCGGGTCCTTGACCTGGCGCAGACGATCCGACATCAGCTGCGCCGATGCCAGGATGTTGCGCATATCATGGTTGATCTTCGACACGGCGAGGCCAAGGTCGGCGAGATGCTTCTGCTCGGAGAGCATCTTTTGCAGCCGCTCCTGCATCTGAGAGAGCTCGCGCTCTGCAACGCCGATCTCGTCGGCGCGGGCGGCAGGGCGGATGATCCGCCCGGGGTCGTCGGGCGCCTCGGAGAAGGCCAGCATCGAGCGCGTCATCGTCCGGATCGGGCCGATCATGATCAGGTCTATGGCGGCATAGACCAGCATGGCGGTGAACAGCGAGATCAGCAGCGAGACGAAGGCAACGTTGCGCGAATAGATGAGCATGGCATCGCGCAGGCTGTAGTCGGGCATGATCAGCTCGAATTCCTTGTCGCTGTCGCCGACCGGCCCGAAAACGCGCAGCATCCGCTCGCCGCCGAAAAACAGCGTGTCCAAAGCGCCGGTCATACCCTCGACCACGCCGACATTGGCGATGTCGATATGTTCATCGACCTGCGGCGGCATCTCAGCCACGACCAGAAGCCGCGAGACCCCGCCGTCGCGCACGGCGATCGCCTTGGCGCCGATCGCCATCAGCACGTCGTTCTGGGCGGCGCGGGACAGCGAAGCGGGCTCTCCCTGCACCAGCACGATCGAGACGGCCGCGGCGGTGCTCAGCCTCTCCTTCAGCCAGCTCAGCCGGTAGCTGGCGATCCAGGGCAGAAAGATAAGGACCTCGGCCAGGAGCACGAAGACGATGGTGAGCAGCAGGAGCTTTGTCGACAATCCACGCGACAACGGCACCCTCCGGGCGGCCGCGGTCGCCCGATCGGTCCTTTCATCCGCGGATGGGATTTCACTCATGTTGCTTTTTCTTCACGATCACTTGATCAGCCAAGATTAGGCCATTGCGGCTTTTTTGCCAATTTCATCCTTCGTCCCAATACGGGATGATACCGCCAAGACTTCAGCCATCACACTTCAGCCAATCGGCTGAGGCGCTGGATGTCCGCGCCGGATTGACTTCCAAAACCCTTCTTTCTATAAGCCCGCTCACGCTCGGGCCATTCGTCCCGGCGCGGTTTCGATCGCGCCAAAGCCGGCCCGGCAAAGCTCCTGTTACAGAGTGACAGAATCAAGAAGGGCCGCACCCCGCGGTATTAAAACAAATGAAGCGTACTTACCAACCGTCCAAACTCGTCCGCAAACGTCGGCACGGTTTTCGTGCCCGCATGGCCACCAAGGGTGGTCGTGGCGTCGTCGCAGCCCGCCGCAACCGCGGTCGCAAGCGGCTCAGCGCCTGAACGGAAGACGAGATCGTTGCCCGCAACCGGCAAGCCAGTGGGAGCACATCCCAAGCGGCTTCTGAAACGCGCGGAATTCCTGGCTGTCCGGCGTGGCGAGAAGCGCCGCGGGCGGCTTTTTCTCGTCGAGGTTCTGGGCCGAAGCGACGCAGAGGCGCCTCGCGTCGGCTACACGGTCACCAAGAAGGTCGGCAATGCAGTCGTCCGCAACCGCATCCGGCGGCGGCTGAGAGAAGCCGTGCGCACGCATGCCGCGGGTGACATGGAGCCTGGCAATGACTATGTCATCGTCGGGCGCGAAGATGTGCTTACCATTCCGTTCGGCCAGTTGAAGGCCGAACTCTCCCGCAGACTGCGCGGAACACGATAGGCCAAGGCTTTCGATGGAAAACAACCGGAACTTCTTCATCACCATCGCGCTGTCGGTGCTGATCCTGTCGCTTTGGCAGTATTTTTACGTGATGCCTTACAGCGAGGCGCAACGCGAGGCGGCCCGTATACAAGAGCAGCGGATTGCGGAGCAGAAGAAGGCGGCCGAAGGCGCCAGTCCGGGCAGCAGCGAAACGCCGGTGCCGCAGCAAGGCGCCATTCCTAATGCACCCAATGCACCGGGGACCGACGGCGCGACGCCTGCCGGCCGCGAGCAGGCGCTGGCGTCGACGAAGCGCGTCAGGATCGACACGCCGAGCCTGGAGGGCTCGATCAATCTCACCGGCGCCCGTCTCGACGACCTCAAGCTCAAGCACTACACGACGACGGTCGACAAGAACTCGCCCGAGATCGAACTGCTCAACCCGGCGGCGCTGCCTACTGGCTACTATGCCGAGATCGGCTTTGTCGGCAGCGACAAGACCGGCACGGTGCCGGGCCCGGAAACCGTGTGGACCGTCGACGGCAATGCGACGCTGACGCCGGCGACCCCGGTGACGCTGACCTTCACCAACGACAAGGGCCTGACCTTCAAGCGCACCTTCTCCGTCGACAGCGACTACATGTTCACGGTTTCGGACACGGTGCAGAATTCGGGTTCGACCGCCGTTACCCTGTCGAATTACGGCCGTGTCACCCGCTTCGACAAGCCTGCCGTTGCCAGCATCTATGTGCTGCACGAGGGGCTGATCGGCGTCACCGGCACGGAAGGCCTGCAGGAACATAAATACGCGGCCGTCGAGGAGGACAAGCAGTTCACACCGGGCAAGTCGACCGATGGCTGGCTGGGCATCACCGACAAATACTGGGCGGTGACGCTGGTGCCGACCGAGAAGCAGCCGTTCCAGCCGCGCTATGCCTATTTCGAGGACGGCCGCCCGCGCTACCAGGCCGACTTCCTCACCGACCCGATCACCGTTGATGCCGGCCAGTCAACGACGGTAGAAACCGAGATCTTCGCCGGCGCCAAGGAAGTCGCCAAGGTCAACGCCTATGCGGAAGATCGCCATATCAGGCTGTTTGACCGTTTGATCGACTGGGGATGGTTCATCTGGATCACCAAGCCGATGTTCTACCTGATCGACACGCTCTATAAATTCTTCGGCAATTTCGGCGTGGCTATCCTGGCCACCACCGTCGTCGTCAAGGCCCTCTTCTTCCCGCTCGCCAACAAGTCCTACGCATCGATGGCGAACATGAAGAAGGTGCAGCCCAAGATGCTCGAGATCCGCGAGAAATACGCGGACGACAAGATGAAGCAGCAACAGGCGATGATGGAGCTGTACAAGACCGAGAAGATCAATCCGCTCGCCGGCTGCTGGCCGGTGGCGCTGCAGATCCCGGTCTTCTTCGCGCTCTACAAGGTGCTCTACATCACCATCGAGATGCGGCACGCGCCGTTCTTCGGCTGGATCCAGGATCTGGCGGCGCCGGATCCGACCTCGATCTTCAACCTGTTCGGCCTCATCCCGATCGACCTGCCGCATATGTTGATGATCGGCGTTTGGCCGCTGATCATGGGCGTTACCATGTTCCTGCAGATGCGCATGAACCCGACGCCGCCGGACCCGACACAGGCCATGATCTTCACCTGGATGCCGGTGGTCTTCACGTTCATGATGGCGGGTTTTCCGGCCGGCCTCGTCATCTACTGGGCCTGGAACAACTTGCTTTCGATCATCCAGCAAGGCGTGATCATGAAGCGGCAGGGCGCCAAGATCGAATTGTGGGACAATCTGGTCGCGCTGTTCCGGAAGAAACCGTCGCCGGCGGAATAGAAGGCGCTCGCTTTTTGTGAATCCAGAAAAGCCCCGGACCGGGGCTTTTTTGTTGGGACGAGCCGAGCCGCCGGCGAGCGGCGAAACCAGTCGGCGCGGCGGTAGACGCCGCCGCGACAATCCCTATAAGCTCGCTGTCGTTTCAGGAGCGCTCCGTCGATGAACAGGTAAGGATGATCCGCTGCGCACGCGGTTGGTGCTGCCGGGCGGATCACGCTATTTTGACCTTGCCTGTTATCTCGTCGATGGAGCCAGACCATGATCGGACCCAACCCCAACATCAAGCATCCGATCCCGATGCATACCCGCGTCGGTTTCCTGAAGGGACTGGTCACGGCGCCGAACATCGAGATCGGCGACTTCACCTATTATGACGATCCGGACGGGCCGGACAAATTCGCCGAGCGATGCGTGCTGCATCATTATCTATTCATCGGCGACCGGCTGATCATCGGCAAGTTCTGCGCCATCGCCGAGGGCGCGCGCTTCATCATGAACGGCGCCAATCATGCCATGTCCGGCTTTTCGACCTATCCGTTCAACATCTTCGGTCATGGCTGGGAAGAGGGTTTCGACCCGGCTACCTGGTCGAAGGAATTGCGCGGCGACACAGTGCTCGGCAATGATGTATGGATCGGCATGGAAGCGGCGATCCTGCCCGGCGTGACGATCGGCCATGGCGCCATCGTTGCGGCAAAATCGGTGGTGACGCATGACGTGCCACCCTATGCGATCGTCGCCGGCAATGCGGCCAAGGTGGTGAAGATGCGGTTCGACGACAGGACCATCTGGCGGCTTTTGGCGGCGGCGTGGTGGGATTGGCCGGTGGAAAAGATCAGCCGCAACCTCAATGCCATTCGTGGCGCCGATATTTCTCTTCTGGAGGCAGCGGTTTGAACGCGTTGAACAAGACCGTGATCGGCATCGAGCTGTTCACGCGGCCGTGGATCTTCATCCGCGGCGTGCCGGCAATGAAGTTCCTGCCGCCGGAGGGGCCGCCGGAGATCGCCTTTGCCGGCCGCTCGAATGTCGGCAAATCGTCGCTGATCAACGCCCTGGTCAATCAGAAGGGGCTGGCGCGCACGTCCAACACGCCGGGGCGGACGCAGGAACTCAATTATTTCGTTCCGGGTGGATTTTCCGGCGAAGGCGCCGACCTGCCGCCGATGGCGCTGATCGACATGCCGGGCTACGGCTACGCCACCGCGCCCAAGGAGAAGGTCGACGACTGGACGAAACTCGTCTTCGACTATCTCAAGGGCCGGGTCACGCTGAAGCGGGTCTATGTGCTGATCGACGCCCGCCATGGCATCAAGGCCAAGGATGACGAAGTGCTGTCGCTGCTCGACAAGGCGGCGGTCTCCTACCAGATCGTGCTGACCAAGACCGACAAGATCAAGGCGGCCGGCGTGCCGCGATTGATCGAAGAGACACTGCAGAAGATCAAGAAGCGGCCGGCCGCGTTTCCGTTCGTTCTCGCCACGTCGTCGGAAAAGAGCGAGGGCCTTGAGGAATTGCGCGCGGCGATCGTGCTGGCGGCCAGTGGCGGCTAATGCATGTCGCGCAAAAGTGTGCAGCGGTTTTGCGATAACGACATGCATAAAACAACAACCTAAAGCGCGTCGCGTGAGGCCGGTCAAACGCGACGCGCTTTAGGACTTTGCCTCTAGTGCTATCGTCTGGGTGCTTTCTTCCGTAGTAAGCCTTTCTGTGCCGTAAGCCTTCAGGAACATGCCGACGCCCGACCTGACGATGTGGTCGATTTCATCCGGGCTCGGCGCTTTGGTGCGGTAGGCGAATATGCACTGGCGGAAGAGACCTGCCAGGCACAGTTCGGTGAACTGATAGGCGGCAAGGTCGACATCGTCGATCTTGAGCAGGCCGCGTTCGACGGCGGCATTGAGAAAAACAACGACCTTGTCGTGGCCGCGTTTCGGGCCGCGTTCGTAAAAACGCGCGCCAAGTTCGGGAATCCTGTCGGACGCGCCGATTACCGTGCGCTGCGCCTGGATGACCTTGGCCGAGGTGATCTTGAGGGACAGCACCTTGCCGAACTTCACCAGCGTCTCGCGAAGGTCGTCGGCGCGGTCGAGCATATCGTACATGTTCTTGAAGATCGTGCCGCGCTCTTCCTCGATCAGCGCCTCGAACAGTTCTTCTTTGTTAGCGAAATAGACATAGATCGTGCCCTTGGAGACGCCGGCCTCGCGGGTGATGTCGTTCATCGACGCCGCTTCGAAGCCCTTGTCGATGAAGACGCGGCGCGCGCCCTCGATGATCTGGCTGCGCTTGACCGGGTCCTGTCCCGCCGCGGGGCGGCCGCGACGCAGGCCATCCAGCAGATCGCACTGGTCCTTGTCGGGTTCGGTCATAGTGTCACACCTCGAAAAATATTCGAACCGATCGGTTCGATCACCCTTGATATGGGCCGCTCTCCGCGCTAAGTCAATGTTCGCATCGAACCGAACGGTTCAGTCTTACTGATTGTTTCCAGAGAGATGCCCAGTTTCCAGAGAGATGCCAAGAGAGATCCCCATGTCCTCGAACGCGACCCCAACCGCCGAAGTCCGTCCCTTCCCCAACGCCAAGATCGCGCCAGCAACCGAAGCGCCGAACGCACCGACTGAGCCGGCAATAAGTCCTCCGGCCGAGGCGCCGACGAAAAAGAAACGTTCGGCACGCTCCCTTCTGTTGCCGATCATCGCGCTTGGCTTGCTGGGCGCAGCTGCCTGGTATGGCTACGATTACTGGACCGACGGGCGCTTCATGATCTCAACCGACGACGCCTATGTCCAGGCCGACATGGCATTCATTTCGCCGAAAATTTCCGGCTATGTCGATCAGATCAAGGTGACCGAGAACCAGCAGGTCAAGGCCGGCGACCCGCTGCTGGTCGTCGACAATGGCGACTACAAAATAGCGGTCGCCCAAGCCGAGGCGCAGATCGCCACCTTGAGCAAGACGCTCGACCGTATCGAGGCCCAGACCGAGGCGGCGCGTGCATCGCTCGAGCAGGCGCAGGCGCAGAAGACCGCCGACCAGGCCGCCGCCGCCAATGCGGCGCGTGTTCAAACGCGCGCCGCCCAATTGCTCAAGACACATGTTGGCACCCAGGCCCAGCTGGATGATGCCCAGACCGCGGTCGAGCAGGCCAATGCCGCCCTTGTAGGTGCCGACGCCCAGAGCGCCGCGGCGCAGGCCAATATCGGTGTGCTTCAGGCGCAGCGCGCGGAGACGGCGAGCACGCTGGCGTCGCTGCAGCTTGCCCGGGACAAGGCCGCGCGGGACCTGTCCTTCACCGTGCTGCGCGCGCCCTATGACGGTGTGGTCGGCAACCGCTCGGTCGAGCAGGGCGACCTGATCAGCCCCGGACAGAAGCTCGCCGTCATCGTGCCGATGGACAAGCTCTACATCGTCGCCAATTTCAAGGAGACCCAGCTTGCCCGGCTGGTGCCCGGCGAAAAGGTCCGGATATCGGTCGACGCGATCGACGGCCAGGATTTCGAAGGCACCGTCTCGTCCCTGGCGCCGGCATCCGGCGCGGTGTTCTCGCTGCTGCCACCGGAAAACGCCACCGGCAATTTCACCAAGGTCGTGCAGCGCGTCCCGGTTCGTATCGACGTGCCGGCGGATGTGCTGAAGACAGGCAAGCTGCGCGCCGGCCTCAGCGTCGTCGTGGCCGTCGACAGCCGCACCGCGCCGGCCGCGTCGAACTGAGCGGCCGCTTGGGAGCACTGGCATGGCAACCGCGACCTTGACAGCAGGATCGCCGCCGGCGAGGCCGGCTACGCCTGACACGATTTCCACACGCCGCATCATCGCCTTCCTGGCGATGGTGTTCGGCATGTTTATGGCGATCCTCGACATCCAGATCGTTTCGGCCTCGCTGGCCGAGATCCAGGCGGGCTTGAGCGCCAGCTCCGACGAAATCCCGTGGGTGCAGACTGCCTATCTGATCGCCGAAGTCATCATGATCCCGCTGTCCGGTTTTCTCAGCCGGATGCTGTCGACACGCGTGCTGTTCACCGTCTCCGCGGCTGGCTTCACCGCGGCCAGCGCGCTGGCGGCGACCGCCACCAACATCGACCAGATGATCGTCTACCGCGCCATCCAGGGCTTCATCGGCGGCGGCATGATTCCAAGCGTCTTCGCTGCCGCCTTCACCATCTTCCCGCCGTCGCGCCGCGCCATGGTGTCGCCGATGATCGGTCTGGTGGCGACGCTGGCGCCGACCATCGGCCCGACTGTCGGCGGCTATATAAGCCATGCCACGTCCTGGCACTGGCTGTTCCTGATCAACGTGGTGCCCGGCATCCTGGTGACCGCCGCAGCGTGGTCGCTGATCGACTTCGACAAGCCAAATCTCAGCCTGTTCCGCAAGTTCGACTGGTGGGGCCTTGCCGGCATGGCGGCTTTCCTCGGTTCGCTGGAATATGTGCTCGAGGAAGGTCCTAACAACGACTGGCTTCAGGACCAGGCCGTGTTCATCTGCGCCATCCTGATGACGGCCGGCGCCGTGCTGTTCTTCTGGCGCGCCTTCACAGCCGAGGAGCCGATCGTCGACCTGAAGGCCTTCACCAACGTCAACTTCGCTTTCGGCTCGCTGTTCTCCTTCGTCATCGGCATCGGTCTCTACGGTCTGACCTATCTCTATCCGGTATATCTCGGGCGTATCCGCGGCTACGATTCCCTGATGATCGGCGAGGCGCTGTTCGTCAGCGGCCTGGCGATGTTCGTCACCGCGCCCATTTCCGGCATCCTGTCGCGCAAGATGGATCCGCGGCTGATGATGATGATCGGCTTCTTCGGCTTCGCCGCAGGCACCTGGCGCATGACCTATCTGACCGCCGACTGGGATTTCTGGGAGCTTTTGGTGCCGCAGATCCTGCGCGGCGCCTCGATGATGCTGTGCATGGTGCCGATCAACAACATTGCGCTGGGAACACTGCCGCCTGACCGGCTTAAGAATGCATCCGGCCTGTTCAATCTCACCCGCAATCTCGGTGGCGCCGTCGGCCTTGCCGTCATCAACACCGTGCTGATTGACCGCAACGCATTCCACTACGCAAGGCTGGCCGAGCATGTGCAATGGGGCAGTGCCGAGGCGCAAACCAAGCTGCAGAACATGACGCTCGACTTCCAGCAGAATGCCGGCCTGGACGCGTCCAAGGCGGCGATCTCCAAACTGTCTGCTATGGTCCAGCAGCAGGCTTCGCTGCTGTCCTTCATGGACGTGTTCTATCTCTTGACGGCGCTGTTCGCCACGCTGGCGATCTTCACCATGGTCATCCGCAAGCCGGCAGAGCAGGCTGGCGGAGGTGGCGGACATTGATCGTGCAACTTTGCGCGTCCAAAAAGACGCGCGGCGCTGTAATGCATGTCGCGCAAAAGTGCGCAGCGGTTTTGCGATAACGACATGCATAAGACAACAACCTAAAGCGCGTCGCGTGAGGCCGGTCAAACGCGAGCGCTTTAGGTCAGGCGGTGGCCGGCTTGAAGATCAAGGCGACGCCGTTGATGCAATGACGCAGGCCGGTCGGCGGCGGGCCATCGTCGAAGACATGGCCGAGATGACCACCGCAACGGCGGCAATGGACCTCGGTTCGGGTCATGCCGAGAGACCTGTCCACGGTCTTGCCGACGGCGTTGGGAAGCTCCTGCCAGAAGCTCGGCCAGCCGGTGCCGGAATCGAACTTCGTCTCAGAGGAATAGAGCGGCAGGTCGCAGCCGGCACAGGCGAAGATGCCTTTGCGGTGCTCGTTGAGCAGCGGGCTGGTGCCGGGATATTCGGTGCCTTCCTTGCGCAGCACATTGAAGGCCGCATCGGACAGGATGGCGCGCCACTCGGCCTCGGTCTTGGTGACCTCGAAGGTTTCGGCGGCGTGCGCATCCTGCGGCCGGCCCATGCGCAGCGTTGCTGCCGAGCCTGCCAACAATGCCACAGCGGCGGCACCGCTCCAAAGAAAGTCGCGCCGGATCATCACCATTCCTCCTCTGTCCATTTGCCAAATTCGACCGTCACATGGAAATCAAAAGCTAGTGACGGCCAGCTCCTGACAACCGGCATTACGCACCTGCCCCACGCCTACAGCGGACGGCGCGGAGTGTACGCTTGTCGATTGCGCGGGTCACGCAAGCGGAACCCGCGCAGTCGGCATGGAACCTCAGCCATATCTTCGCTGGCGACGACCGCTTTGTTACATCTTCGGCAGGAGAACCTTGTCGATGACGTGGATAACGCCGTTCGACTGCTCGACATCGGCGACCGTCACATTGGCGACATTGCCGTTCTCGTCCGTCGCGGTGACCTTGCCGTCGTCGGCCTTGAGCGTCAGTTCGCAGCCGCCAACCGTCTTGACCTTATGCGCGCCACCATCGTCCATGGCCATCTTGGCGACGTCGGCGGCCATCGCCTTGGCACCGATGACATGGCAGGTCAGGATCTTGACCAGCTTGTCCTTGTTTTCGGGCTTGAGCAGCGTGTCGACGGTGCCGGCCGGAAGGGCGGCAAAGGCCTCGTTGGTCGGCGCGAACACAGTGAAGGGACCGGCACTCTGCAGCGTGTCGACGAGACCACCGGCCTTGACGGCCGCAACCAGCGTCGTGTGATCCTTCGAGTTGACGGCGTTCTCGACGATGTTCTTGGTGGCATACATGGCGGCGCCGCCGACCATCGGATTCTGGGCATAGGCGGCAGTGGCGAGCGCGGAAACGGCGACCGTGCCGGCAAGCAAAAGGGTGGCGAATTTACGCATTATTTCTATCTCCTCAGTTTATTTATTCCCCTCTTTGGGGCGCAAGGAGATACGAGGGATAAATGCCCGAGTTTCGCCGTTCAGAAGAAAATTTTATTTTTTATAACGGCGAGCATGATTTTCAGGGCAGGAACCTTACAGCCTGCATGCTTCCAAGCTAACGTCACCACAGGCGATAGATTTAAAATCTTCTCGAAAAGTCGGCAGACAGAGGCGATCAGATGCTCTTCAGATCGCCCGCAGCGACCACAGGGCCGGTCGGCTGGCCGGTCGGCGAACCGCCGGCCGGTTCAAGGCTGACCGCAAGAACGGCGCCTTGCGCAAGTTTTTCCTGCACGGCCGGGGAGATGGTCATACGCGCGGTCTGACCGGCCGGGATGACGCCCATCGAGACCGGCGCGTTCTTGCCCTCGATCATCCACAGCTCGAAATCCTTGCCGGCGGCGCGCTCGCCGGAGACATGCGACAAGCCAACCTCGCGATGGGCGGCGTCATAGACGGCGAGGTATCTGACGTCGCTGCCATCGGCAGCCAGCGAGGCGACGAGCCGCGGCTGCTCGGCCGGCGGGTTGAGGTACGGCACGGCGATATAGATCGCCAGCGCCGCGACAGAAGCGGCGGCAAGACCGCGCCAGAAGGCAAGGCTCGACCAGAGGCCGGCGCGAGGCGCTGCGACGAACAGCCGGCGATCCAATGCCTCCTTGACCCTGATCGGGGCCTCTGTCTCCGGATAGGCGGCGGCCATCGGCGAAAGATGCGCCTCCCAGGCATCGACAAGGCGCGCGAAAGCGGCGTCCGCGTCGATACGGCGTGACGCGATCTCGCGTTCGTCCGCGTCCAGCACACCAAGAACGTATTCGGCGGCGAACAGGTCGTCGCCCCCAGGTTCCGGTCCGTCATCCTGTGCCAGCGTCATCTTTCCAGACACTCTCTGAGCTTCAACAGGCTGCGCCGCAGCCAGGTCCGCATCGTGTTCAGCGGCACGCCATGGCGTACGGCCAGTTCGGCATAGCTTTCGCCCTGGAGATAGGCGCCCCGGACGGCCGCCGCCCGGTCCTTTTCCAATTCATCGAGACAACGATAGATGCGCTCCGATTCACCGCCCGCAACAACCGCAGCCTCCGGTCCCGGTGCCGGATCGGCCACCTCGAGCGCAGCATCGATATAGGTGGCAGGCTCTCGCCGCGCCCTTATCCGATCGATCGCATGATTGCGCGCAATGGCCACCAGCCAGGAAATCGGGCTTAGCTCCGAGACGGCGAAACGGTCCGCCTTCGTCCATATCTTGACGAAGACCTCCTGCAGCGCCTCTTCTGCCTCTCCCCGGTCCTTCAATACACGAAGGCAGACGCCGAAAAGTTTCGCGCTGGTCTGCCGGTAGAGCAGATCGAACGCAGCCCGGTCCTTCATCGAAGTCCGGACCATCAGGTTGCTGATGTCCTGCGGCGTCATCGGCTGCCAAATTAGGCAATTGCAATGTATTTGCAACGGCCGAAGCGTTCTTGTGCACCGGGAGCGTCGTCGACTTCGATTGCCAAGAAAATCCGCAACCGCTAGCCTTCTCATAGCGGGGAGAGCGGCAATGTCGGTTGAACGGGTCTTGTGGGAGCACGACGCAACCGGGCTTGCCAGCTTGGTGCGCAAGGGCGAGATCGCGCCGCAGGAGCTCGTCGATGCGGCGATTGCGCGAGCCGAGGCCACCCGCCCGGACATCAACGCCATCGCCGAGCCGCTTTACGAGGCGGCGCGGACGCGGGCGAAAACCATCGACCGCAAGCTGCCGCTGGCCGGTGTGCCCTTTGCACTGAAGGATCTCGGCATTGCCATGAAAGGCGTGCCTACGCATGGCGGCAGCCGCATTCCGGCTTTCGTTGCCGATTTCGATTCGGTGATGACCGAACGCCATCTGGCCGCCGGCCTTGTCCCGATCGCCACCAGCACCTCGCCCGAACATGGGCTGAGGCTGATGACCGAATCCGCCGCTTTCGGCATCACCCGCAATCCGTGGAATACGGCGCATACCAGCGGCGGCTCGTCTGGAGGTGCGGCGGCGCTGGTCGCGGCCGGTGTCGTGCCGGTGGCACATGCTTCGGATGGCGGCGGCTCGATCCGCGTTCCCGCCGCCTGCACCGGGCTGGTCGGACTGAAAACCTCGCGCGGCCGCGTGCCGCTGTCGCCGCTCGTCACCGAAAGCTGGTACGGTCTGGTCGTCGACCACGCCGTTGCCCGCTCGGTCCGGGATTCGGCCTTGCTGCTCGACCTAACCCATGGACCCGATCCGCTGTCACCGTATGCGGCGCCGCCGCCGAGAGGAACTTTTGCCGCCGCAGCAGTGCGTGACCCCGGCAAGCTGAAACTGGCCGTCTACCGGAAATCGCCGCTCGGCCTGCCGATATCGGCCGAGACGCTGACGGCGCTGGACACCGCTGTGGCATTGGCGCGCGAAGGTGGCCACACGATCGAGGAGATCGATCTCCCCTATATCGGTCGCGACTTCATCGCCGATTTCGCCAGGACGGTGGCTGCAGCAGTCGCCGGCGCGATGCGCATTGAGGTCTTGCGTGTCGGCCGCTCCGTTTCGGGCGACGTCGAGCGCGCCACCCGTCTGATGAGCCGCTTCGGCGAGATCGTCTCGGCCGGCGAGATCTATGCCGGCCTGCAGCGGCTGCATGCCACGTCGCGCCGCCTGATCACCGAGACCGCGCCGTACGATGCCGTGCTGATGCCGGTTATCGCCCATCCGCCGCTCGCCTGCGGGGCCATGGACCCGAAGGGCGCCGACGCGTTCATAGAGGACGTCCTCGACAGGCTGCGCCTCGCCCGTCTGCTGAAATTCAAGCCGCTGTTCGGCCAGTTGATGGACAAAAGCCTGTGGTTCACGCACTGGCCGGCGATCCAGAACGTCAGCGGCCAGCCGTCGATCGCGCTGCCTGTTCACGTCACCGATGCCGGCCTGCCGCTCGGCATCCAGGCCGCCGGCCGACCCGGCGATGAGGAGACCTTGTTGTCCTTCGCCGCGCAAATGGAGAAGATTTCGGGATGGCAGGCGCGGCGGGCGCCGCTGCGGATGCCGGCATAAAGCGGGCCGATTCCACCTGATGTGACAGCAAAGCCGTTTGCCCCCTGCTCCAATTCCCGCTAAGACGCCGCCGTTCATGCCAAGCTGGGAACCATGCCGATGACGGACGTCGCCGCCACCGCCGAAATGCAGGCCGCGCTGCTTTCGAGGGCACTGCCCTACATGCAGCGCTACGAAAACAAGACGGTCGTGGTGAAATATGGCGGCCACGCCATGGGCGATATTGCGCTCGGCAAGGCCTTCGCCCGCGACATCGCGCTGCTGAAACAATCGGGCGTCAATCCGATCGTCGTCCATGGCGGCGGGCCGCAGATCGGCGCCCTGCTAAGCAAGATGGGCATCGAATCGAAGTTTGAGGGCGGCCTGCGCGTCACCGACCAGAAGACGGTCGAGATCGTCGAGATGGTGCTGGCCGGCTCGATCAACAAGGAAATCGTGGCGCTGATCAATGCCGAGGGCGAATGGGCCATCGGCCTGTGCGGCAAGGACGGCAACATGGTTTTCGCCGAAAAGGCACGCAAGACCTTGATCGACCCGGACTCCAATATCGAGCGCGTGCTCGATCTCGGCTTTGTCGGCGAGCCGGTCGAGGTCGACCGCACGTTGCTCGACCTTCTGGCGCGCTCCGAAATGATCCCGGTGCTGGCGCCTGTGGCGCCCGGCCGCGACGGCCATACCTACAACATCAATGCCGACACCTTTGCCGGCGCCATCGCCGGCGCCTGCCAGGCGACACGCCTTCTGTTCCTCACCGACGTGCCCGGCGTGCTCGACAAGAACAAGAAGCTGATCGATGAGCTGACCGTGGCCGAGGCGAAGGCCTTGATCAGGGACGGCACGGTGTCGGGCGGCATGATCCCAAAGGTCGAGACCTGCATCGAGGCGATCGAGCGCGGCGTCGAAGGCGTCGTCATCCTCAACGGCAAGACGCCGCATTCTGTACTGCTCGAACTGTTTACCGAACACGGCGCCGGCACGCTGATCGTGCCGTGAGCGCAGGCTGACAGCTTGTCGGCCAGAAATCCAGGGCGGCGCAGGCGCCTGGGCGAACTCACCGCCTGAGGTGCCCAAGCGGCACGTGGCCCGGCCCCTTGATGTTCTGCAGCACGAGCTGCGTGTGGACATCGCGCACGCCGTCGAGCCGCATCAGCCGGTGCATGACGAAGGCGTTGAGCTCGTCGACCGACGGCACCATCACATGCAGCAGGAAATCGTAATCGCCGGTCATCGTCCAGCACGACGACACCTCGTCCATGCGCTGCACGGCGGCGATGAAGGTTTCGGGCGAACCGTCGCTGTGGGTTACCAGGCGCACCTGAATGAACACTTCGACCATCAGGCCGATGGCGCGGCGGCTGAGCACAGCGGCAAAGCCCTTGATGATGCCGGCGCTCTGAAGAGCCTCGAAGCGGCGCGCGCATGGCGTCGTCGAAAGGCCGATCTCCTGGGCCAGTTCGGACACCGGCTTGCGCCCATCACGCTGCAAGATATCGAGCATCTTGATCTCAAAATCGTCAAACTGAGGCACTTTCACTCTCCTGCAGCTTTTCTGTGGTGGCTTTTACCTCAAATCGCCTGTTCGGGCCATCATCAAAGCGGATTTGCCTCACCGGACCCGGCTAAACTTTTCTAATGTTAGTCGTGATTTCCAGGGAGAACAGCCATGACGATGAGCGTTGCCGATTACGCCCGCGAATGCGCGGCGCAAGGCCTTCGCGGCGACTATTCGGTCTGCCGTGCCGATTTCACCGTGGAGCAGAGCTACAACTACACCGCTGACGAGCAGGCGGTGTGGCGTACACTGTGCGACCGCCAGACGAAGCTGACTAAAAAGTTGGCACACCGGTCCTATCTCGACGGCGTCGCCACGCTGGGCCTGCTCGACAGGATTCCGGATTTCGGTGTCGTCAGCGAAAAGCTGCGCAAGCTTACCGGTTGGGAAATCGTCGCCGTGCCGGGCCTCATTCCCGCACCAGCCTTCTTCGTCCACCTCGCCAACCGCCGCTTTCCGGTGACCAACTGGCTGCGGACGAAACAAGAGCTCGACTACATCGTCGAGCCGGATATGTTCCACGACTTCTTCGGCCATGTGCCGGCGCTGACGCAGCCGGTCTTTGCCGATTTCATGCAGATGTATGGCGAGAAGGCCGAGCATCTGATCGCGCTCGGCGGCGACGAGATGATCAGCCGCCTCTACTGGTACACTGTCGAATACGGGCTGATCCAGGAACCAGGCCAACCGCTGAAGGCTTTCGGCGCCGGGCTGATGTCGTCCTTTGCGGAACTTCAATTCGCGATTGAAAGCAAGGACGCGCACCATGTCCCCTTCGATCTGGAAACGGTGATGCGCACCAGCTATGAGATCGACAAGTTCCAGCGCGCCTATTTCGTGCTGCCGTCCTTCGACGTTTTGCGCGATGCCTTCCAGAACGTCGCTGGCCTGGCAGCGATCGTCGGACGACACAAGGGCAAGCCGGCGCTCGACCCTGCGAAACTTTAGGCCTGGGCAGGCTCGGACGCTCGCAGCCGATCGGCGCGGGCGTCATTGGTGGTGCACTTTGATTGCGATTCCCTCGGCAGGGCGGCTGAGCCGGGCTTCTACACGCCGATGACCTTGCCGAGGTGGTCGCCCAGCCGGCAGGCCAGTGCGACGATCGTCGTCGTCGGGTTGCATTCGCCGGACGTGCAAAACACGGAGGAACCGCCGACATAGAGATTGTCCATGCCGTGCACCTTTGAGTTGGCGTCCACCACGCTTTTGGTCACGTCCGCGCCCATGCGGGTGCCGCCCATGTGGTGGTGGCCGGCCAGTTCCTCGTTCGTCGGATAGTCCCCGCCATTGGTGAGCCAGTCGGCGATGCGCACCCGGCCGAGATCCTTCCGGACGAGCGTCTTGCCGAACAGCCTCAAGCCCTCGAGGAGCGTGCGGCGCTCCAGCTCCGACTTTTTCCATTGCAGTTCAATGCGCGGCACGCCGGCTTGGTCGACGTCGGTCTTCGACAACCGGATCTGGTTCGAGGCCAGCGGCGCCTGTTCCCAGGCGACATAGAGCTGGGCGGCGCAGCGCAGGTTCTGGCTGAGCTGATAGGACAGCCATTCCGCCATCTCCGGCGCCGTGCAGGCGAGGTCGGCGATGACGCTTTTGATGCCGGGGTACGGCGTCTCGATCAGCCTGATGCCGAAATTCATGATCTCGAGGCGCTCCATGGCCGCCAGCGTCGGCGAGAAGAAGGCCTCGTTGGTGGCGTCGACCTCGAACTCGCTATAGTCGGCGAGGATGGCATTGCCGCCTTCGAAAGTCGGATGCTCCATCCAGTAGCGACCGAGCGCCGTCGCCTTCGGCACCACGCCGCCGTTCGAGCGCTGGTTCGACCACAGAAGCAGCCGCGAGTTTTCCAAGCCGCCGGTACAGACGATGAAATAGTCGGCGGTAAAAGAGCCGGCATCCCGGCCGTTCGACCACAGTTTGGCGCCGGTCACCCTCTTGCCGTCGCCGGTAAGCTCGGTGGCATAGGTGCTGAGCACCACGGCCACGTTCATGCTCTTATCGAGTTCGTCGACAAATTTTTCGCCGAAGCGTACGGCTGGGCTCTTGATCAGTTGCACCCAGCGAATGTCGTCCGAGATCGGCACATCCGGCCGGAAGTCGGGAAGTTCCAGGATGTCTTGGACTTCGGGCAGATAAGGCTCGATGTCGGCACGGCTGATCGGCCAGCCGGTATCCGGCGCCCAGGCCTTGGGCTCGAAGTCCTGGCTGTCGAGCACCCGGCACCAGCCGGCCCAGTGATTGGAACTGCCGCCCATGAAGCGCAACCGGGTGATGTCGAGATCGAAATAGGGATCGCCGACCGTGACGCCGCGGTAGAAATCCTGCGAATCGTCGCTGAACTCGCGGGAGCCGGCCTCCAGCATTACAACCGGAATGCCGGCCGCGCCAAGCTTCCTGGCAATCGTGGTGCCGGCTGGCCCGGAGCCGAGTATGCAGACCTTGGCGGCGAAGTTCGCAGCGCGAAATGCCTCATAACTGTCGAAGATCAAGTGAGGTCGCTCCTTTTGAGGATCCAACCATTGACCTCGACGATCGCGTCCGGATCGGTATCGGGCAGCTTGCGGAACAGCGACAGGGCCGGCAATGCGATCAACGCCTGCACGATCGTGCGGCGCGATATTTTCTTGGTGAAGAAACTCATGGCACGTCTCTCGATGGCTTCGATCCACGCATGGCGTTCCCTGAACATACTCGCCAGGAGAAGCCAATTCCGTGCCAAACCTAGCGCCACACTTTGCTTGAGCCGTGTAAGCGGTCTGGCTGAGTCCAAACAGCGTTAGGATTTCCTTAATGAGCGAGACCGCTCAGGCCGCTTCGGAAATGTCCCTGTCCAGGATGGTCAGATTACGGCCGCGATGCTTGGCCTGGTAAAGGCGATGGTCGGCGGCACGCATCAGATCCGATACGCCGGCATCCGCGCCGCAGGTGACACCGCCGATGCTGACGGTGAGGGGTATGACCCGCTCATCGACGGGACGGAAGCGGATCAGTTCGACTTCACGGCGAATGCGTTCGGCGACGCGTTTGGCTTCCTGTTCGGTGGCGCCGACCAGAAACGCACCGAATTCCTCGCCGCCGATGCGGCCGATCACGTCGCCGCTGCGCACGCCGCGCTCGATCGCGCTTGCAATAAGGAGCAACGCCTCGTCGCCGGTCAGGTGGCCGTAGCTGTCGTTGATGATCTTGAAGTGGTCGGCATCGATGATCAGCAAAGCACCGCGATCGGATTTACGCCGGGAGGCGTCGAGCGCCGCAAAGAAGCTCTCGCGGTTGAGCATGCCGGTCATGTCGTCGCGGCTCGCTTTTTCCGACAGGCGCCGATGCGCTGCGGCGAGCTGGGCATGAGCGCGGGCGAGGTCGCGATGGGCGCTTTTCAACCTCTCGCCCTGCCAGAACGTGTAGGCGCCGGCGATCCAGGCGAGCGCCAGCGGGCAGACCGTGGATGTCAGCCAGATCGTGCGGTTGATCGGAAAGCCCATTGCCGGGACGACAATGAGCGTCAACAAAAGCGAGACCGCGAGGGAGGCGAAAGCGACGGCGGCAGACTTCAGAAATATGCGGCTCATCGCTGGCTCCCCCTGAACCGTCTCTGTGCCAGCAAGCCCTGAATGCCACCTTTCGGCGATGCCTAAAATTTGAATCATCGCGCCATTTCCGCCACTCGCAACGCGCATAAGTTGTGGATAAAGCCTCTGCCAAAAGTATGGTTTCGTGCCATAAGGATTGCATGACCACGCTCCCGGATCCGGCCCGCTTTGCCCATGTCACCGACTGGGTGTTCGACCTCGACAACACGCTCTATCCGCACCATTCGAACCTGTTCTCGCAGATCGACGTTAAGATGACTGCCTATGTCGGAGAACTGCTGACGCTGCCACGCGACGATGCCCGCAAGCTGCAGAAGGAACTCTACCGGGAATACGGCACGACGCTGAACGGTCTGATGTCGCGCCACGGCATCGATCCCGACGACTTTCTCGAGAAGGTTCATGACATCGACTATTCCTGGCTGGTTCCCGATCCCGTTCTCGGCACCGCCATCCGCCAGCTTCCCGGCCGCAAGTTCATCTTCACCAATGGCGACCGCAGGCATGCCGAACGCACCGCGCGCCAACTCGGCATCCTCGACCATTTCGACGACATCTTCGATATCGTCGCTGCCGGGCTGAACCCCAAGCCGGCGCGCCAGACCTACGAGAAATTTACGGAACTTCACGCCGTCACCGGCCATAATGCGGTGATGTTCGAGGATCTGGCCCGCAACCTGTCCGTGCCGAAATCGCTGGGCATGACCACGGTGCTGGTCGTGCCACGCAACTTCGAGCCGACCTTCTCGGAGATCTGGGAACGTGACCCGGCCAATGAAGATGATGTGGATTTCGTCACCGACGATCTTGCCGAATTCCTCACCGCGATCGTCGACGTCACTGCTTGAGGCAGTTGCTTCGCGCAGCCGGATCGATACCGCAGCCCCGCGGCCTAAAGCGTGTAGAAACGGCTGATAATTCCCCAGGCCTCGTCGGCGGTGTCGACGAAATCGATGATGTCCTGGTCGCCGGGGGTGATTGTGCCTTGCTCGGCGAGGAAATCGAGGTCGATCGCCCTTTTCCAGAACGCCTTGCCGAACAGGATCACCGGCACGCGCTCCATGCGGCCGGTCTGGATCAAGGTCAGCGTCTCGAAGAATTCGTCCATCGTGCCGAAGCCGCCCGGAAACACCGCGACAGCCTTGGCGCGCATGACGAAATGCATCTTGCGGACAGCGAAATAGTGGAAGTTGAAACAGAGCTCCGGCGTCACATAAGCATTCGGCGCCTGCTCGTGCGGCAACACGATGTTGAGGCCGATCGACGGTGCGCCAACATCGTCGGCGCCGCGGTTGCCGGCTTCCATGACGCCGGGTCCGCCGCCTGTCACCACGACGAATTCGCGATAATAAGAGGTGGCCGACTGCTGCGAGCAGAGGCGGGCGAATTTTCGCGCTTCCTCGTAATATTTACTGTTTTTCTCGAGGTTCTTCTTCTGCGTCTCGTTTTTGGCCGCCCAGGCTTCGCCGTCCGGCTCGGGGATGCGGGCCCCGCCGAACAGGATGACGGTCGAGCGGATGCCGCGCTCGGCCAGGATCATCTCCGGCTTCAACAGTTCGAGCTGCAGCCTGACCGCGCGCAATTCGCGCCGCGTCATGAAGTCGGGATCGTTCCAGGCCAGCCGGTAGGTCTCGGCACGCGTCTGCGGCGTGTCCGGCACGCTTTTCGACCGCTCCAGATCCTCGTCCGAATGCGGCAGCGGCGTCCACCCCGCCTTTTCCATAGGAGTCATATTACCTGCCCGTCCAATTATTCACTTGCGCCGTCCCGTGACGCAGCCGCGATTGACCCTCACCAAGCCTTCACATAGGGTCCGGCGACTTTCAAAACAGGTTAAGGTGCGGCCCCTTAACAGCTTGGTAATGGAGCGAATTCATGTCGAAGCCCGATCTGGGGAGCCTCGAAAAGACTATCGAAACCGCCTTCGAGGAACGCGAGACGATTTCGACGGCAACCCGCGGCGCGACGCGGGACGCCATCCAGTCAGCGCTGGACCTGCTCGACCGGGGTATCGCCCGCGTTGCCGAGCGCCAGGCCGACGGCAAATGGCATGTCAACCAGTGGCTGAAGAAAGCGGTGCTGCTGTCGTTCCGGCTCAACCCGATGGAGATCATCAAGGGTGGTCCGGGCCAGGCCGTGTGGTGGGACAAGGTGCCGTCGAAATTCGACGGCTGGAGTGCCATCGATTTCGAGAAGGCAGGTTTCCGCGCCGTGCCGTCGTCGATCGTGCGGCGCTCCGCCTATGTCGCGCCAGGTGCCGTGCTGATGCCGTCCTTCGTCAATGTCGGCGCCTATGTCGACAGCGGCACAATGGTCGACACATGGGCCTCGGTCGGCTCCTGCGCCCAGATCGGCAAGAATGTGCATCTGTCGGGCGGCGTTGGCATCGGCGGCGTGCTGGAGCCGATGCAGGCCGGCCCCACCATCATCGAGGACAATTGCTTCATCGGCGCACGCTCCGAGGTGGTCGAAGGCTGCATTGTGCGCGAGGGCTCGGTGCTCGGCATGGGCGTCTTCATCGGCCAGTCGACCAAGATCGTCGACCGCGCCACCGGTGAGGTCTTCTACGGCGAAGTGCCGGCCAATTCCGTCGTCGTCGCCGGCTCGATGCCCGGCAAGCCGTTGCCCAAGGGCGAGCCCGGTCCGAGCCTTTACTGCGCCGTCATCGTCAAGCGGGTCGATGCCAGGACCCGTTCCAAAACCTCGATCAATGAACTGCTTCGCGATTGATCCTTCGCAAAAAAACGGACGCACCCGCTTGCTCGACAGACCTCGATTTCTATGGCTTTTCTTCAGCCTTTCCGGGCGAGTGAACCCAAGTGCCTATGTTTTGGCGGGTCTTTTGCCGCTCCTGGTTCAGCTTTTTCTGCTCTACCAGTTCTCGCGAACGCCGCTAGGCACCGCCGCAAGTCAGTACTGGGCGCTCGCCTGGTGGATCGCTGTGGTTGTCTCGACATGGTCGACCTTTGCGCTAACGGCGAAGCGGTTCCACGATTTCGGCAAGCCTACCTACTACGCATTGATCTCTCTCATCGTCGGCGCCATTCTCCTTATCATTTTGGCCTTTTTCAAAAGTGATCCCGGACCCAACCGCTACGGCAAACGCACCAATGCGCCGGCCGAATCCTGAGCGCCGATCGGGTATCTAGCCATGCGCTACCGTACGCTTGATTCGAAACTGATCATCGAAACCGCCGAGCGACTGGAAAAACGTGTCGCCGAGCGGTTTCCCCATGCAGGCTTGCGTGGCGTCGCCATAGAACTTGTGTCGCTGTCGCGTGATCTGGCCAAGGCGGCGAAGGCGCTGGAGGCACCGATCTGGTGGCTGCGCGGCGTCGTCATCGCCGCCATTGCCGCCGGTGCGCTGATGTTCCTGTTCGTCGGCACCATCCTGCCGCTCGGCCGTATCTCTGGAGCCGACGATGCCGTCCAGTCGGTGCAAGGCATCGAATCGTTGATCAACATGATCATCCTCACGGTGCTCGGCTTCCTGGCCTTGATCCGGACCGAGGAGCGCATCAAGCGCAAGCAGGTGTTTCGCAAGCTTCACGGCTTGCGATCGCTGATCCATGTCATCGACATGCATCAGCTGACCAAGGATCCGGCAGCGCTTTCAACCGATTTCAAGCCGACATCGCATTCACCGGCACGCATAACCGACCGTGCCGATCTCGCCCGCTATCTCGACTATTGCTCCGAAATGCTGTCGATCACCGGCAAGGTCGCCGCGCTGTTCGCCCAGTCGGTCAACGACAATGTGGTCGTCGATGGCGTCAACGACATCGAGTCCCTGAGTTCCAACCTGTCGCGGAAGATCTGGCAAAAGATCACGCTGATCGACGGTCCCTTGCGGGCTCGTCCAGGTACCTAAGCTAATCTTAATCACCTTGGTCCAGCATGCGCCGTGGAGACTGTGTCGACCGGCACGGAGCACTCGACTGGCATACGACGAACCCCTGGCCAACCCGAAAACGCGCGGAAAGCGAAGCGCCGGCGCGCGGCTGTTCGCCTGGTTCTCTTCACCGATCAGAGCGGAACCGGAAGCCGTCCGCGCGCGGCTTCTCGATACCACTTTCGACCGCAAATTCGCTGTCCTGTTCGGCAGCATCAGCGTCCTGGTGCTGGCAGTCAGCGCCGCGGTCGTCACCGGCGACCGGTGGCCTTACGCCTGGATCGCGGCCGACCTCATCCTGTTTGCCGTCCGCTTCCTGCTGATGCGGGAATGTGAGCGGGCCCGCAAGCGCGGGGGAACGGGGCCGCTGGCAGGCCTCATGGCCGCCGGGGGGCCATGGTCGGTGATTTTCGGCCTCGGCTGTTATGGCTGCGTCGTCAGCGGGCATATGGCGCTCGCCGTGCTGGCTGCCCTGAATGTCGCAGGCGTCGTCGGCGTGGTATCGTCCCGCAACGCAGCCACCCCGCGCTACGCAATATTCGTCATGCTGGCCGTAAGCCTGCCTTTCCTGGCTGGCGCGCTGTTTTCTCCGGCGTCCGGAATGTCTATCGTCGGATTTCAAGTGCCGTTCTATGTGGCCGGCGTCATCATCGTGCTGCTTCAAAATCATGCGATCAACGCCCGCATGATCCGCGCCGAACTGGACAATCGCGATCTGGCGATCAAGGACGCGCTGACCGGCCTGCCAAACCGCATTTTCCTTCAGGAGAAACTGCGCGGCATGTGCAGCGAGCTTGCGGCGCCGGCAGCAAATGGCGGCAGGCCGTTTGCCGTTCTCAGCATGGACCTCGACGGCTTCAAACACGTCAATGACCGCTTCGGCCACGCGGTCGGCGACATGCTGCTGCGCAAGGTGGCCGAACGATTGAAACGCGCTTTCCGACCGGGGGATGTGGTCTTTCGCATCGGCGGTGACGAATTCGTAATCCTGCTGCCCGGCACGTCCGAGATCGAAGCCACCTACCTGGCAAAGCGGGCCATTGAGAAGATTTCGGTACCTTTCGACCTTGGCCTGGGCACCGCAATACCCATTGGGTTGAGCATTGGAAGCGCCTTCGCGCCTGCCGACGGCGGCGAGCCTGAAATTCTTCTCAGCTGTTCCGATCACGCGCTCTATGAAGCCAAGCGCACCGGCAAGGGCCGTTACTGGGCACATGTGCGGGCCGCGAACTGACGATCACAGCGATCATTGAGGCCTTTTGTCGCCTCCGTCCATCCAACATCCCCGCCTAAAGCGCCGCGTATGACGCGATTCATGCGACGCGCTTTAAGTCTTTGTTTCTTATGCATGTCGTTGTCCCAGGACCGCTGCGCACCCAAGGATTAAGCCCTAGGGCATGCTTTTGGGCGACACTAGGCCTGCGGCTATACGGCATGAAACCATAATCTTGGCGGGATGGCTGGCCCTTATGTCTGGCCGTGACAGGCCTTGCGCTTTCGACTATCGCTTTTGCCCATGACGTTGCCGACCGATCCCGCTGCAAATCTCGCCGCCCTCATCCGCTGCCGCTCGGTGACGCCCATTGAGGGCGGGGCACTGAGCACGCTGGAAAAAATGCTGAAACCACTCGGCTTTTCCGTCGAGCGCCCGGTGTTTTCGGACGACGGCACGCCCGATATCGAAAATCTCTATGCGCGGCGCTCCGGCAACGGTCCGCACCTGATGTTCGCCGGGCATACCGACGTGGTGCCGGTCGGCGACGAGGCCTCATGGACGCATCCGCCTTTCGCCGCGGAGATCGCCAAAGGCGAGATGTTCGGCCGCGGTGCCGTCGACATGAAGGGCGGCATAGCCTGTTTCATCGCCGCGGTGGCGCGCCATCTCGGTTCGAAAGGCGGCCTGAAAGGCTCGGTCTCGCTGCTGATCACCGGCGACGAAGAAGGGCCGGCCATCAACGGCACGACAAAGCTGCTCGAATGGGCGGCCGCCAAGGGCGAGAAATGGGATGCGTCTATCGTCGGCGAGCCGACCAATCCCGACGCGTTGGGCGACATGATCAAGATCGGCCGGCGCGGCTCCTTGTCCGGCAGCATCACCGTCAACGGCCGCCAGGGCCACGCCGCCTACCCGCAGCTTGCCGACAATCCGGTGCGCGGGCTGATGACGCTGGTCGAAGCCTTGCTGCACCCCGTCTTCGACAACGGCACCAAGGACTTCCAGCCGACCAATCTGGAGGTGACCTCGATCGATGTCGGCAATCCGGCCACCAATGTCATTCCGGCAAAGGCGACGGCCACCTTCAACATCCGCTTCAACGACACATGGACCGCCGAGACCATCCAGGCGGAAATCCACAATCGCCTCGACAAGGCGGCGAAGCGCAAAAAATACCGGGCCGGCAAGACGACGCCGGTCGATTACGAGCTTGTCTGGCGCGACCGGCCGAGCCACGTCTTCCTCACCCGCGACGACCGTCTGATCGAAGCGCTCAGTGGTTCGGTCAAGGCGGTGATCGGCAGGAAGCCGGCGCTTTCCACCTCCGGGGGCACCTCCGACGCGCGCTTCATCAAGGACTATTGTCCAGTGGTCGAATTCGGGCTGGTCGGCAAGACCATGCACATGGTCGATGAACGCGTCGCGCTTGCCGAGCTCGAGACGCTGACGCAGATCTATCAACGCTTCATCGAAGACTGGTTCGAGCAAGGCGCATCGTAATCATGCTTTCGTCCGATGAAACCTATGCATCGCTGACCGGCGCCTGGCGACTGATGCTCGGCAAGGCCGACGGGCTGCGCCAGCTCGACCTTTCGGCCGACGGTTTCTGGAATTCCTTCTTCGCCATCGTCGTCGCGGCACCGGCGCTGATCGTCGGTTGGGTCGGCCTTGCCAACGAGATCGGCGATCCGAGTGCATTCGCGGGCCGGTTCAGCATGCTGATCCGTCTGGCGACGGTCGACATCGGCGCCTGGGTGTTGCCGCTCGTCGGCCTTGCCCTTGTCGCGCCGCGCGCCGGCATTGGCGGGCGTTTTGTTCACTATGTCGTCGCCAGCAACTGGACGTCGGCGATCATCGCCTGGATGATGCTGCCAGCAGCGTTGATCGGGCTTTTCCTGCCGTCCACCAACGAATTCGCCGTATTGGCGTCGCTGCTTTTGTTTGCGCTGTCGATGATCCTGACCTGGCGAATGACAAACGTCGTCATCGGCAGGGGCGCAGCTGTCGGTACCGCTGTCTTCGCCGGCATGTTCGTGGCGTCGCTGGTCGTTGTGTTCGGCCTGCGGGCGCTGCTCGGCATCGGCGCGCCGGCTTAATGCATGTCGCCCGAAAGTGCGCAGCGGTTTTGGGACAACGACATGCATAAAAACAGGAACTTAAAGCGCGTCGGATGAATCCTTTCAGACGCGACGCGCTTTAGTCGACCTTCGGATAATCCACACCGACGAGAAAAAGTCCGTCGGGCGGCGCCACCTGGCCGCAGGCTGCACGGTCGCGCGCGTCTAGCGCCGCCTTCAGGTCGGCAACCGTCCAGCCGCCTTCGCCGACGCGCTTCAGCGAGCCGACCATCGAGCGCACCTGATTGTGCAGGAACGAGCGCGCCGAGGCTCGCACTTCGATCACGTCACCCAGCCGACCGACATCCAGCCGGTCGAGCGTCCGGACCGGGCTGTCGGCCTGGCACTGGGTCGAGCGAAACGTGGTGAAATCATGCCGCCCCAGCAGCACCTTTGCCGCCTCGTGCATAGCCTCGGCGTCGAGCCGCTTCGGCACCCACCAGATCTTGCCCTTGTCGAGTGCCGCCGGCGCGCGTCGGTTGACGATGCGGTAGAGATAGTGGCGGCCGATCGCCGAGAAACGCGCGTCGAAGCTATCAGGCACGACAGCCGCCTTGAGGATGGCGATGCGCGCCTTGGCCGTTTGCAGGTGGGCATTGACGGCATCGCGCACGTTGTCATCAGGCCATGCCTTGACGAGATCGACATGCGCCACCTGAGCAGTCGCATGGACGCCGGCATCGGTGCGGCCGGCGCTGCGCAGCGAGACCTGTTCGCCGCAGAACCTCTCGATCGCCTGCTCGATCGCCTGCTGCACCGAAGGCTGGTCTGCCTGACGCTGCCAGCCGGCATAGGGGCTGCCGTCATATTCGATGTCGAGGCGAAAACGCGGCATTCCTAAGCGGGATTGAGGTTAGGCGGCGAGCGCGGAGCTAAAGGCTGAAGCGTAGACCAGCCTGCCGGTCTCAGGCGCCTCGCCCCAGGCCAGCGCCTGCAACGCTTCGCCCTGGTACTCGCTTTCGAACTTTTCGGCGCGCGCATGGCTGTAGCCGAAGCGGCCATAATAGGCAGGATCGCCAAGCACTACCGCGAGCGCTTCGCCGGCTTCCTTCAGGCGGATATGCGCCTCGCGGATCAGCGCGCCGCCGATGCCGGTGCCATGGAATGACGGCTCGACCGCCAGGGGCGCCAGCGCCACGGCCGAAAAGCTCTTGCCGCCGTTCTGCACGAAAAGCCGCGAAAACAGGATATGGCCGACCACCTGTCCATCTTCTTCCGCCACCAGTTCGACGACGGCGTCGCCGCCGCTGACCAGCGCATCGACCAATCCGGCCTCTGCCTGCTGGCCGAATGCGTGTTCCTCGACAAGGCGAATCGCCTTGCGGTCTCGCGGCGTCGCCGCGCGTATTGACATCATGCTCATGAGAATTTCATTCCTTTTTCGAGCTTGGCCCCGTGCAGAAACTCCTGCGCGGCAATGGGCCTTCCGCCCGCACGTTGAACTTCGACCAACCTGATCGCGCCTGACCCGCAGGCGACCGTCAGCCGGTCGTCGAGAATTCCTCCCGGCTCGCCGGCGCCTTGCGAAAGCGTCGAGCGAAGCAGTTTGAGCCGTTCCAGACGGCCGCCGATTTCGGTCTCGCACCATGCGCCGGGAAAGGGCGACAGGCCGCGAATATGATTGTGGACTTCGCCCGCAGGCCGCGTCCAGTCCATGTGCGTCTCCGCTTTATCGATTTTTTTGGCGTAGGTCACCCCCGCCGTCGCCTGAATGGTAAATGTCAGGGCATCCCGTTCCAGCCGTGCCAGCGCTTCCGCCATCAGCGCGGCGCCAATGAGCATCAACCGATCGTGCAGGTCGCCGGCCGTCATATCGGGTCCGATGGCGCATTTTTCGACCATGGCTACCGGGCCGGTGTCCAGGCCTTCTTCCATCCGCATGACCATCATGCCTGTCTCGGAATCGCCGGCCATTACGGCGCGCTGGATGGGGGCGGCGCCGCGCCAGCGCGGCAACAGCGACGCGTGACCATTGAGGCAGCCGAGCCGCGGCGCCTCGAGAATGGGTTTGGGCAACAGCAATCCATAGGCGACGACCACGGCGACATCGGCCCGCAAGGCGCGGAACACCTGCTGCTCGACCTCGCTTTTCAGCGACACCGGCGTCCGCACCTCGACGCCCAGTTGCTCCGCCTCGCGCTGAACCGGCGACCGCGTCAGTTCCAGCCCGCGGCGACCGGCGGCGCGCGGTGGCTGGGTATAGACGGCTTCTATCTCATACCCGGCTTCCGCGATCGCCCGCAGCGTCGGAACGGAAAAATCGGGGGTACCCATGAAGATGACGCGCAGGGGCATTTTGAGCCTATCCCACCAACTTGCCCGGCGCCTTGTTGCCTGCCTTGTCCCTGGCGAGCTTCTTGAACTTCTTCACCACCATGTCGCGCTTCAGCTTCGAGATGTGGTCGATGAACAGAACGCCGTTGAGATGGTCGATCTCATGCTGCAGGCAGGTCGCCATCAGCCCTTCGGCCTCGATCTCCTGCAGCTTGCCGTCACGATCGAGATATTTCACCCGCACGGCGGCGGGGCGCTCGACCTCGGCATAGTAATCCGGGATCGACAGGCAACCCTCCTCGTAGACCGAGCGCTGATCGGCGCTCTCGAGGATTTCGGGATTAATGAAGACATGCGGCGCCGGCGTCTCGTCTTCCTTGGCGAGGTCAACCACCAGCATGCGCAGCGGTTCGCCGACCTGGATCGCCGCCAGACCGATGCCCGGCGCATCATACATGGTCTCCAGCATGTCGTCGGCCAGTTTGCGCAAAGCGCCGTCGACACGCTCGACCGGCTTTGAAACCTGGCGCAGGACGGGATCGGGAAGGATGATAAGCGGCTTGATCGACATGGCGTCTCACCTAAGACCTCGAATGAAAAGCGTCAACCGGGGCATTTGCAGCGCTGTTCACGTTTTGATCTGTCCCGTCAGGCCGAATCATCTATGCTGTCCATATGAACGAGTTGACCACCATCCTGTCCGAACCGATCGCCCGGCTCGGCGCCACCACGATCACGCTCGGCCACGCATTGGCATTCGGCGCGATCCTGTTCCTTGGGCTGTTCGTGGCGCTCGTCGTCGCGCTGTGGCGCTCGGCCAAGGCGCGTGCGGTGGCTGCCGCCGAAGCCGCCGACCACGCCCGCGACGCCGAGGCGCGGATGGCCGGTATCTTGCAAAGCCAGGCCGAGATGCAGGGCCGCATGGGCGCCATCGCCGAAGTGTTCGGGGCGCGGCAGGCCGAACTCACACAGTCGATCGGCCAACGCCTCGACGCGATGACCGGCCGTCTCGGCCAGACCATGACCGAGCAGACGAGATCGACGCATGAGAGCCTCGCCAAGCTGCAGGAGCGGCTGGCGGTCATCGATACGGCGCAGGGCAACATCCAGTCGCTCGCCGGCCAGGTCGTTCAGCTTCAGGCGATCCTCTCCAACAAGCAGACGCGCGGCGCCTTCGGCCAGTCGCGCATGGAGGCGATCGTCGCCGACGGCCTGCCGCACGGCGCCTATGAATTCCAGGCGACCCTGTCGAACGGAAGCCGGCCCGACTGCCTGGTGAAGATGCCGAATGGGGCGCCCGCACTTGCCATCGACGCCAAGTTTCCGCTGGAAGCCTGGAATGCCATCCGTGCCGCCGAAGGCGCCGATTTGCAGAAGGTCGCCGCACAAGCGTTCCGGCGCGATATTGAGGTGCATGTCCGCGATATTTCCGAAAAATACCTGATCCAGGGCGAGACGCAGGACACCGCCTTCATGTTCGTTCCGTCGGAATCGGTGTTCGCCGAGATCCACGAGAATTTCGAGGGGATTGTCCACAGAGCGCACCGCGCCCGAATAGTCATCGTCTCGCCGTCGCTGCTGATGCTGTCGATCCAGGTCATCCAGGCGATCCTCAAGGACGCCCGCATGCGCGAGCAGGCGCATCTGATCCAGGGCGAAGTCATCCGGCTGATGGAGGATGTCTCGCGCCTCGACGAGCGGGTGCGCAAGCTGCAGAGCCATTTCGGCCAGTCGGCGAAGGATATCGACGACATCCTCGTCTCGACGTCGAAGGTGACCAAGCGCGGCCAGAAGATCGAGGCGCTGGAGTTCGGCGCGCAGCCGACGGAGGAAGACGCCGGATCGGCCGGGACGACACATGGGACCGGCGCGAGGGCCGAAGCAGGCGCACGCGTCGCCGACTCCAAGACCGGCCAGCTGAGGCTAAGGGTGGTCGAAGGCGACGACTGAGAGGCTACTGCTCCTCCACGATCGTCGTGCCTGCGAATTCCGGCAGCCAGTGCAGCGCCGAGCGGTGCCAGATCTGTTTTCTCGGGATCAGTTGTTCGCGCTGTCGCGCCGTGCCGACCCTGATGCCGTAGACTTTCGGCCCGTCGCCGACCGACGTGGCATAGAGATGCGAACCGCACTCGCCGCAAAAAGCCTGGGCGCGCCTGGCGCCGCTCGGTGCGGTCTTGATGTAGATCTTCGGCGTGCCCTTGGTGATCCGATAGTGGTCCTCCGGCGCCGGCACGGTCACGCGGAAGGCCGTGCCCGTCAGTTGCTGGCAATCGGTGCAGTGGCAGATACTGGTCTTTTCCGGATCGACTTCCGCCTCGTAAGTGATGGCGCCGCAATGGCACCCGCCGTCGATCTTCATTTTCATTCCTCCCAAAATCCGTTCGGCAATGCTTGAGCGAGGTGCGCCCGTTTGGACACATAGTATGTGGCGAGCGCCGCGTAGATCACTTTCGGGACCCGCCATGCGCCGCCATGGTGTACCGCATCGTTTCCATCCGCTGTGAGCCTATCGATCCATGCGCCGAAGCTCCACACGCAGCACAACGCACGAGCCGTCCAGTCGTTCAAAGCGATGGGCCAAAGCCCTAGAGAGTCGGACAGTGGCTTTGAGCGTTCCTTCTCCAAGCGTGAGAACAGTCCAGTTGGCCGGGCGCCGCAGGATACGCTTCGCGGGACACTTTCTTTTCCGAAGCGCTCTCCGGCCGCAGAAGTCTCAGCCTTGCCGGAGGTGAACTTCTGACCCTGAGCCGTTATCCCGGAGCGCATTCCGGGCCCCAACCGATTTGCGACATCCCCTTCACTGATTCACTGCCCGTCTAGTCCGCTGTGAGGGTGGGGCTTAGCAACAACCGCTCAAGGTCGGTCGGTCGTTGCAGGGCTGACGTGTTTTCATCGAGCCAAGACTGACGCTAGTACCTTGCCGGGAATGAGCTATAATTCAGATGCTAGTGACTGCCGGGCGCTTGCACAATGGCTGGACTGGGTGAACAGATTGCGCGTCAGCAGCGCACCATGGGACCGCTCCTGGTAGCGGCAGTGGTCATCGGCCTTATAGGTCTGCCCGTCGCAGCCTGGCTCGACCTGCGAGACCTATCGGAACGGATGCTGCGCACGCAAGCCAGCGAAATCAGCCGGATCATCGACGAAATGCGCGGATTCTACGGCAGCGAAGTCGTGGGACGCGTGCTGCAAGCAGACGACGCCGTGACCGCGACGCATAACTACCGGGACGTGCCAGGCGCGATCCCTATTCCAGCAACCCTCTCGATCGAACTCGGCAAGCGCATCAGCGCTCACGACGGGTCCGTCAAATATCGGTTCGTCTCGGATCTACCCTTCAAAGGTCGCGACCCCCATCAGCTCGATGCATTCGAGCGGAATGCAATCTTTGCTTTGCGCGCCAACCCGAGGGAGCCGATCATCGAAGTCTCGGGTTCGCTGTTTGACCGGCACGTCCGAGCCGCGGCCCCGGTTGTAATGGGACAAGTCTGTGTGACCTGCCATAACTCACACCCGGACAGCCCCAAGACGGACTGGAAGGTTGGGGATGTCCGAGGGATCCAGGAGATATCAGTCAATCAGCCCATCGCTGCGAACGTCCTCGCTTTCAAATATCTGCTCCTATATTTCGGCTTCGCGGCGGCGGCGGGCCTGACGTTCATTCTCCTGCAGCGTCGTCAGTCCGCCTTGGTTCAGGGCATTAATAAAGAGCTTTCCGAGGCAAACGACTTCCTGGCCGCGATTTCATTGAAGATCGCCAAGTACCTCTCGCCTCAAATTTACAAAAGCATCTTCAGCGGCCAGAAGGACGTCACCATCGCGACCGAGCGCAAGAAGCTCACGATCTTTTTTTCCGACGTCAAGGATTTCACCGCGATCGTGGAACGGCTCCAGCCCGAGGACCTGACGGTTCTCCTCAACGAGTATTTCACCGAGATGTCGACGATCGCGCTCAAACACGGCGCCACCGTCGACAAGTTCATCGGCGACGCGCTTCTTGTGTTCTTCGGAGACCCCGAGACGCAAGGCATCGAGGAAGACGCGAGAGCCTGCTTGCGCATGGCTGTCGACATGCAGCGTCGGCTGGAGCAGTTGAACAGGGTGTGGCGTGACCGCGGAGTTGAACGGCCCTTCCAAGCTCGCATGGGCATCAACACGGGCTATTGCAATGTTGGAAACTTCGGTTCCGATGATCGGATGGACTACACGATCATCGGAGCCGAAGCGAACTTGGCGGCCCGTCTGCAGTCGATTGCCGAGCCCGGCGGCATCTGCCTCAGCTATGAGACTTACGCGCTCGTCCGCGACCTTGTCCGGGCGCGTCCGTTAGCACCGATTGCCATGAAGGGGATCAGCCGGGAGGTTGTCCCCTACGAAGTCGAGGGCCTCCTGGGTGAACTGGCCCAGCGCCCTCAGGTCATCAGCGAGCACGCGACTGGCCTCGACTTGTTCCTCGATGTTGAGGCAATCGACGAGAACGGGGTCGAGCGGGCGAAGAAACGACTTTCGGAGGCGCTCTTGGCCTTAACCATCCGAAGCAAGCCCGCCGCTTCTTAGGTTTTTGAACGTCTGACCGCATTTGAGACTTCAACGAAGTGATCTCCATGCCGTGTGGATTTACAGAGCAGATTGAGTGCTGCTTCTCCAAACTCAAGCAGTTCCGCCGGGTCGCAACCCGCTTCGAGAAACCCGCCCGCAATTACCGCGCCGTTGTCACTCTCGCGGCTATTGTCTTGTGGTTGCGGTAACTGTCCACACGGCCTACTCGACGATCTCGTTCGTCCAGACCTTGAAACCGGCCAGCGTGCCGGGCCCGAAAATATGGGTCAGCGGCACATCGGCTGCATCGCGGCCGGAGGCGATCAGGATGCGGCCGATGCGCGGCGCGTTGTTGCGCGGATCGAAGGCATGCCAGCGGCCGCCGAGATAGACCTCCATCCAGGCGGCGAAGTCCATGTCCGACCACGGTTTCGGCAGGCCGATGTCGCTGATGTAGCCGGTGCAGTAGCGCGTCGGGATGTTCAAGGCGCGGCAGAAGGCGACGGCGAGATGGGCGAAGTCGCGGCAGACCCCGCTCTGCTCGCGATAGGCTTCGGCCGCCGTGCGCGTCGGCCGCGCATTGCCGTAATTGAAGATGATGTGGTTGTGGACGAAGTCGCAGACCGCCTGCACGCGTGGAATGCCGAGCGGCGTGTGGCCGAACAGCCGCCACGCTTCGTTCGCTAGCACGTCGCTCTCGCAATAGCGGCTGGGCAGCAGGAACAGCAGCGTGTCGGACGGCAGGTCGCGCACCTCGTTCTGCCAGGCGATCAGATCGCCCATCTCGAAAGTGCCGGTATCGCGGATCACCGCGTCCGTGCCGAAGCTGAAGCGACCCGGCGGGGCGACAAGACGGTTGCACCAGTTGCCGAAACTGTCCCGGTAGCTCTCGATCGGCACCGGTGGGTTCGAGGTCAGGAAGTCCGGCCGTTCGAGATCCGACGCGCGGGAATAGTGGACATTGAGCATCGCGATCAGCGGCGTTTCCTGCGGAAAATCGAAGCTCATCTCGCAGCCGATATGGATTCGCATTGTCGTCCTGACCGGCCTGCCGGATCATCACCCGGCGAAGGCACGGGCTGTTGCTGCAGTGCAAAAAAGATCATCGCACGGACCAGCGCGGTTTACGAGCGAATTAGGAACGGTTGACGTCAGCCGGCTGGCGCCGGCGCCAGATTATGCCTCTTGCGGTCGGGCGTTTCTCTTGGTTCATTTCGCTTGCCACAATGGAGGAAACGAATCATGGCTAAAGGTGCGATGAAGGCGGGCAAAGAAGCCCGCAAGCCGAAAAAGGACGCGAAGAAACCCGCCGCTGCCCCGACCCTGAAAGCGCCGCCCGTCAAAGCGACCAAACTCAAGGACAGGTAAGCCTGGGCGTTTCGACGCGAGGTCATGACCGGCGGCATTTCAGTGCCAATCGACATTCACCGGTTGGTCCTGAAATGCCGCCGGCGCTGCTGTTGATCGGGCACCCTAAATTTCCATATCAATGCAGCGAAGACGACTTCGCGCTTTGCGAAAAGACCGGGACGACCCGCAATCCAATGGAGCGTTCCGATGTCATGGATTCTTCTCTTCTTCGCTGGTCTGTTCGAGATCGGCTGGGCGATCGGCCTCAAATACACTGATGGCTTTTCGAGGCCGCTGCCGACTGTCCTGACGGTTGTCTCGATGGTCGTCAGTCTCGCTTTGCTCGGATTGGCGCTGAAGACGCTGCCGGTCGGCACGGCCTATGCGGTGTGGACCGGCATCGGCACAGTCGGCACGGCGCTGCTTGGCATCTGGCTGCTCGGCGAGCCTGCAACCGCGATCAGGCTGGCCTGCATCGCACTCATCGTCTGCGGCATCATGGGATTGAAACTCGCGGCCTAAAGCGCGTCGCGTCTGAAGAGATTCATGCGGCGCGCTTTAAGTTCTTGTTTTTATGCATGTCGTCGTCCCAAAACCGCTGCGCACTTTTGGGCGACATGCATTTAGTTTTGCTGCAAGGCCGCAGCACAAACGCCTTCAGGGCCGCTGCAAGGCGGCCCTAAATTGATTGGTGCTATCGCGCTGTAGGAGCGCTAGCGAGCAGAAAAGCCCGGAGGCGTCCTGCCGGTGCGCTGCTTGCGCGCCGCATAGCGCGCGTCGCGCTTGGCCTTGCGCTCGGCCTCGTCGGCAAGCAAACGAGCGATGCGCTCGTTCTCTTCGGCTTCCCGGATCTTCGCTTCCGCCTGCGCCGCTTCTTCCGCAGCAATACGCGCTGCTTCGGCAGCAGCTTCGCGCTCGGCCTTTTCGGCCGCTTCGCGAGCCAGCTTTTCCTGCTTCAGCCTGGCCTTTTCGGCCTCGCGAATCGCACGAGCTTCGAGGATTGCCTTGCGTTCGGCCTGTCGTGCCAGCACCGCTGGATCATCTGCTGCCGGCTTTGCCTTGAAGCGCTCGAGAAGCGCCTTCTTTGCCTCGTTTGCGGCATTGCGCCGCTCGAAAACGTCTTTTTCCCTATAGATAGCCAAGTCCACTTCCCTGGAGTCAATTTGCGAGGCTTACATACGCGTGAAAACCCAGAGTTCAAGCGCCAAAACGGTATGCCAGCCATGAAATTCTGAGCTGTTGCAGTCGGGAGACGCCTTTTCGGCTGAATTCGGCTGAAACGGACATGCACTGTTCACCATCCGCCCCTCTGGTGGCGCGGCGGACTGGTCGCTACCTGTAGCGCGAAAAACAAAACACCAGGATGACACATGATGGAACTCGGTCTCTATACTTTCGCCGACGTCGGCCCGGAACCGGGCCCTGGTGCCATCGGTCCGCATGAGCGGCTGCGAAACCTGATCGAGGAGATCGAGCTGGCCGACCAGGTCGGCCTCGACGTGTTTGGGCTGGGCGAGCATCACCGTCCCGATTATGCGGCTTCAGCGCCGGTCGTAGCCCTGGCCGCGGCGGCCGAACGCACCCGGCGCATAAAGCTGACCAGCGCGGTCACCGTGCTATCCTCCGACGATCCGGTTCGCGTCTTCCAGCAGTTTGCGACACTCGACCTTCTATCCGGCGGTCGGGCCGAGATCATGGCTGGGCGCGGCTCGTTCATCGAATCCTTTCCGCTGTTCGGCTACAATCTCGAAGACTATGACGAGCTCTTTGCCGAAAAGCTCGACCTGCTGCTTGCCATACGCGACAGCGTCAAGGTGACCTGGTCGGGCAGGCTGCGCGCTTCGATCAACGATCGCGGCGTCTACCCCCGCCCGTTCCAAGAGAGATTGCCGATCTGGATCGCGATCGGCGGCACGCCGCAATCCGCCGCGCGGGCCGGCGCGCTCGGCCTGCCGCTGGCGCTGGCCATCATCGGCGGCGCGCCAGCGCGGTTCGCGCCGCTGTTCGACATTTACAGGGAAGCGGCCAAACGGGCGGGCAACGATCCGGCTGATCTCGCTACCAGCCTCAACGTCCACGGCTTCATCGCCGAGACCACCTACCAGGCGGCTGACGATTTTTATGGGCCGCAGGCCGAGGTGATGGACCGCATTGGCCGCGAGCGTGGCTGGGGTCCGACATCGAGGGCACATTTCGACCAGTCGCGCGGCCCGAACGGCGCGCTGTTCGTCGGCAATCCAGAACAGGTGGCCGAAAAGATCGTTGCCCAGCACAGGATATTCGGCAACGATCGCTTCCTACTGCAAATGGCGATCGGCACCATGGCGCATGCCAAGGTCATGAAGGCGATCGAACTCTACGGCACCAAGGTCGCGCCGATCGTGCGCAAGGAAACGGCGAAGGCCATCCCTGCCGTGGCAGCGCCGGCCGCCTGATTCGTCGGCAAGATCGTAGGGCTAAGGTCATCATCAACGCCGGCTAACGCATCGGCCCGAAAATCGGAATCGATTTTCGGAAAGCACGATGCGTAGATTCAAAGTGTCAGAGCGCACTTTGTGCGTCCAAGTGGACGCACGTCGCTCCAACGGAACTTTGAAGCCGCAAAGGCGTTTCCGCCCACGGTCTACGCCAATCGCGGTGTGCCGCCGAGGGCCAGAATGAAAGCCGAACCCGCCGCTTCGGGCGCAGGCGCTGCCGATAGCCCGGATTCGCGCGCCGAGGCGCGTGCAGATACCCATCTGATTCGTTCGCTGCTCGTTGGCATCTTCATGCTTATGGCGATCTTCGCGCTCTACTTCGCCCGTGCCTTCTTCATGCCGGTCATTCTGGCTTTCCTGCTGGCACTGACGCTGACGCCGATCGTCCGCTTTCTGCGCAAGCACGGCTTGCCCGATGCCATGTCGGCGACATTGCTGGTGCTGCTGTCGTTCTGCGTCATCGCTGTCGCAGGGTATTTGCTCAGCGGCCCGGTCATCGACCTCATCAACAACACCTCGTCGATCGGCCAGCAGCTTGCGGAACGTCTGGCGCAACTGCGCCGTCCGTTCGAAAGGATCGTGGAGATTTCGCGTCAGATAGAGGGACTAACGCAGACCTCCCAGGAGCCCGGCGTTCAGAGGGTGGCCATGGCGCCATCGGGCATTCTCTCGCAAGCCGCCGGCAATGTGCTGTCGGCCGGCACCAGCGTCACCATTGTCTTCGTCCTGTCGCTGTTCCTGCTCGCCTCCGGCACGATGTTCTATGAGAAGATTGTCCAGTCCTTCCCCAGTCTCAGCGAAAAGAAGCGGGCGCTGCGCGTCGTCTACGACGTTGAACGTGAAATCTCGCACTATCTGCTCACCGTCACGGTCATCAACGCGGGCCTCGGCACGGTCATCGGGCTCGGCCTGTGGGCCCTCGGCGTGCCCAACGCTCAGGTCTGGGGCGCGGCAGCGGCTCTGCTTAATTTCCTGCCCTATATCGGTGCGCTGATTACGATCACGCTGGTTACCGTCATCTCGCTGATCAGCTTCGAGACGATCTCCTATGCGCTGCTGGCGCCAGCATTCGTCATTTTGTGCGACGTCATCGAAGGCCAGTTTGTGACGCCGACTGTGGTTGGCCGCCGCCTCGAGATCAACGCCGTGGCGATCCTCATCGCCATTGCCTTCTGGTCCTGGTTGTGGGGCTTCGTCGGCGCGCTGATGGCGGTGCCGCTGCTGGTCGTCATCAAGGTGTTCTGCGATCATTTCGACGGCCTCAGCCATGTCGGCAATTTCCTGGCGGCGCAGCATACGGCGGTTGAGGACGAACAGATTTCAGAGACCGAGAAGGCGGCGGGCGTATGATCCGGGAACCGAGATAAGTTCCGGAGGGAATCCCTCGGACCCAAATGCCAGAGCGTCCTTTGCGGCTGCTTGGACGCGCGGCGTCTGTTCAATTTTTTGAATTTGCGGCCTTGGCGGTCGCTTCCTACATCCCTCCCGTCCATAGGATCCCCGCCCATGACCGCTCTTTCCGTTCTCGACCTGTCGCCGATCGTCGAAGGCAGCAACGCTTCGCAATCGCTCGCCAATTCACTCGATCTCGCCCGCCATGCCGAGCGGCTGGGATACAGGCGCTATTGGCTGGCCGAGCATCACAACATGCCTGGCATCGCCAGCGCCGCCACCTCCGTCGTCATTGCCCACGTCGCAGGCGGCACCAGGACGATACGCGTCGGCGCCGGCGGCATCATGCTGCCCAACCATTCGCCGCTGGTCATCGCCGAGCAGTTCGGCACGCTTAACGCATTGCATCCCGGCCGCATCGACCTCGGCCTCGGCCGGGCGCCGGGCACCGACATGGGCACGGCGCGCGCGCTGCGCCGCAATCTCGAGGCCGGCGCCGACAGTTTCCCGCAGGATGTCGTCGAGCTGATGGGCTATTTCCAGGCGGCCGAAGACGGTCAGCGTATCCGCGCCGTACCCGGCGAGGGCGAGCAGGTGCCGATCTGGATCCTGGGCTCAAGCCTCTATGGCGCACAGCTCGCAGCTATGCTCGGCCTGCCCTACGCCTTCGCCTCGCATTTCGCACCGGCCGAACTCGACCACGCACTGGAGATCTACCGCTCGCGCTTCCAGCCATCGAAACAGCTCGACAAGCCCTATGTCATGCTCGGCCTCAACGTGTTCGCGGCGCCCTCCGACGCTGAGGCGCGGCTGCTGTTCACCTCGCTGCAGCAGGCCTTCGTCAATCTGCGCACCGGCCGGCCCGGCCGATTGCCGCCGCCGGTCGAGGGATATGAGCGCGACCTCGATCCGATGGCCAAAACCATGCTTGGCCAGGCGCTGTCCTGCGCCGTCGTCGGCGCCCCGGAAACGGTCAGGCAAGGCATAGAAGCGTTTATCCGTCGCACCGGTGCCGATGAGCTGATGGTCACTGCGCAGATTTTCGACCACGCAGCGCGGGTGCGATCCTTCGAGATCCTGAGCGACGCCCACAAATCGCTGTCGGAAGCGGCCTGACAGCGGCACGGCTGGAAAGCCGTTGTGTAGCGACGCCTCGCGCCCCCCTCTGGCCTGCCGGACACCTCCCCGGTTGGGGATTTGCCGTCATTACGGCTTTCGCCAGTCGCCAACGTCGCGGGAGTGAGTGGGCGCGGTGCTGCCGATCTCCCGGTCCAAACACCCCCAAAGTGGGGGAGATGGCCGGAGCGCCAACGAGGAGTCCTCGTCGACGGTCAAAAGCTACGGCGCTTACCTTGCCGCCAAGGACGCCGGTCGCGAGCAAGACACCAAGTTTTTCGGCATCGACAGCCCCCGATCGAAGGCGCGCAGCTCTTGCCAACGGTGACGTTCGCCTACGTGACGCCGGGTGCCGAAGGGCTGCGGCAAGGCGATCAAGTTCCTGAACGGCGAGACGGTCGAAAAGACCATCACGCTTCCGATGCAGAAGAGGAGAATGGGGTCTGAGACGAAGTCGTCGATGACGAGTACCTCTCCCCGTTCTACGGGGAGAGGATGCCGGCAGGCAGGTGAGGGGCAGCGCTGACCAAGGCCGTGTTCACGCCAGCTTGGCCAACAGCTTCATGAAAATGGCGGCCTCCTTGGCGGAAAGCGGCGCCAGCGTTTCCTGTGTGATATCGCGGGCGATCGGGATCAGCCGCTCGACGGCATTGCGGCCCTCAGCAGTCAGACTGACCAGCAGTCGCCTTTTGTCGACCTCATGCTTGGAAAGCTCGACCAGGCCCCGCGCCTTGAGCCGGTCGATGACGCCTTTCACCGTCGCCGCATCCATGGCGATCAGGCTGCCAAGCTGGTTCTGCGAAGTCTCGCCGACATCGTGCAATTTGGCCAGGGCGGCGAACTGCGGCGGTGTCAGGTCGGCGATGTGCGCGGCGAAGATCGAGACATGGCGCTGGTGCGCCTTGCGCAGGATGAACCCGACCTGCTCCTGCAAGCGGTAATCGTTTTCGTCTGGCTCCTCGGCCTCGACCAGCTTGAGCTTGACGTCCTCGGCGCTCACCGCAGTCCGTCCCAAGCCTTGATGTCTTTTGCCGCAAGGCCGCCCATGCGGTCGTGCACGCGCGGGCCGCAGGTCATGGCGAGGCAGAACAGTATCTCGTCGGGACGAGGCCCGTCGCTGATGCCGACCTCCATGGCATCGAAATGGCTGCGCACATAGGCGGCGTTGATATGGCCGAGCGGCACGTCGAGCCGCGAGCCGAAGGCGCCGACCTTCTTTGCCGATGGCACGATCGCCTTGGCGTCACCGAGCCGTTCGCGCATCGCATAGCCGCCAGGCACATGCCACAGCGCACCATGCTCCAGCTCCCCCGCGATACCGACGATGGCGCCCTTGCCGTAGCCGTCGATCTGCTTCACGTCGCCGCCCAACGCGGCGATCAGCTTGTCGGAAAGCAGCAGCCCGAGCGGCTTCAGATCGTCCATGGCGCTCTGCAGATCCTCCACGTAGCGGCCGGCGAACGGGTTCTTCACCACCGCCATGGCGGCGGCACGGCGGCGCGGCACCTTCGCCACCGGCCCGCCCTCGTGAAATATCTCCTCCGTCAGCACCGCAACCTTGCGGATCGCAAACTCAGACATGGGCAATTTCCTTCCTTGATTTCTCACTGGGCGAAGTGAGCGCCATGGGACCGGCGATCCGTGCCTGACCGGCAAGGAACAGCGCTGAGGCGGCAATCAGGCCGTGTCCCCGAAACTCTTCGGCAACGGCGAGTCCGCTGTCCAGCGCCGCGGCTATTTCGCCTGATGAAAGCACGCCGACGCCCTGGGTGACCCGGCGATCGCCAAGGTCGCTGTCGGGCGCCAGAGCGCGCGCCGGCACGCGCTCGACGGCAGGATGACCGGGCAGGTCGACGGCGTTGGCGATCAGGGTCGCGGCGGCATCGGCTTCAGCACCCGTCCGCGCTAGCACGGTGACGGCGTCGGCGATGCCGAGCGAAAAGGAACGGCCGCGCCAGCCGCTCGTCGCGACGCCGCGGATCCCGTCTTCGGCATGGATCGTGATGCGGTCTGCCAAACCATGGCCTGTCCCGGCAATGGCAAGGGTGATGGACCGGCCGTTGCCGAGATGGATCGCGCTGTCGCCGCCATTGTTCACGTAGGCGCGATCGAGCCGGCGCCCGGCCAGCAGCGCGCCAAGCATTTCGTCGGCTACCGAACCGGCGACGGCGGCCATGGGTGTGATGAATTGTTCCGCCAGCGGATTGACCGCCGCTTCCATGCGCCGCGCCGTCGGGCCAGCGAAAGCACGTGGTCGCAAGGAGGCTGGCCGGCGCAGTTCAGGCAGCTCTTCGACGAGTTCCGACAGGATTGTTTGAAACCGCGCCACCGCCTGGCCATAGGCGGCGCGGCATTCGCTCGCATCGCCGAATGCCTCAATGATCAGGTCGATCGGGCCATGATTGAGATGCAGCCGCCTGCCGTCCTCAAGCCAATGCGCCTGCGGGCCGTTCATCACTTGACCCCGTTGCCCGCTGCGCGCCGCAACTGCGCCAGCGGCGGCCACGGATTGCTGGCCGGCGCAGCCGTGCCGCGGCGCGGATTGAGATATTCGCCGCCTTTGGCGAGAATGTCATCGACGCTGCGGATCTCGGCTTCGTAGCCGCCGAGCCTGACATAGTCGTCGCGGCGCAGGGTGAACTCGATCGGCGCGACCAGCGCCGGTGTCGGCACATAGCCGAAGGCGTTTTCCGGCACGCGGGTGACGTCGACCATCAGCGTGATGCCGCCGCCCGGCCAGACATAGACCGGCGCGCCGCCAACGGTCACATAAGTCGTTAGGCCCTGCACCGAGCGGGTCAGATTGACCGGGTTCTCAGTGACGCCGGCGCGCAGCGAGCCGCCGGCTCCGCCGACGAAAAGCACGGTGCACAGCGCCGGCTCGCAATTGTCCTCGATCAGGCCGACAGACTTCTGCAGCCGCTCCGGGAAAGGTTTCTGCACCGGCTTCAACTCGTCGTCGAGCTCGTAATAGGCGAACTGCTCGCCGGTGGTCGAGACCATCAGCAGCGACAGGCCCGGCCGCGCGCCCTTCTTCGCATTCCATTCGCCTAGGATCGACAGCGGGTCGGAAATGCTGGTGCCGCCCCAGCCGAGGCCGGGTTCGGAGACCTTGAAATAGCGGCCCGGGGTCGAACGGCGGCCGA
The DNA here is from genome assembly GCF_053850215.1 of Mesorhizobium sp. f-mel. NCBI lineage: Bacteria > Pseudomonadati > Pseudomonadota > Alphaproteobacteria > Hyphomicrobiales > Phyllobacteriaceae > Mesorhizobium > Mesorhizobium sp. f-mel. The sequence continues at coordinate 66,715 of NZ_JBSPTO010000011.1, forward strand.
TGATTTTTATCCCCGTCTCCTGCCAGCCGAGCACCTTGCCTGCCTGATGCTCGGAGACGACGCCGGTGATGTGGTCGTCGACCACCACCACCTCGTCGACCAAGCCGCGCCATTGGGTGGCGAACATGCCGATCGTGGCCGAGCCGCAGCCGACGCGCATGCGGTGTTCGAGCTTGCCGTCGATGACCGGCGGCTTGCCGGCTTCGACGATCACCGTGGCACCGCCATCGATAGCAAGTTCGACCGGCTTGCGGTTGCATAGATTAAGCAGCGCATCGCAGGTGGCGCGGCCTTCGGCTTTCGAGCCGCCGGTCAGATGATGCACGCCGCCGAGCGACAGCATCTGCGAACCGTATTCGCCTGTCGTGACATGGCCGATCGCCTCGCCTCCGGCGCGCACCGTCGCCGTTTCGGGGCCGATATGACGGTCGGTATCGATCTTCACCTTGACGCCGCAGTAGGAGAAGATGCCCTCGGTGACTACGGTGACGAGATCGACGCCTTCGACCTGCTGGCCGACGATGAAAGGGGCCGGCTTGTAGTCGGGGTAGGTGGTGCCGGCGCCGATCGCGGTGACGAAGCGGCGGCCCGTGTTGACCAGTTCGCCGTCCCATTCTTCGCCCTCGGCGATAAACGGCACGACCGCGCCACCGGTCTCGGTCGCGTGGTCGAGGATGGTCAGCGGATCCATGCGCACGATCCTGCCGCCGACATTGCCGTAGCGATCACAGGCGCCGGTACGGCCGTCTGATATGTAGCACATCACCGGGCAGGCATCGCAGCGGATCTTCTCCGCCACCTGCTTCTCGCCGGGATCATGCGTTTCGAAGCGTTCGGCCAGCTCGCTCATCGGCGTGCCTCCTTGTCCCGTATCGCCGCGCGGATGCGGCTCGGCGTCGCCGGAATTTTGGTGACCAGGACACCGGTGGCATGACGGATGGCATTGAGTATCGCGGGCGCCGTCGGGATCAGCACGTGTTCGCCCAGACCTTTGGCGCCAAAGGGTCCTTCCGGATCCGGAATTTCGATCAGGATGGTCTCGATCGGCGGTACGTCGCCGATGGTCGGGATGAGATAGTCGTGCAGATTCTCGGTGCGGCTGGGGATGTATTCCTCCATCAGCGCCATGCCGATGCCTTGCGCGATGCCGCCCTCGATCTGGCCTTCGGCGAGCAGCGGATTGATCGCCTTGCCGACATCATGCGCGGCGGTGATCTTGATCAGCTTCACCGTACCGAGCTTGAGGTCGACTTCCAGTTCGGCGATCTGTGCGCCGTAGCCGTAGACCGCGTAAGGCTTGCCCTGGCCCTTGGCGTCGAGCGGCAATGTCGGCGGGTCGTAGCTTTCCTCGGCGCGGAAAACGAAGCCATCGGCATCGGCGTTCAGCGTTGACAAATCGATATGCCGGGTCGCTTCGCCCTCGCGGATGACCAGGCTTGCGCCGTCCAGAGCGATCACCGCCTTCTCCGACACGTTGGCAAAGCGCAGCATGGTCTCGCGCAAGGCGCGGCCGGCCTTTTCGGCGGCCTTGCCGGTCACGAAGGTCTGGCGCGAAGCGGACGTCTTGCCGGCGTCCGGCGTGATTGCCGTGTCGGCGCTTTTCAGCCGGAATTTTTCCAGCGGCAGGCCGAGCGCGTCGGCGCAGATCTGGGCAATGACCGTGTTCGAGCCTTGCCCGATGTCAACCGCACCCTGATGCAGGACGACATCGCCGGAGGCGGAGATGCCGACCCTGATGGTCGACGGATTGGGTAGCGAGGTGTTGCCGCAGCCATACCAGCAAGAGGCGACACCGACGCCGCGTTTTTTTGTGCTGCTGCCGGCGTTGAACAACTCGGCATCGACAAGGGCGCGCATCCAATGCGGCCGCAGCGCTTCAAGGCACTCGGCGATGCCGACGCCCGATTCCAGCCTCTGGCCCGTAACCGTTTCGGAGCCGTTCCGAAGACAGTTTTTCAAGCGAAAATCGAGCCGATCCAGCCCAAGCTTTTCGGCCAGCTCGTCATAGAGCGTCTCCTGCATGATCGTCGCCTGCGGCACGCCAAAACCACGGAAGGCGCCGGAGATCGGGCCGTTTGTGTGGATGGCGCGGCCTTCGGCGCGATAGTTCGGCGTTGCATAGGGACCGGAGGCATGCACCGGCACGCGGTTGGCGACGGTCGGACCCCAGCTGGCATAGGCGCCGGTGTTGAAATCGCCTGCAAAGACCATGCCGATGATGCGGCCATCGGCATCGGCGCCGATCGTCGCCTTCATCTCAGCGGGATGGCGCTTCGTGGTCGAGTTCATCGATTCATTGCGGGTGTAGGCGAGTGCGGCCGGCCGGCCGGTCTTCATGGCGACTAGGCCGATGAGAGGCTGCAACGAGACATCGAGTTTCGAGCCGAAGCCGCCGCCGGTGGCGGTTGGCACGATGCGCACCTTGTCGACGGCAAGGCCAAGCACCTTTGCCACGTCGTCGCGGTCCATGTACGGCGCCTGCGTGCAGGCGACGACGACCAGCGTGTCGCCGTCCATATAGGCATGGCCGGCTTCCGGCTCGATATAGGCGTGCTCGACGTAGGACGTGTCGATGGCGCCGGAAACCGTGAAAGCCGCGCCGGCAAGCGCAGCTTCGGGGTCACCGCGCTCGACAAAGCCGGTGGTGAGCAGGTTTGCCGGCCTATTTTCGTGGATCAGTTGTGCGCCGCCGGCTTGCGCCTCGCAGGGCTGCAGAACGTGCGGCAACTCAGTCCAACGAACAGGGAAATCCGAAAGGTCGAGATCGAGCATGGCCTCGCGCTCACCGGCAACCAGCGCCACCGCCTCGCCGCGAAAGCGCGAAAAAACTTCGGCCAGCGCCGGCTGATCGGCAAAAGGCGCAATGACGCCGAAGCTGTTCTTTCCAGGAATGTCGGCAGCGGTGTAGACGCCGACGATGCCGGGATGAGCTTTTATCCAGGCGTCGAGATCGCCGAAAGCGAAGCGGGCATGATGATGCGGCGAGCGGACCACCAGCACCGCCAGCGCATCGGCCGGAAAGGAATCGCCGCCGAATTTTTCACCGCCGGTGACTTTCGGCAGGCCGTCGAGCCTGATCGGCGACGAACCTACGGCGTGGCCTGAGATTGGCATCCTGCGGTCAAGGTCGAGATCCAGCCGCTTCGGTTGGTGCTGCCCCGCACCCTCACCCCGTGAAAGACGGGGAGAGGGGGACGCCGGCGCTGGAGCTTGTCCCTTCTCCCCGTCACTATACGGGGAGAAGGTGCCGGCAGGCGGATTGGGGGCAGCGCCGTCGGTCGAGAGTTCGCTCGCGAACCGTCCAGCATTCATCACCGCAGCGATGATCTTGCGGTAGCCGGTGCAGCGGCAGAGGACGCCGCCCAGTGCATCCTGTGTTTCAGCCTCGGTTGGGTTGGGCTTGCTGTCGAGAAGTGCGGTCGCCGCGACCAGCAGGCCGGGTGTGCAGATGCCACACTGCGCTGCGCCATGATCGAGGAACGAGGCCTGCAGCGCCGATAATCTGCCGTTGGCGAGACCCTCGACGGTCGTCACCACGGTGCCAGCGGCAGAAGCCGCTGACATGAGGCAGGCGCAGACCGGTTCGCCATCGACAAGCACCGTGCAAGCGCCGCAGTCGCCGGCGTCGCAGCCGACCTTGGTGCCGGTCAGGTGCAATTCGTCGCGCAGCACCGAAGAGAGACGGCGAACCGGCGGCACGCAGACAGAAACGGCGGCGCCGTTGACCTTGAAAGCGATGTTGGCGCGTTCCATGCTCGTGCCAGGCTGAGCTCCGCTGATGCCAGGTTGAGCTTGGTTCATGCCGCCGCCACCCTTGCCGTAGGCATATGGCCAGCGGCATCTAGTACGGCGCGGACGACGATCTCACGCGCGGCGTCCAGCCGGTATTCGGCGCTGCCGCGGACATCGCCGATCGGCGACAGCTCGTCCATCGGTGCGGACTGGATCGCGGTGGCGAGAGCGTGGTCGACCGGGAGCCCCCGCAAGGCTGCTTCGACGCCCAAGAGACGCTTGGCGATAACGGAGCAGGAGCCGACGGCGACGGCAGCATTGCCGACGATGCCGCCCTCAACGGTCAGGCGGGCGGCCGCCATGGCTATGGAAATGACGAGATAGCGACGCGCGCCGAGTTTTACGAAAGCCGACGCCCCGGTGGCCGCGTTTTTCGGCACGCGGATGGCGGTGACCATTTCGCCCGGCTGCAGTTCCGTGCAGCGGTTTCCCAGGATGAACTTTTGCAGCGGCAGATGGCGGACCATCGCCGTCGAGCGCAGTTCGACCTCGGCGTCGAGAATGAGCAGAGCCGGCACGCCATCGGCGGCCGGGGAGGCATTGCAGAGATTGCCGGCGATGGAGGCGACGTTCTGGATCTGCACGGACCCGACTTCACGCGCCGCCTGCTTCAGCGCATCGAAAGCCGCCGGCAGCGGATGACGGACAAGATCAGTCCACGTCGTGCGCGCACCGATGACCCAATGGTCCTCGGTTTCGGCGATACCACGCAGCGCCGCCAGACCGTTGATGTCGAGGACATTCTCGCGGAAAGGCTTGGCCCCTTGTGCCGGGTAGAAATCGGTGCCGCCGGCAAGGATGCGCCACGAAGCCTCGCCAAGCAAAGCGAGAGCCTCGTCGACGGTGGTGGGTTTCGCGTAACGGATCACGCTGTGCCTTCCCAGAAATAGGGATCCTTCCGGCACTCGGGCCGGTCAAATTCATTCGTATGCAAATGATATCAAGCCGGCAAGATTTGTCAAAGCCAGAGTTTGGGGCCGCTCTCCGCCTCGGCGCGGCGGCACGCATTTTGTTATACCGTTGGAGGTTGACGCAGCCGGCCATCTGGTCGAGTTTCTCCATCCGGTCGCGTCAGCGGCATTTTCGGTGGAGCCTGGCTTCGAACACCGGATTCCACGTTTCGGCAGACTTCCGGTTCGGGTCATGCCTCCGGACAAACAAAAGGGAGGCTCCATGGCCGACGAAGCGCTTGTCATCATCGACCTGCAGAACGATTTCTGCCCGGGCGGCGCGCTGGCGGTGGCCGGCGGCGACGAGATCGTGCCGCTGGTCAACGACCTGATCCGGCGGACCGAACATGTCGTGCTGACGCAGGACTGGCATCCCGCCGGCCATTCGAGCTTTGCCTCCAGTCATCCCGGCAAGAAGCCGTTCGAGACGATCGAGATGCCTTACGGCCAGCAGACGCTGTGGCCGGACCACTGCATCCAGGGCAGCCTAGGCTCGGACTTTCACTCCGGCCTCGCCTGGACCAAGGCCGAACTGGTCATCCGCAAGGGCTTCCGGCCGGCGATCGACAGCTATTCGGCCTTCTTCGAGAACGACCATACGACGCCGACCGGTCTTGCCGGCCATCTTAGGGAGCGCGGCATCGACACGCTGACCCTGGTTGGTCTCGCGACCGATTTCTGTGTCGCCTTTTCGGCGCTCGATGCGGTCAAGCAGGGCTTCCACACAACAGTGCGGCTCGACGCCTGCCGCGGCATCAATCTCAACGGGTCCGTCGAGACGATGCTGAATCGGATGCGCGATGCCGGCGTGACGCTGGCTTGAACATCACCAATCGCATCCGACACAATTCCAGAGGGGGCTTTATGCGGTTTGCGGCGGCTTTGACGGCGGGCGCAGTGGTGGCAGTCGCAACCCTGTTTCCGGGAATAGCGCTCGCAGCCGAGGCCCACAAGTTGCCGGGCCAAACAATGTCGCTGTGGTGGGCGCTGCCCTTTGCCGGCCTGCTTCTGTCGATCGCCACCGGACCATTGCTCTTCCACCATGTCTGGGAGCATCACTATGGCAAGATCACCTTCTTCTGGGCGGCGCTCGCGGTCGTGCCGCTGGCGGTGGCGTTCGGCATGCCTTCGGCCACAGAGGCGGTATTGCACGCACTGCTCACCGAATACATGTCGTTCATCATTCTTCTGTTTGCGCTGTTCACCATTTCAGGCGGCATCCTCGTCGCCGGCAACATCCATGGCACGCCGCTGGTGAATGCCGGATTGCTGCTGATCGGGGCAATGCTCGCCTCAGTCATCGGCACGACCGGCGCCTCGATGATCCTGATCCGGCCGATCCTGCGCGCCAATGACAACCGGGCGTTCAATGCCCATGTCGTCATCTTCTTCATTTTCCTGGTGTCCAACATCGGAGGGTCGCTGACGCCGCTCGGGGACCCGCCGCTGTTCGTCGGCTTTCTGCGCGGCGTCGATTTCTTCTGGACTACCACCAACCTCTATCAGGAGACACTGTTCGTCGGCGGCCTGGTGCTGGCCGTCTTCCTGGCCATGGACATCATCCTGCATCGCCGCGAGGCCGGCGCGCCGAAGATCAAGGATCCGACACCGGACACGAAGGTGCGCATCCGCGGCCTGCCCAACGTCCCGCTGCTGGCCGGGGTCATCGGCGCGATCCTGCTTTCCGCGACCTGGAAGCCGGGCGTGGCTTTCTCCGTCCACGGCGTGAGCCTTGAATTGCAGAACCTCGTGCGCGACGCCGTCATCCTGGCGCTTGCCTTCCTTTCGCTCGGCGTCTCGCCCAAGAGCCACAGGCAGGCGAACAACTTCCACTGGGAGCCGATCGCCGAAGTGGCTAAACTATTTGCCGGCATCTTCATCTGCATCGTGCCGGTCATCGCCATTCTCAGGGCAGGCCCCGACGGCGCGCTGGCACCGCTGGTCTCGCTTGTCAGCTCGCCGACGGGCGAGCCAAACGACCTCGCTTATTTCTGGATGACCGGAGCGCTGTCATCCTTCCTCGACAATGCGCCGACCTATCTGGTGTTCTTCGAGCTCGCCGGCGGCGATCCACAGCATCTGATGACCACCTTCGCCTCCACGCTGGCGGCGATCTCGGCCGGCGCGGTGTTCATGGGCGCCAACACCTATATCGGCAATGCGCCGAACTTCATGGTCTACGCGATTGCCAGACATCGCGGCGTCAAGATGCCGGGCTTCTTCGGCTACATGGCATGGTCGGGCGCGGTGCTGATCCCGATATTCCTGATCGCGGGTTTTCTGTTCTTTGGCTGATCAACCCACGCCGACATAGCGGCGGACCGCCGACGGATCGGCGCGGAGCTCCTCGACATCGACGGTCTCGCGGTTGCGACCGTTCTCAATGAACGAGACCCGGTCGGCGACGGATAGCACGGCATCGACCCGCTGCTCGACCAGGATCGTCGAGACGCCAAGATTGCGCAGCTTCGACACCGTCTCACGGATCCTGGCGATCATCGACGGCATCAGCCCTTCGGTCGGCTCGTCGAGTAGAAGCACCTGCGGTTCGAGACACAGGGCCCGCGCCATAGCCAGCATCTGCTGCTCGCCGCCCGACAGCGTGCCGGAGCGCTGTCTGAGCCGCTGGCGCAGCAGCGGAAAAAGGTCGAGCACGTTTTCGCGCGTCGTCTTGCCCTTGCCGCGGACCATCAGGCCGATCTCGATGTTTTCAGCCACCGTCATCTCGGCGAACAGCCGCCGGCCCTGCGGCACATAGGCGACGCCGGCCTTCGGCACGTCATGCGCCAGCAGGCCAGTCAACTCCTTGCCGTCGAGCCTGATCGAGCCGGCGCGTGAGGGAACGAGGCCCATGATCGCCTTCAGCGTGGTCGTCTTGCCGGCGCCGTTGCGGCCAAACAGGCAAAGCACCTCGCCCTTGTTCAACACGAGGTCGAGGCCGTAGAGCACCTGGACCTCGCCGTAGAAGCAGTCGAGCCCGGAGATGGTCAGTGCTTCAGACCGTGTTTCAGTCATGGGGCGGTCCCCAGGTAGGCGTCCTGCACTTCGGCATTGGCACGGACCTGCTCGGGCGTGCCTTCGGCCAGGATCTTGCCGGCGTTGAAGACGGTGATGCGGTCGGCAAGCTGCATGACCACCGGCATGTTGTGTTCGATCAGAAGCACAGTCGCGCTTGTGGCGATCTCGCGCACCAGCCCGATGAAATTGTCGATCTCGCTGTCGGCCAGCCCCTGCGTCGGCTCGTCAAGAATCAGCAGGCGCGGTTTTAGCGCCAGCCCCATCGCCACTTCGAGCAGGCGCTGATGGCCATAGGACAATTGCCCGGCCGGCATGTGCGCGCGGTCGGCAAGGCCGGTGCGCTCCAACGCCGCCATGACGCCGGCATGCACGGCACCTTTCGAGCGGCCACCGGTCAGCGTGCGCTGCACTGGCAGTGCGACGTTGTCGTAAGCGGTGAGGTTGGCAAAGACGCTGGTGATCTGGAAGGTGTAGGCAATGCCAAGGCGGACCCTGGCGTAGGCCGGCAGGCTGGTGATGTCGGCGCCGTCGAAGACGATCATGCCCGAGGACGGCTGGATGCGGCCGCTGACCAGGCTGACGAAGGTGGTCTTGCCGGCGCCATTGGGGCCGATGACGGCGCGAATCTCGCCCGGCATGAGGGCGAATTCGACACCGTCGACGGCGCGCAGGCCGCCGAAATTGCGGGACAGGCCCTTGGTCGTCAGCAGCGGCATCATGGCAGCCATCCAAGCCAGCGCTGGCGGACGGTGCCGAGAATGCCCCTGGGGAAGAACAGCACCAGCAGGATGAGGGCGATGCCGACGATCAGCAGATAGGCCGAGGTGTAGCCGCTGGTGATGTCGACGACATAGTACATGAACAGGGTGCCGATCAGCGGACCGAGCGTGGTCGCAGCACCGCCGAGCAGCACCCAGAGCAGCGGTAGGATGGAATATTGCACCGAGGCGAAGGTCGAGCCGACATAACCGAACAGCAGCGCGTAGGCGGCGCCCGAAGCCGCGCAGATCGTGCCGGAGACTACGACCGCGGCGAGCTTGTTGGAAAACGTGTCGTAGCCGAGCATCTTGGTCCGCTCCTCGTTTTCGCGAATGGCGACCAGCACACGGCCATACCTGGAGCGGACGATAACGAGCGCCACCAGCAGCACGATCGAGAACAGGGCGAGCGCGCTCATGTAGCGCACGGTCGGGTCGGTGAGGCCGAGCGACGTGTCGCCCAAAACAAGCACACGCGCCGACTGCGGCACGACCAGGCCCTGATCGCCGCCGGTCCAGGCCGCGAAATAGAGGATTATGAGATAAAATACCTGCGCGAACATCATGGTGACGATCATGAAGGCAACGCCGGAAGTACGCAGCGCCAGCACCCCGATCACCAGCGCGAGAAGCGCGCCGCATGCAAGGCCGGCGGCGAAGGCGGCCGGCACGCTCCAGCCGAGATGGATGACGGCAAGGCCTGCGCCATAGAGTCCAGCCGAAAAGAACATGGCATGGCCGAGGCTGAGCAGCCCGACATAGCCGAACAGCATGTTGTAGCCGATGGCGAAAACCGCCAGCACCATGATGCGGGCGAGCAGCCCGTGGTGATATTCCGGCAGGACGAAGCTTAGGGCGAAAAACAGCGCGATGACGCCCACATGCAACGCATAGGCTTTTACCGGTGAAGCCTCCTTCATCGCGATGCCGTCCCGAACAGGCCTTGCGGCCGGAACACCAGCACCATGGCAACTAGTAGCGTGGCGATGATCTTGGCCAGAGTCGGCGAGAAAAACACCGAGATGATGCCGTCCGACAAGCCGATGAGCACGGCAGCGACGACGGTGCCGCGCAGCGAGCCGAGCCCGCCGATGATGACGACGATGAAGGACAGCAGCAGCGGGTCCTGTCCCATCAGATAGTGCGCCTGGCTGATCGGCACGATCAGCACGGCGGCCACCGCCGCCAGCATGGCGCCGAGCGCGAAGACGCCGGCATAGACGCGGTCGACCGGAATGCCGAAGGCCTGCGCCGTCTCGCGGTCATATTGCGTGGCGCGCATGACGAGGCCGATTTTCGTACGCGTCAGCACGAACCACGTCGCGACCAGCAGAAGCGCCGATGCGGCGATGATCGACAGCTTGTAGCCGGAGTAGCCGAACCACGGCAAAAGGATGCGATAGCTGAAGGGCGGCTCCACGGGCCGTGCCTCCGGACCGTAGAAGGTCAGCGCCAGTTGCTGGATGATGTAGAGCATGCCGATGGTGGCGACGATGGTGGCCTCCGGATTGTAATTCAGCCGGCGCAGCACCAGCCGTTCGGAGACGAGCGCGATCAGACCGACGATCAGCGGCCCCAGCACGAGGGCGGCCAGGAAGCCGACCGCCGGATGGCCTGATATCGCCGTGGAGATCGCCCAGGCAAGCACCGCGCCGAGCATGAAGAACTCGCCATGGGCGACATTGACGACGCGCATGACGCCGAACACCAGCGACAGGCCAAGCGCCGTCAGCGCCAGCACGGCGGAGGTGACGAGGCCTTCGAGGGCGGCGAGGAGGAGGTGGGGTCCGAAGGCCATTATGCGCTGGCAGGTGCGAGAAGCACCCTCCTCTGTGGGGAGATGTCCGGCAGGACAGAGGGGGGTGGCTCGAAGCGCACTACGGCTAAAACAGCTAAGCTCACAGCGCCTGGGTCGTGTAATCCCCTTCCGGCTCATAGAGGCCGTCCTCGATCTTGGTCTTGTGGACGACGTTCAGCCGGCCGCCTTCGACCTTGGAGATGTTCTGGATGCCAAAACACTGATGGATCTTGCCGTTGAAGGTCTTCGGCCCTTGCGGATGCTCGGGGCCCTCGGCGAACTCGGTCAAGGCCTCGGTCGCTTCGACCAGCTTGGCGCGGTCTTCCGGACCCTTGTAGCCGGCATCCTCCATCGCCTTCTTGACGACATAGAGCGTTTCCCAGCAGCCGAACATGTGCGCGGCGGTGGAGACATCCTTCGGATCGCCGACGGCAGCGCCATTGTCGTCGATGCCCACGGCGGCGCGATAGGCCTTCTGCGCGGCGGAATCATTGGGCTGCGCGTAGCGCGGCGAGCCTTCCCAGAAATGGCTGCCGTCGAGGAATTCGAGGCCGGGGCTGTTGATGTCGGTGGCTTCGAGCGAATCGATGAAGCCGAACAGCTGCGGCCGGTTGGAGCCATAGAACTCGCCGAGTTCCTTGACGAAGGTGAGCACCGCCGGACCGACCATAACGTGGTAGATCACCTCGGTCTCGGCTGGGATCTGCGGGAAGTATTTGGTGAAGGACGATTCCGTCGGCGGGATGGCGATCTGGGCAATGACTTCGGCGCCTTGCGCCTTCAGCGCCGGCGGAAGATAGTCGCGATGGTCGTAGCCGAAGGCGAAATCTGGGAATATCTGCGTCACCTTTTTGCCGGCATTCGCCGCGATCCAGGGCGCCATCGCCTGGATCTGGCTCTTCACGTCGGTGATGCCGGGCTGGAAGACGTAGCGGTTGAGCTTGGTCGAGGCGACGTGGTGGCCTTCGCTGACGACGAAATAGGGCATCTTGGCCTCGCCGGCTGCCGGCGCCGAGCCGATGACGACATGCGAAAACAGCGTGCCGTAGACGATGTCGGTCTTGTGCTGGCTGGCGAATTTGCCGACCACTTCGGCGCCGCGGCCGGGATCGGTGCCGTCATCCTCGATGATCACCTCGACCGGCCGGCCGTTGATGCCGCCGGCTTCGTTGATCGCCTCGACCGCGGCGGCGGTGGTCCTCTCGTACCAGCGACCATAGGCGGCGCCGATGCCGGTGCGGTGGGACTGGAAGCCGATCTTTATCGGCGCCGAGCTCTGCGCCTGGCTATAACGCACGAACCCAGGCGCGACGGCAAGGCCGGCGCCTGCGGTCAACCCCTTTAGCGCCGTGCGGCGGGTGAGACCGGTTTTGGAGAGATCTAAAAACCCATTCTTGTCAGTCACGGCAGTTCCCCTTGTTTTTGAGTTTTGACCAATGGCTGTAGTGAAGCGGGCCACTCTGGTAAGAGCGCCGAAATTGCATGTGTACAAACTAAATCATCAAAGCCCTGGTGTGGCAAGCGGGCTTTCCCCAACGTTCAATCGACGCCATCGAGCCGGGCTTTTGTCTCATCCGACTGAAGGCGTGGCAAGTAACCACAGGCCGAAGACCGTATAGGCGATCATCAGCACGGTGAGCGGAAACTGGCTGAGCGCGGCGCGAGCGGGAACCGGGTGCAATCGCCAGGCGAGGCCATGGGCAACGAGCACGGCGAGCATGTGGCCGGCGATGATGACGCCGGCCTGGAGATTCCACAGCCACCATGCCGAGCCGGCGCCAGCCGCCACGCCGGCTTCGATCTGCATGCCGGCGGTGCCGAGCAGGTTCCAGCCCAGCGCAAACGGGTCGGAAAGAGCGGCGATGGCGTATTGGCCATCGACCAGCAGCGCCGTCAGGTAATGCGCGACATGGTAGGCGAGCGCGATCGGCACGATCGACCAGACCAGCAGCCCTGCGGCCTGACTGAGGGAATGCGGGCTGCCGGCAAGACGCTGGCCAAGGACAATGGCAAGGATGAACGCGGCTGCAAGCAAGACGAACGTCAGCACGAGCCCGAAGGTGCCGATGCCGATCACCGCCGTGCGGCCCGGAAACTCCAGCGGATTGAGGCCGAACAGGCCGAGCCAAAAGAAGGTTTTCGACAGGCCATCGAAGGAGACCGACGACAGCGCAAGCAGCAGGAAAGCAATGCCGCTGAGCGACAGCGGCGCGGCATCGCTGAGCGTGGCGCCCGGCCAGCACAGACTGAGCCGACCGCCTTCACTGCGCTCGACTTCATTGCGCTCAAGGAGGGCGAATCGTGCAATCATGGCGAAGAAGACGGCCAGGAACTCGCCTCGCCGGCTCCAGTCGCGGTAGCCGAACACCAGCATGGCGGCAAAACTCAGCAGCCAATAGAAACCGGCGGCCCAGGCGAGCCGCGCCGGATCGTCGGGCGCCGGGTCGATCAGCTCGAACCAGGCGAAGGCGAAGAACAGCACGACGGCCGGCCAGCAGCCAAGCCACGGAGGCGGGCGCCATGTCTGCCGCTTGCCGAACAGGCGGGAAATGACACGGCAAGGCCCGTACCATGGGTTAAGCCATGACCAGAGATTGCCGAGCAGCCCCTGCAGCAAAACCAGCCCAACCCAGAGCAGCGTCCAGATGGCCAGCGGCAGCGGGTTGGAAAGCGGATCGCGGCTGCCGAACAAGCCGGCCGCAATAAGAATTGCAAAGCCGGCAAAGGATATCAGGCTGACGATTGCCCTTGCGCCGTTGCCGAATGCGAAAAGCGGCAGGCGCCGCCGCCAGAAGCGGGCGGGAAAGTCTGACGGCAGCAGCGCGAGGACGAGAAAGCTGGCGGCAACGGCAAGCGCGCCGCCGGCGACGTAGTAGCCCGTCGGCAGAAGCAGGACGTGGCCGCGATCGGAGGCATGGGCAAAGGCGGGGGTGGGCGCGAGGAGGATCAATGAAGCCGCAAAGGGTATTGCTATTGCCAACCGGCAGCGCACTACGGCGAAGGAACTCATGCTATCCAAGAGTTCCCTCGCCCCTCACACCTTGACCAGCTGCTCCACGCGGTCTTTCTCGCCAAATATACGCAAATAGCGTTCGATCTCTTTCTCGTCGCCGGTGGCCTTGGCTGGATTATCGGACAGCTTGACCGCCGGGCGGCCATTGGCCTCGGTGACCTTGCAGACCAGCGAGATGGCGTCGAGCCGGTTGGTGTTGGTCGGCGCGCAACCTTCGAAATCATTGGTCAGGTTGGTGCCCCAGCCGAAGGACATGCGCACCTTGCCGCGGAAGTGGCGGTAGGTTTCCTCGATGGTCTCGACCTCGAGCCCGTCGGAGAAGATGAGCAGCTTTTGCCTGGGGTCCTTGCCCTTTTCACGCCACCAGGAAAGGATCTTCTCGCCGCCCTCGATCGGCGGCGCGCTGTCGGGCCGAAAGCCGGTCCAGTCGGCGACCCAGTCCGGCGCATCGCGCAGAAACGAAGCGGTGCCGAAAGCATCGGGCAGCACGATCAGCAGATTGCCGCCATAGTAGCGCTGCCAGTCCTGCAGCACCTTGTAGGGCGACTGCTTCAACTCCTTTTCGGAATTGGCGAGGGCGGCGAGCACCATCGGCAATTCATGCGCATTGGTGCCGAGCGCCTCGAGGTCGTTATCCATGGCCAAAAGCACGTTGGAGGTGCCGGTGAAAGCCTCGCCGATGCCTTCCTTCAGCGCTTCGACGCACCAGCGCTGCCACAGGAAGGAATGGCGGCGGCGCGTGCCGAAGTCCGAAATGCGGATATCCGGCAGCGCTTTCAGCCGCTCCGTCTTGGCCCACATTTTGGCCTTGGCGCGGGCATAGAGCACGTCGAGCGCGAACGGACCGAGCGCCCGCATGGCGGCGCGCGAGCGCAATTCGTTGATGATGGCGAGCGCCGGGATCTCCCACAGCGTCGTGTACATCCACGGACCGCTGAAAGTGAGCTCGTACTGGCCATCGCGCTTGGAAAGCACGTATTCCGGCAGCTGGAAATTTTCAAGCCAGGCGAGGAATTCCGGTTCGAAGATCTGCTTGCGGCCATAGAAGGTATTGCCGCCGAGCCAGATCATCTCTTTCTTGGAGAAGCGCAAGGTGCGGGCATGGTCGAGCTGATCGCGCAGTTCCGCCTCGTCGATCTCATCGGCAAGGCGAACCGAAGTGGTGCGGTTGATCAGCGAGAAGGTGGTGTCGATCTCGGGATACATGCCCCAGATCATCTGCAGCATCAGCAGCTTGTAGAAATCGGTGTCGAGCAGGCTGCGGACGATCGGGTCGAGCTTCCAGGTGTGGTTGTAGACGCGCCGCGCTATATCGGTCTTGGTCATGTCTCGATGCCGCCTTCACTGCTCGCTCCTAGACCGGTGCAGTTTCTGGATAGAAACGCTGAACCGCTCTAAATTTGTTTTCACGCAATTCCGAACGGAAAACCGCTGCGCACTTTTCCTGGAATTGCTTTAGCGAAATGCCTCTTAGCATTGAATTTTTGAAAGCGCCTCCCGCTTTGCGGGCTGGCCCGACAAAAAGAAAAGCCGGCGGCAAGCATACGGCTTCGGCAATCGCGGCCTCAGGAAGCGGTCTTGGGGCCGACCACCCGCAGCGCCGGGCGCTTCCGGCGGATGCCGATGCGGCCCGCCACCGGCGCATCGGCGCGGCCGTCGGCCTGTTCTTTCTCGGCAAACAGCCAGTCGATGAACAGCTGCACGATCGGTGCCGACCTCATCTCGTTGCGACAGACGACGTAGAAATCGTCGACCGCCGGCACCGACAGGCTGAACGGCGCGACAAGCAGTCCCCGGGCGAGCAGCCCGCTTGCCGTCACAGTATCGCCAAGCGCCACGCCGTGACCATGAACGGCCGCCTCACTCGCCATGCGCGCGTCGCCGAGATGGTGCCGGCGGCCGCGCTCCAGATCGAGCGCATCGGCGGCGGCCAGCCAGGTGTGCCACTCGCGGCCGTCGTCGCCATGCAGGAAGACGTGGTCGGCGAGATCGCGCACGGTGCGGATCGGACGGTTGTTGATCAGCGTCGGGCTGACCACCGGGAACAGTTCGAGACCCGACCATTTGCGCATCCAGCAATCGGTCCAGCTGCCGTCGCCATAGTGCACGCAGACGTCGATATGTGGCGCGCGGACGTCCTTGGCGTCATTGGACGGGATCAGCGTCAGCCTGATGTCCGGATATTGCGAAGTGAAGCTGCCGAGCCGCGGGATCATCCACAGCAACAGCAGCGCCGGCACGCAGGATACCGAGAGGGCGCCGGTGCTCGCCGGCCTTGTCATGCGCTGCGTGGCGGCGGCGATGCCGTCGAAGGCGGTCGACACCGCCGGCAGCAATTCGGCCCCGTGCGGCGTCAGCTTCACCCGCTGACCGGCGCGCTCGAACAGCTTGACGCCAAGCGACTGTTCGAGCGCCTTGATCTGATGACTGATGGCGCCGTGGGTGACGTTGAGCTCAGCCGCCGCCTTGGTCAGCGAGGCATGGCGCGCCGTTGCCTCGAAGGCGCGCAGCGGATTCAGGGGAGGCAGACGCTTGGCCATCGGAGCCTCAAAGGAGCACGATCCCGAAAAGTGGAACCCGGTCTCCGGATACGACCGTGCTCAACATTAATGTGAGATTTTCTCACAGCAAAGACCCTAACAATATCAATTGATTTTTCAAAGCAGCTGCAAGACACTTTGGGTCGAACAGCATCAAGATGTGAAATCCGCAGGCAGCCGGCAGGACGGCGACCGTCATTTGATGGCCGCTCCGCACCAGCCATGGAGGACCGACATGGGTTATGATCGCGGCAAGCTCGAAGCGTTGCGCCGCAAATATGGCGAAAGCCATGGCGGCGAGATGTTCGACCCCAAATTCCGGCGCGTCGCCGACAAGATCTTCTCCAAGAGCGGCACGCGGCTGGCGCCCTATTCCGGCATCCCGACCTTCCTCGCCGCGCCTTACCGGGAAATTGCCGCCGACAATCCTGATTTCGGCGATCTGCAGGTGGCGATGATCGGCGTGCCGATGGACCTTGGCGTGACCAACCGGCCGGGCGCCCGCTTCGGGCCAAGGGCGCTGCGCGCCATCGAGCGCATCGGTCCCTACAACCACGTGCTGGAATGCGCGCCGACACACGAGCTGAAGGTGGCCGACATCGGCGACGTGCCATTCCAGAGCCGCTACCGGCTGGAAACCAGCCATGACGACATCGAGCGTCGCACGAACCAGATCGTCGATGCCGGCGTCATCCCGCTATCGGTCGGCGGCGATCATTCGATCAGCCATCCGATCCTGAAGGCCGTCGGCAAAAAAGCGCCGGTCGGCATGATCCATATCGACGCCCACTGCGACACCAGCGGCTTGTTCGACATGACCAAGTTCCACCATGGCGGGCCGTTCCGCAACGCGGTGCTGGACGGGGTGCTGGATCCGTCACGGACCATCCAGATCGGCATCCGCGGCTCGGCCGAGTATCTGTGGGAGTTCACCTACGAATCCGGCATGACCGTCGTGCATGCCGAAGAGGTGACCGGCCTCGGCATGCCCGCCATCATCGCGAAGGCGCGCCAGATCGTCGGCGATGGCCCGACCTATGTGTCCTTCGACATCGACAGCATCGACCCGGCATTCGCGCCCGGCACCGGCACGCCGGAAGTCGGCGGGCTGACGACGCGGGAGGTGCTTGAACTGCTGCGCGGCCTGAAGGGCCTCAACATCGTCGGCGGCGACGTCGTCGAGGTGGCGCCGCAATATGACGCGACCACCAACACGGCCCATGCCGGCGCGCAGGTGCTGTTCGAGATCCTCAGCCTGATGGTCTTCAGCCCGGCGATCTCAGGCAAGGGGGCCTGACGCATTCAGACCACGATCCCGACGGCGGACACCGGTTTGTTGCTCCGCAGACCTACAGATCATGGTCCAATCAGAAGTTCCAAGGCGAGCGCCGCGCTGGAGCCGGCGGCCGCTTTCAAAACGAACAAGCTTCCAGCAGGGGAACGACAATGGCACTTCATATGAAGCTCAAATCATCCATCGCCGGCGTGCTGATGCTCGCCGGCTTTGGTCTTGCCACCCAGGCCGCCAATGCCGACGCGGTCGACGACATCACCAAGGCCGGCGCCATCAATGTCGGCATTTTCTCGGACTTCCCGCCCTTCTCCTCGGCCAGCGCCGATATGAGCATCAAGGGGTATGACATCGACGTGGCGCAGTTCATCGCTGACCAGCTCAAGGTCAAGCTCAATTTGGTCAGCGTGACCGGCCAGAACCGCATTCCGTATCTTACCGACAAGCGCGTCGATATCCTGATGAGCGTCGGCTACTCCAAGGAGCGTGAGCAGGTGATCGATTTCGCCGCCGCCTACGCGCCCTACTATATCGCCGTGATCGGCCCCGCCGCGCTCAAGGTCGAAGGCAAGGACGACCTCGCCGACAAGTCGATCGCCGTCAACCGCGGCACGCTGGAAGATACGTCGCTGACCGAGGCAGCACCCGCCTCGGCCGACATCCGCCGTTTCGACAACTATAATTCCGTCATCCAGGCCTTCATCTCGGGCCAGACCCAGCTGATGGTCGTCGGCAACGATGTCGGCGCCCAGGTGCTCGCCCGCCAGGAGGCACTGAAGCCGGAGCAGAAGTTCCAGCTTCTCACCTCGCCGTCGCATATCGGCCTCAACAAGAACGAGGATCGCCTGAAGCAGGCGGTCAACGACGCGGTCGCCAAGATGCTGGCCGACGGCAAGCTGGACGAAAGCTCGAAAGCCTGGCTCAAAACACCGCTCAATCCCGACAACCTCAAGGATTGACCTCCAGAGCGGCTCCGGCTCTCCTGGAACCGGCACCGCTCTACCGTTTGTCTTGCCGCATTTAGCCCCAAAATGCTCAAGGGTCAGGACCTATCCTCATGGGCTATAACCTGGACTTCGGCTGGCTTGCCGGTGCCGCGGGCGCGATCACGCGCGGTGCAGGCACGACGATCCTGCTGATCGTCATCACCACCCTCGCCGGGACGCTGCTTAGCATCCTCGGCGCGGCTGGGCGGCGAAACGGCCCCGTGCTGCTCAAGCGGGCCATCGCCGTCTATGTCGAGGTGATGCGCAACACGCCGTTCCTGGTGCAGCTGTTCTTCATCTTCTTCGGGCTGCCCAGCATCGGCATAAGGCTGGATCCGCTGCTGGCCGCCATGCTGGCAATGACGCTCAACATGGCGGCCTACACGATCGAGATCGTCGGCGCCGGGCTCGACGCGGTGCCGCGCGGGCAGACGGAAGCAGCACTGGCGCTTGGGCTCAGGCCACGTCAGGTGTTCGTCAAGATCGTGCTGCCGCAGGCGCTCAAGGTGATCTATCCGGCGCTGACCAGCCAGATCATCATCATGATGCTGGAGTCCGCCGTGGTGTCGCAGATCGCGGTGCGCGAACTGACCTACGAGGCCGACATGCTGCAGGCGCGCACCTTCCGCGCATTCGAGACGTATTTCGTGGTGACGATCGTCTATCTCCTTCTGTCGATGGGGCTGCGCCGGCTGCTGGTCAGCGGCGGCCGCCGCGCTCTGGGAGCCGGCGTGTCATGATCGAATTCACCTTCTGGGATATTGTCCGAAACCTTGTGCTCGCCGCGCGCTGGACGGTGCTTCTGTCGCTGGCGGCTTTCGTCGGCGGCGGCGTGGTCGGGATGCTCGTGCTGTTCTTCCGGATCGCCAAGAATAAATGGGCGCAGCGGCTTGCATCGGGATACATCGCGCTTTTTCAGGGAACGCCGCTGCTCATGCAGCTCTTCCTGATGTTCTTCGGCCTGCCGATGCTGGGCTTGCGCATCGAACCGTGGACCGCCGCAGCGCTTGGCCTCACCTTTTTCGCCAGCGCCTATCTCGCCGAGATCTGGCGCGGCGGCGTCGATGCGCTGCCGCGCGGCCAGTGGGATGCCGGCGCCAGTCTCGGCTTCCACTATCTGCAGGAACTCCGGCTGATCATCCTGCCGCAGGCGTTCTCGATCACCCGTGCGCCGACTGTCGGTTTCCTGGTGCAGCTGATCAAGTCGACCGCGCTGACCTCGATCATCGGTTTCGAGGAACTGGTCAGGACATCCAACGCGATCAACAATGCGACCTTCGAACCCTTCACCGTCTATGGGCTGGTGGCGCTGATTTTCTTCGTCATGTGTTTTCCGCTGACGCAATATGCACGCAGGCTTGAACGCGCCGCGGCCCGCTGAGCCGCACCGGTCGACCGTCGGGATTCTGCTTCAATGCCCAAAGGAGAGCGGCGGCGCGATCCTGTCGCGCCGCAGCCAGCGGGCCAGAAGCAGCGCCGCCACCACCGCCAACCCCAACGACAGGCCGATCCAGATGCCGACGCCGTCGAGCCCGGAATAGAAGGCCAGCAGCACGCCGAGCGGCAGGCCGATACCCCAATAGCCGATCGCTGCATAGATCATCGGCACCTTGGTGTCGTGCAGGCCGCGCAACATGCCGGCGGCAACCGCCTGCGCGCCGTCGAAAATCTGGAACAGCGCGGCAAAGGCCAGGAACGACACGGCAAGCCCGATCACCCTGGCATTGGCCGGTTCACCAAGATCGATGAAGGCGCTGATCAGCAGTTGCGGCCACAGGATCATCACCAGCCCCATCAGCGCCATGAACGAGACGCCGATGACAAAGGCGGTCCAGCCGGCGCGGGAAACCCCTTCCGGATTGCCGGCGCCATGGGCGAGCCCGACACGCACCGTCGCCGCCTGGTTGAGGCCGAGCGGCACCATGAAGCTGATCGAGGCGATCTGGATGGCGATGGCATGCGCTGCAAGCGAGGCAGCGTCGATCAGCCCCATGAGAAGGGCTGCCGCGTTGAAGATCGTCACCTCGAAGGCGAGCAGGCCGGCGATCGGCAGGCCGAGCCGCAGCAGGCCCTTGAAGCGCGGCCAGTCGGCCCGCCAGAAGCGCCCGAACAGCTGGTAGCGGCGAAACTTCGGCTCAAGCATCACCACCGCCGCCATGCCGACGAACATCAGCGTGCTGGACAGCGTGGTGGCGAGGCCGGAGCCGGCGATGCCCATCGAAGGAGCGCCGAGATTGCCGAACATGAACACCCAGTTGAAGAAGACATTGCACGCGACGGCAACGAAGACGATGACCAGCGCCCAACCCGGCCGCTCCAGCGCTGAGATAAACGAGCGCAGGACGATATAGCCGTAGAAGGGCAGCACCGCCCATTCGAGCCAGCGCAGATAGATGCCGGCCTGATGTGCCAGCGCCGGTTCCTGACCCATGGCCAGCAACACGGCCTCGCCGTACCAGAGAAATATCCAGATCGGGATTGAGATGAGGATCGCCAGCCACAGGCCCTGCCGCACGGTGCGGCGCAGATCGCGCACGGAATGGCGACGGCGGCCGAGTTCCGTGGCGATCATCGGCGAGGTCGCCAGCATCAGGCCGAGCCCGAAGATCAGCGGCATGAAATAGAGGTTGGCGCCGAGCGCACCGCTGGCCAGCGTGTCCGGACCCAGCCGCCCCATCATCATGACGTCGGTGGCGGTCATCGCGGTCTGGCCGAGATTGGTGAGCACCATCGGCCAGGCGAGCGCCAGCGTCGCCCTGATTTCCTGACGCCAAAGATTTTCCGGCGCGCGAGCGCCGGCTTCGATCGCAGACATTTTTCGCCTATCCGATTGCGGCGCGTCGGCAAAAAGGCCGGAAGCCGCGTCTCAGCGCGGAAAAGAGCCGTGATCGGCCCGGATTCCGCATTAACAGCCCGGCTTGTCTACGAAATGGGCAGCTATGGCAAGAGGCTGACTCAGAGGAAGAGTTGAGCCAGCGCGTACGGTCTCATTCCCGCTTGTTTGGAGAGAGCGCAGAAGCCGCTATGGTTGCGTCGCTGACTGACCTGAAGAGCAGGCATGATATCAGATTCCATCGAAAGGCATGCGGATGAGCGCGTTTCCCGAAATCTATCTGGTTCGGCATGGCGAGACGGAATGGAGCGCCTCCGGAAAGCACACCGGCCTGACCGACATACCGCTGACGCCTGCCGGCGAGGAGGCCGCCGGGCGGGTCGCTGAGCGGTTGCAGGGCCTTTCGTTCCAGGCTGTCTGGTCGAGCCCGTCGCAGCGCGCTTTCAAGACTTGTACGCTGGCCGGCTTCGGTTCGGCCGGCGTGAAGAAGGCCGATCTGGCGGAATGGGATTACGGCGCTTACGAGGGGCTGACCACAAAGCAGATCCTCATCGAACGCCCCGGCTGGCGTCTGTTTCGCGACGGCTGCCCTGATGGCGAGGCGGCAGAGGACGTCGGCGCAAGGGCGGATCGGATCATCGACGAGCTGCGTGGCGTCAACGGCAATGTCCTGGTGTTTTCAAGCTCTCATTTCCTGCGGGTGCTGGCTACGCGCTGGCTCGGCCTGCCGCCGCAAAATGGAGCTCTGTTCGTGCTGGATACCGCCAGCACAAGCGTACTCGGCTATGAGCACGACATTAGCGAACCAATTATCCGGAGCTGGAACCAGAGATAGCAGACGCTTTAAAGGCTTGTTCGCGTCTATCTGATTGCGTCCAGCGCCTGCCTCTGCCGGTGCATCTCCAAAAACACACGATAGTCGCGGTCGAACCGGCCGGCGGCCGCCGAGTTGGGCTCTCGCGTCTTGCCGCCTTGCTGCATGGCGACGCAGGCGGCGTTCAAATCGGGAAAAAGGCCGGCGGCGGTGGCGGCGATCATGCCGGTGCCGAGCAGCACCGCCTCGTCGGCCAGCGGCTCGACGACCGTGCAGCCGGTGGCGTCGGCATAAAGCTCCATCAGCAGCGGGTTCTTGGTGTGGCCGCCGGTGACATGCAGCGTGTCGATCAGATAGCCGTTCTCGTTCAGGGCTTCCAGCACATGGCGCACGCCTAGCGCAATGCTTACGGCGGTACGCCAATAGAGCTTGCACAAGCTGTCGAAGGAGGAATCCAGCGTCAGCCCGCTGATGACGCCGACGGCATGCGGGTCGGCGAGCGGCGAGCGGTTGCCGTGGAAATCCGGAAGCACATACAGCCTTCCGGCAAGGTTCTCGCCCTCGACGGTGCGCAGTTCGGCAACGCGCCGAGCGATCCTGGCGTGCATGGCGGCATCCGGCTCACCGCCGGCGCCGTGCCAGCGGATGATGTGATCGAGCAGCGCGCCGGTGGCCGACTGGCCGCCTTCCGACAGCCAAAGGCTCGGCAGTGCTGCGCCATAATACGGGCCCCAGACGCCGGCAAAGGGTTGCGGGTCGGGCGACATCGCCATGACGCAGCTCGAGGTGCCGGCGATCAGCGCCAGATGCCGGCCGATGTTGGTTTCATCGCCGGCAAAGCCGCCGAGCACGCCGAGCGCGCCGGCGTAGGCGTCGATGACGCCGGCGCCGACCCGGCATTTTTCGGTCAGGCCAAGCTCAGCCGCAGCTTCCGCACTCAGCCGGCCGAGATCGGCGCCCACCGGGCTGGCCTTGTCAGGCAGATTGCCATGCTCGAAGAGATCGCCGAGCCCGACCGCTTCGAAGAAGTCGTGCCGCCAGCCGGTCTCTTCATGCGCCAGATAGGTCCATTTGGCGGTCAGCGTACATTGCGAGCGGGCGAGCGAACCGGTCGCCTTCCAACTGAGAAAGTCGGCTAGGTCGAATAGATAGCCGGCTTCGTTCCATGTTTCGGGCAGGTTGCGCTTCAGCCACATCAGCTTCGGCGTCTCCATTTCGGGCGACATGACGCCGCCGATATAGTCGAGCACGGCATGGCGGCTTTCGGTGCATTCATCGGCCTCGGCAATGGCGCGGTGATCGAGCCAGACGATGGTGTCCCAGCGCCCGTCGCCCGACACCGAGACGCTGAGCTGGCCACCATCCTTGCCCCGCACCACCAGCGAGCAGGTCGCGTCGAAGGAGATGCCGAGAATGTCCTCCGCTGCCACGCCGGCTTTTTCGCGGGCGACGCGCACGGCAATGCAGACCGCCGACCAGATATCCTGCGAATCGTGCTCGGCGTGATCGGCCTTCGGCCGGTTCATGACGATCGGGTGCTCGGCGCGGCCGAGCAAGGTGCCTCCGGTGTCGAGAATGCCCGCACGGGCGCTCCCGGTGCCGACATCGACCGCGCAAACGAAACTTTTCGTCAAGGTGTTCTTGCTCTCGCTCCCAGGCCTGCAATCAGATCGGGCAATTGCAGCATGTCAGCGAATATAAAGTCCGGTTCACTCGACGCAAGCCGCGCTTTCAGTGCCGGGTTGCCGGCGTGCGAGCCGCCGGTGAAGGCAAGGACGCGCATGCCCGCCGCCCGTGCCGCCCTCACGCCGGCGGGGCTGTCCTCGACGACGAGACAATTTTGCGGGATCGCTCCCATGTTGGTGGCTGCATGGAGAAAAAGGTCCGGCGCCGGCTTGCCCCGCGCCACCATGGCGGCGCTGAACAGATGCGGCTCGAGCAGCCCGAGCAGCCCGGTGACGTCGAGCGCATAGCGGATGCGGTCCAGCGTGCCGGAGGAAGCAACGCAGCATGGCATGGCGAGCCTCGGCAGAACCTGCCCGATCCCGGGAATCGGTTTCAGCTCCTCGCGAAATTTGCGCATCAGCTCGACGCGCATCTCGCTCAGGTGCTGGTCGGTGATATCAAGTCCGAAGTCGCGGCCGAGGATTTCGCGGACGTTTTTCATGCTCTTGCCGAGGAAATGCTCATAGGCGGCGTCCTCGCTGACACTGCCGCCGGCGAGCGTGATCATGCTAAGCAGCGCCGAAACGGACAGCCCCTCGCTATCAACCAGCACGCCGTCGCAGTCGAAAATGACCAGTTCAGGCGCCATTCAGAGATTGCCGGCGAGGTAACGCGTCAGTGTCGCACGCGCACCGTCGGCCCAGAGCGCCTTGAGCGCATTGGCAAAGGCATCGACAAACGGCGCCGAGCGGCCAACATCGCCATAGATGTCTTCCATGGCCAGCCAGGCGCCAGGCGCATCCTTTGCCGCCCTGGCTGTCGTCTGCAGCCGGTCCCAGCTCGGATCATTGGGTTGGATGACGACGCCGCTATCTGTGGTGCCGAAGCAGTAGCGGCACCACAGCGCCGATTCCAGCGCCAGGCCGGCGACGCCCTTGCCGGCCTTCAACCGGTCGGCGATGGTCGGGATGATGAATTTCGGCTGCCGGTTGGAGCCGTCGAGGCAGAGCCTGCGGATGGTGTCGCCGATCTTCGGATTGGAGAAGCGGTGCTCAATGAGTTGATAATAGTCTTCCAGCACGGTGTCCGGCACCGGCGGCACGGTCGGGATGATCTCGTCGTGCTCCAGCCTGTCGAGAAAGCCGCGCACCAGCGGCTCCTGCATTGCCTCGTGGACGAAATGGATGTCCATCAGCCCGGCCGGATAGGCGATGGTCGCATGACCGCCATTGAGGATGCGGATCTTCATCAACTCGTAGGGCGCGACATCACTGACGAACTGTACGCCGACCTTTTCCAGCGGCGGGCGGCCGTTGGTGAAACGATCCTCGAGCACCCATTGCCTGAACGGTTCGCAGAATACCGGCCAGTTGTCGTCGAGCCCGAATTCGCTCGAGAGAATGCCACGCTCGCGGTCAGTGGTGGCCGGCGTGATGCGGTCGACCATGCCGTTGGGAAAGGCAACGTTATCGCTCACCCAGGTCGCCAGGTTCTCGTCAATCAGCCGGGCGAGGCCGATGACGCCATCAGCGGTGACATGGCCGTTGTGAGGGATGTTGTCGCAGGACATGATTGTGAAGGGCACGATGCCGTCGTCGCGGCGGCGCATCAGCCCGGCAAGAATGATGCCGAAGACAGTTTTCGGCGTTGCTTCCGGCTGCGCATCGGCGACGATGTCGGGATGGGTCGGGTTGAACACGCCCGACGCCGGGTCGATGAAGTAGCCACCCTCGGTGATGGTCAGTGAAACGATCCTTATCGCCGGATCGGCAAGCCGTTCTATGATCGCGGCCGCGGCGCCCGGCATCAGGAAGTCGATCATGACACCGGTGACGCGGACGCTCATGTGGCCAGCATCCTGCTCAACCACGGTGGTCAGCCAGTCCTGTTCCTGCAACTTGCCGCGGCCGACCTTTTCGCCCTCGAAGACGCCGGCGCCGACAATTGCCCAGTCGTGGCCGAGGCCCGCATTGAACAGGTCGTCGAGATAGACGGCCTGATGCGAGCGATGGAAGTTGCCGACCCCGAAATGGACGATACCGGCCTTGAGCGCCGCGCGATCATATTTCGGGCCGGCGACCTCAGGCGGAAGCTTGGCGAGGATGGAAGAAGAGAGTTTCACGGTCATCTGCTTTACCCTTTAGCGGGACGGCTCTTCCCCCCGGTGGAGGAAACGGGGAGAAGAGCGCCTTCGCCCCCTCAACTCATCCACTGGCCGCCATCGACATTGTAGGTCTGGGCAACGATGTATTCGGCCTCGTCGCTGGCCAGGAACACCGCCATGCCGGTGAGGTCTTGCGCAGTGCCCATGCGGCCATAGGGCACGGCTTCGCCGACCAGCCTCTTCTTCTCGCCCTTCGGCCGGTTCTCGTATTTGGCGAACAGGGCATCGACATGGTCCCAGTGCTCGCCGTCGACGACGCCCGGCGCGATGGCGTTGACGTTGATGCGGTGCTTGATCAGGTCGAGTCCCGCCGACTGAGTGAGCGAGATAACGGCGGCCTTGGTAGCGCAATAGACGGCAACCAGCGCCTCGCCGCGGCGCCCGGCCTGGCTCGCCATGTTGATGATCTTGCCGCCCTGGCCAGCCGCGATCATCGAGCGGGCGCCGGCCTGCAGCATGAACAGCGTGCCGGCGACATTGACGGAAAACAATCTGTCGTAGCTCGCCTTGCTGATCTCGACGATCGGCGCCAGGTCGAACAGAGCTGCGTTGTTGATCAGAATGTCCAGCCCGCCGGCCCTTGTCTCGACCGCCTTGACCGCCGCCTCGATCGAAGCGAGGTCGGTGACGTCCAGTTTCACGGCGTAAGCGTTGCCGCCGATCTCCGAAGCGGTCTTTTCGGCGGCTTCGAGATTGATGTCGCCGATGGCGACCGTGGCGCCCTCGCGAACATAGGCTTCGGCGAACGCCCTGCCGATGCCGCGCGCCGATCCGGTGATCAGCGCCGATTTACCCTCGAGCCTCATTGCATCATCGCCTTTCCGTCGGCGCCGAAGCGGTGCAGCTTGGTCTTGTCCGCCGTCAGATAGATCGTGTCGCCGTGATGGGCGGCCAGTTCGCCGTCGGCGCGCACCGTCAGCGGCCCGACACCGTCGGCCTGCACGTGCAAAAACGTGTCGGAGCCGAGATGCTCGGCGACGCCGACCGTGGCTTTCCATTCGCCTGAAGTCTTCGAGATGTTCATATGCTCGGGACGGATGCCGACGGTCTTGGCGCCATGTTTGGCCGCCGGCGCGCCTTCGATCAGGTTCATCTTGGGCGAACCGATGAAGCCGGCGACGAACAGGTTCTTCGGCGTCTTGTAGAGCTCCATCGGCGAGCCGACCTGTTCGATGTTGCCGGCATTGAGCACGACGATCTTGTCGGCCATGGTCATCGCCTCGACCTGGTCGTGGGTGACGTAGATCATCGTCGTCTTGAGCTGATGATGCAGCTCGCTGATCTCCAGCCGCATGGTGCCGCGCAGTGCTGCGTCGAGGTTGGACAAAGGTTCGTCGAACAGGAAAGCCGATGGCTGCCGTACGATGGCGCGGCCGATGGCGACGCGCTGGCGCTGACCGCCGGAGAGCTGGCCGGGGCGGCGATCGAGATAGTTGGTGAGGTTCAGGATGCGCGCCGCGTCCTTCACCTTCCGATCGATGGTCGCCTGGTCCTCTCCCGCCATCTTCAGCGGGAAGGCGATGTTCTTGGCCACCGTCATGTGCGGGTAGAGCGCATAGGACTGGAACACCATGGCCAGCTTGCGCTTGGCCGGCGCCTCGCCGGTGACGTCGCGGCCGTCGATGTTGATGGTGCCGGCGGTGGTATCCTCCAACCCGGCGATCAGTCGCAGCAGCGTGGACTTGCCGCAGCCTGACGGGCCGACGAAGACGACGAACTCGCCGTTCTCGATGACCAGGTCGATGCCCGGAATGATGATCGTCGACCCGAACGACTTGGAGACGTGCTTGAGCGTGATGTTTCCCATGGTTTCCTCCCCGAGGGGTTATTTTTCGCCAGATGCTTCGAGCAACGTCGCTACTTCACGGCACCAAATGTCAGGCCGCGCACCAGCTGCTTCTGGCTGAACCAGCCCATGATCAGGATCGGCGCGATCGCCAGCGTCGAGGCCGCCGACAGCTTGGCCCAGAACAACCCTTGAGGGCTTGAGAAGGAACTGATGAAGGCGGTGAGCGGGGCGGCCTCGGTGGTGGTCAGCCGGATCGTCCAGAACGCCTCGTTCCATGCCAGGATGATGTTGAGCAGCATTGTCGAGGCGATGCCCGGCACAGCCATCGGCGTCAGCACATAGACGATCTCGTTCCAGAGCGATGCGCCATCCATGCGCGCCGCTTCCAGGATCTCGCCCGGGATTTCGCGGAAGTAAGTGTAGAGCATCCACACCACGATCGGCAGGTTGATCAGCATCAGCATGATCATCAGACCGATGCGGCTGTCGAGCAATCCGGTATCGCGGAAGATCAGGTAGATCGGGAACAGCACGGCAACGGCCGGCATCATTTTGGTGGAAAGCATCCACATCAGGATGTCCTTGGTCCACTTGCCCGGCGAGAACGCCATCGACCAGGCCGCCGGTATAGCGACGAGCAAAGCCAGGATAGTCGAGCCGACCGACAGGAACACGGAGTTGAGGAAGAACTTGAAGTAGCCGCTCTGCGCCTCGACCGCGGTATAGCTCTCCGTGGTTCCCGACGGAAACAGGTTGAAGCCCTGGATGGCCTCCTGCTCCGACTTGAACGAGGTGATGATCGTATAGAGGATCGGGAAGAAGATCAGCAGGGCGACGATCCAGGCGGCCGCGGTCGCAATCGTCTTGTGTTGGGTGCTGACTGCACGTGCCATCGTTTCCTCCCTTATTTGTCCAGGTTCTTGCCGACCGCGCGCATGGCGAAGAAGGCGACGATGTTGGCGAGAATGACCGCGAGGATGCCGCCGGCGGATGCCTGGCCGATTTTGAACTCCAGCAACGCCTTCTGGTAGACGAGGAAGGGCAGGTTGGTGGAGGCGTAGCCCGGGCCGCCATTGGTGGTGACGAGGATCTCGGCATAGACCGACAGAAGGAAGATCGTCTGGATCAGGATGACGACGGTGATGGCGCGCGACATATGCGGCAGCGTCAAATAGATGAAGCGGCTGATGAAGCCGGCCCCGTCCATCTCGGCGGCTTCCTTCTGCTCGCCGTCGAGCGACTGCAGGGACGTCAAGAGGATCAATGTCGCAAACGGCAGCCACTGCCAGGCGACGATGATGATGATCGCTAGCATGGGATACTGCCCAAACCAGTCGATCGGCTGCCCGCCGAAGAAGCGCGCAATGTCGGCAAAGACGCCGTATTGCGGATGCATGATCATGTTCTTCCAGACCAGTGCGGCCACGGGCGGCATGACGAAGAACGGCGAGATGACGAGGATGCGGACGATGCCCTGTCCCCACATCGGCTGATCGATCAGCAGCGCCAGCAGGATGCCGCCGATCACCGTGATCAAAAGCACGCTGGCCACGAGAATTAGCGTGTTGAGGATCGACTGCAGGAATGCCGGATTGGAATAGAAAAGGGCGTAGTTCGAGAAGCCGACGAACCCGTCGCGGATCGGATTGAGCGGGTTGTACTGCTGGAAGGAGAACCACAGGGTGAATGCCAGCGGAACGATCATCCAGACGAACAGCAGCACCACGGATGGCGCCATCATGAAGCGGGCAAGCGAACGGGTCTGCTGAGTAGCCATGACGGTCACCCTTCAAAGGTCAGCCAAATTTTCAGAGTTTGAAGGTGGCCGCCCGAACTGGGATTCGGGCGGCCCCTGCTGCCGGCCATGATGGGCAACCGGCGTTCGGCACCGGGAGGAGCCTACTGGATATAACCGCCCTCGGTCATCGTTGCGGTGGCAGCGTCCTGGGCCTGCTTCAAGGCGTCGTCGACGCTCGTCTGGCCGGCGAGTGCCGCCGAGAACAGCTGGCCGACGGTGGTGCCAAGGCCCTGGAACTCAGGGATGGCGACGAACTGGACACCGACATAGGGCACCGGCTTGACGGTCGGATGCGTCGGATCGGCGGCGTTGATCGAGTCCAGCGTCATCTTGGCGAAGGGCGCCGCCTTCTGGTATTCGGGGTTGGCGTAGAGCGAGGAGCGCGTTCCGGGCGGAACATTGGCCCAGCCTTCCTTCGATGCGACGAGCTCGAGATAGTCCTTGCTGGTTGCCCAGGACACGAACTTCTGAGCCGCGTCAGCCTTCTGCGTGCCGGCGGGAATGGCCAGCGACCAGGCCCACAGCCAGTTGCCGCGCTTGCCCAAGCCATTGTCGGGCGCCAGCGCATAGCCGACCTTATCGGCGACCGTGGAGTTCTTCGGGTCTGAGACGAAGGAGGCAGCGACGGTGGCGTCTATCCACATGCCGCACTTGCCCTGCTGGAACAGCGCCAGGTTTTCGTTGAAGCCGTTCGAAGATGCGCCCTCGGGGCCATTGGCCTTCATCAGGTCGACATAGAACTGCAGCGTGTTCTTCCACTCGGGCTGGTCGAATTGCGGCTTCCAGTTCTCATCGAACCAGCGTGCGCCGAAGGAGTTCGACATGGCGGTCAGGAAGGCCATGTTCTCGCCCCAGCCGGCCTTGCCCCGCAAGCAGACGCCGTTCACGCCGTTGGCGCGATCGGTCATCTTCTCGGCGGCCTGCTTGATGAAGTCCCAGGTCGGCGCGTCGGGCATGGTCAGCCCGGCCTTCGCCATCAGGTCCTTGCGGTACATGACGAAGGAGCTTTCGCCGTAGAACGGTGCCGCATAAAGCTTGCCGTCGACCGACAGGCCGTTGGCGATGGCCGGGATGATGTCCTTGACGTCATAGTCGTCGCCGAGTTTGTCGAGCGGCAGCAGCCAACTCTGCTTGGCCCAGATCGGAACTTCGTAGGTGCCGATGGTCATCACGTCGTACTGGCCGCCCTTGGTGGCGATGTCGGTGGTGACGCGCTCGCGCAGCACGTTCTCCTCGAGCGTGACCCATTGGAGCTGGATATCGGGGTTCTTGGCGGTGAAGTCGTCGGTCAGCGTCTGCATGCGGACCATATCGCCATTGTTGACGGTGGCGATGGTGATGGATTCGGCATGCGCGGCGAACGCAAGGGTGCTGGCCGACAACAGACCCAGGGTGAGCGTGCGAAGTTTCATCAAATTCCTCCCATAGACCAAGCTGAGCATTTGCCTTGGCTGTGAGCAATTACTCATTTTGCATGATTTATGTCAAGCCGGATTCGTTGCTGCAGCGCAGCACGAGCGCTCGTGCGGCATCCGGTTCGAGACGCGTTCGGGGGTATTTGAAGAACAGCGGGATGGCTATCGGCGCACGCGAAATGCCGGATTTCCCACTTGATTGGACAAATTGCCGACCTACTGGCCCGCAATCTCAGCCAGGATCCATTCGCGAAAAGCGCGGATCTTCGGCACGTTGCGCCGCGCCTGGGGATAGACCAGCCAGTAGGCGTGGCCGTCGTCGCCGACCAGATCGAAAGGCTGGATCAGGCGGCCATCGGCAAGCTCGGCCTTGAAGAGAGCGGCCGTCACAATCGCCACGCCCTGCCCGGCAATCGCGGCGTTTGCCTCATAGGCCTGCGCCCCCATGCTGGAGCCGGGGCGCTTGGCCAGTTCCTCGACCGGCAGGCCGGCGGCGATAAACCAGTCCCGCCACCAGATGTCGCCGGGATCGAGGATCGGCAGGCGCAACAGGTCGGCCGGCTCCTTCACCCCGCCGATGGTCGCCGCGAGTTTCGGGCTCAGCATCGGCGTGAAGTCCGCATTGAAAAGCTTGTGCACCTCCACGCCCGGCCAGTTTCCGCCGCCCGAACGGATGGCGATGTCGATGTCCTCGCGGGCGAAATCGACGAGGCGGTTCGATGTATCGAGACGCACCGCCAGCGACGGATGCGCGACCTGGAACGAGCCGAGATGCTGCGCCAGCCAGTTCGAGGCAAAGGTCAGCAGCGTCGAGACGCAGAGCATCCCATCGGCGCCGCTGCGCGCCGCGGCATAGGCTCCACCCAACAGGGCGAACGCCTCGCTGACCGCAGGCGCCATGCGTTGCCCGGCCTCGGTCAACACGATCTGCCTTGGCCGGCGCAGGAACAAAGGCGCCCCGACGCGCTCCTCCAGAAGCTTGATCTGATAGCTCGCCGCCGCCTGCGTCATGCCGAGCTCGCCGGCTGCCTTGGTGAAGGAAAGATGCCGCGCCACCGCCTCGAACACCCGGATCGCCTGAAGCGGAGGGAGCTGGGAGACCTGCCGTGACTTGAGTTCAGGCATAAGCCCTCCTTATGGGCCGTGATCGACGTTTGATTGGCAGCAAGGCCCGATCCAGCCGATATTTGAGGTCGACGATCACTCTCGTCCAGAAATAACAAAGGCTGACGATCATGACCACGGTACAGGAAAAGCTATTTCTGACGCCAGGCCGAGACTGGTTTTTGCGGCTGGCGCGGGGATTGGCACGGCACGGACCCAGGAAACGGGCCTATCTCGACATCAGGGAATTGCCGCCGCATCTACAGCGCGACATGGGTTTTCTTGACGGCAACGATCCTTACGGCCGGCGCAAATAGCCTTGCTGGACTTATCGCAAATCAGCTGGTGGCCAGCAAGGCGGCGGCGGTCCGCTCGTCGGTGATGAGACCGTTGACCAGCCGCCGGTTTACAGCCGCAAGGATGCCCGGCAGTTTCCGCTCGCCCATGGCGAGCGCGATCACCAGCGATTTTTCACGCGACGGCAAAGATGCCGAGGACACTCTGTCATTAGTGATGCCCTCGATCATCCGGCCTTCGCGATCGAACACCCAGCCGACGATCTCAGCGACGCCGCCCGCTTTTTGCAGCGCCCTCAGTTCACTTTCCGAAATGAAGCCGTCCTCGTAAAGCGGCGCCTTGGGGCCGAGATCGCCGATGCCGACGAAGGTGACGTCGGCTTCCGCGGCAAGTGCCAGCGTCGGTTGGATCATCGGTTGGCTGAGCAGCATCTCGCGCTCCTGTGGCGAGGAGGCGATGACCGGCAACGGCATTGGGAAGGAGCGCGCCTTGACCCTGTCGGCCATGGTGAAGATGACGTTGTAGAAAGCGGCCGAACCGTCGGGCGAGATGTTACCAGTCAGCGACACCACCTTGTGCTGCGGACATTCCATCGGCGGCAGCTGCTCGATCGCTGCCTTCAGCGTGCGGCCGGTGCCGATCGCCATGACGATCGGCGTCGGCGAGCGCAACCGTCTTTCGATTTCGGCAGCCGCCGCCACGGCGACGCCGATGGTGGAGGAGGAAGCGGGATCGCTCGGCACCACCTCGACCAGATCGAGCGCGAAGCGCGATTTCAGCCGGGCCGCGAGGTCGAGGCAATTGGCGATCGGGTGGTCGACACGGACCTTGATAAGCCCTTCCGACACCGCCAGCGACACCAGCCGCTGCGCCGTCTGTCGTGAGATGCCGAGCGTCGAGGCGATCTGGTCTTGCGTGTTACCTGCGACATAATAGAGCCAGCCGGCGCGCGCCGCATCGTCCAGCCTGTTGCTGCCGCTGTCCTGTCGGGAATTCAACTTGCTGCCTCCCTGCCCCGACAATCGAGACGGAGCGCCTTACTTTTACGGCGAAATGCGCGTGGGCGCAATTGCCTACCGCCAGAGCAATTGCTTAGGTAGGTACTCAAGGTGCCTGTAGTGTTTCCAGGGGATGATCGTAGCCAAGCAGTTTTTGAAGTCCGGCAATTCATGAGTCCGGCAATGTCGGCGCGGCGGTTTATCTCCCGACGCAAAGCCTTTAAGGGATTCGGACAAAGGAGCCTCGCATGATGCCGAAAGCGGTTTTCTGGGACATGGACGGCACGCTGGTCGACAGCGAGCCATTGCACGAGGCGGCGCTGATTGCGGCGCTGCACAGCGTCGGCATCGCCGCGCCGCCCGACCTGCATGAGCGGGTGCTCGGCATTGCCGCATGGCCGGTCTACGAAATGCTGCGCGACGAGTTCGGCCTCGACCTGCCCTTCGATGACTGGATCGTGCGTAAATACGACCACTATTTGCCGATGGCCGAGACGCTGAAGCCGCGCCCCGGCGCGATCGAGATCTTCAACGAGCTGCGCGCGCTTGGCGTGGCGCAAGCGGTGGTGTCCAATTCCGACCGGCTGGTCGTCGACGCCAATCTGCGCATGGTCGGTCTTTTCTATCCCGGCATGAAGACGGTCAGCCGCAACGACGTGCGCGAAGGCAAGCCGCATGCCGAGCCGTTCCTGCGCGCCGCATGGCTGGCCGATGTCGATCCGGCCGATGCCGTGGCCGTCGACGACAGCGTGACCGGCGTCACGGCGGGATTGGCGGCGGGGATGAGGACGATCTTCTGGCCGGAAGCGCCTATGGAAGGGCCGCCCGGCGCGATCGTCATCAACAGCGCCGACGAGTTGCGGGCTGAGCTGGGCCTTTAGGCATCAGTTCCGGTAAACCGGCTCCTGCTCGTCGAGGATCGCCTTCAGTTCGGAAAGGTGCCGCTCGGCCTGGCCGGGATAATCTTCCTGCTCCGTTGCTGCCTTCTCCGCGATTTCGTCCGACAGGACCCGCAGCGGTCGGCCGGTCCACAGCGCCTTGATGTAGGTCTCGGCGGCGCGTTCGAAATAGAACATGCGGTTGAAGGTGTCGGCGACGCTATCGCCGATGACCAGCACGCCATGGTTGCCCATGACCATTACCTTGACCTTCGGATCGGTAAGCAGCTGTGAGCAGCGTTCGCCCTCTTCCTCGAAGGCGAGCCCGCCATAATGGCCATCGACGACGTGACGGTTGAAGAAGATCGCCGAGTTCTGGTCGATCGGCGGCAACGTCGAGTCGGCGAGCGAAGCGAGCACCGTGGCGTGGATCGAGTGCACATGCATGACGCAGCGCGCATGACGCACATTACGGTGGATGGCGCCATGCAGGCCCCATGCCGTCGGGTCGGGTGCATTCGGGCCGGAGAGCGTATCGGGATCGTTGGCGTCGATCAGCAGCAGGTCGCTCGCCTTGATGCGTGAGAAATGCACCTGGTTGGGATTCATCAGGAATTGCGAGCCGTCATCGTTGACGGCCAGCGAGAAATGATTGGCCACGGCTTCATGCATGTTGAGCCGCGCCGTCCAGCGGAAGGCGCAAGCCAGATCGACGCGCTCCTCGTAGAAGGGCAGGTTGGTCAGCATTTCCTTCTGCAAGCGGGCGATGCTCATCGAAAACCTCCGTGAAAGAAACAAGGATGCCGCGCGCCGCGGATGCGCGCAACCGGTTTCGTTTGGTGCAGACGAGCGCTTTGCCTCACGCCGCAGTGCTTCTGGCGGCACCGACGCGCAGCCCGCCATGCTCGACGATGAAATCGATCACCTCCTGCAGACCCCTGCCGCGCGACAGATCGGTGAAACCGAACGGCCGCTTGCCGCGCATGTGGGCGGCATCGCTCTCCATGACATCGAGGTTGACGTTCACATAAGGGGCGAGATCGCTCTTGTTGATGACCAGGAAATCGGACCGGGTGATCGCCGGCCCGCCCTTGCGCGGGATTTCCTCGCCTTGGCAGACGGAGATGACATAGAGCGTCAGATCAGCGAGGTCGGGGGAAAACGTGGCGGCAAGATTGTCGCCGCCCGATTCGATGAAGACGATATCGAGATCCGGGAATTTTTTTGTCATCTCGGCGATCGCCTGCAGATTGATCGAGGCGTCCTCGCGGATGGCGGTGTGCGGGCAGCCGCCGGTCTCGACCCCAATGATGCGATCCTCCGGCAGCGCCTGAAGCCGGGCCAGCATCATGGCATCTTCCTTGGTATAGATATCGTTGGTGACCACGGCGATGGAGAACTCGTCGCGCAGCGCCTTGCAGAGCTTTTCGGTGAGCGTCGTCTTGCCGGAGCCGACGGGGCCGCCGATGCCGATGCGAAGAGGACCATTGGCTTGTGTCATCTAGCGAACTCCGTGATGGCAAGGACGGCGAAGCCGAGCCCGATCAAAAGGCAGAGCGGCGAATAATAGCTGACATCGAGCCGGGCGAAAGGCTGTTCGGGCGCCAGCCGGCGCCACCACGGTGTAAAGCCGGCAATGCCGCGCGCCAGGAAGACCAGCGCGATGAGCAGCGCTGTCGCGGCGAGCCCAGCCTTGGGAAAGGGCGTGGCAAACACGCCTTCGAGTGCCATCGGCCACAGAGTCGCCAGGCCGAGACAGGTAGCAACGGCAAAGCTGGCGAAGGGCGCTGGCATTTCGTCGACGCCACGGAAGCCGACCACCGCGCGGGCGCAGGAGGCAGCGTCCCTGCCCGGCCAGATGCCGCCAATGCCCCAATAGACATGCAGCGCGGTGATCAGCAGCAGCACCAGCGAGAGGGCGAAAGCGAGGACGATCATGAGCGGCCTGCAGCAGACAGATGGCGTTTGCCAATGTTCAAATTCCAACCTCCACCATCTTCGTCGCGGTCAGGCCAGAACCGCAGTGTCTCGCCATTGGCAAACCGAATTTCCGCCTGTTTCCGCAATCCGCGCAGCGACACGCTGATGACCGTCTTGCCGACCGACAGTTCGATTTCCTTGGCAATCCGGCGCGGATTGTCAGACCAACGCAGACAGTAACCGTTGGTTTTGCGTAGCTCCCAACAGGCGGAGACAAGAAAGAGATTCCATTCTGCACGTCTGAAATGGCCAACTCGACGCTTGCCGCTTAGGCGTTTTGCATAGCGGTGCGGCGTTGTCGCGCCGAAGCCGATGTTGATTGTCGATCCGATCGAGTGCCCGACCACGCTGATGGGCGACAGACGAATGCCGTTAAATGTCTTGATGAGGCAGAGCCTGTTTGCACTAAGGCTCATGACCGGAACAGCCGCGAATATTGCGTCTCGTGCTTCATCGCCATGACGTCCGAGACGAACGCGCAGCCGCCGAGATCATCCAGCGTCGAGCCGGCAGCACGGGCGGCGACGCCAAGCGCCAGCGGTTCGAAGCCGGCGAGCAGCGCGGTGGCGCCGGTCTGGCCGACGACGCCGAGCCGGATCGCGGCCTGGACGAGGTTGGAGAAGAAAGTCTGCAGGAAGGCGGCTAGCGCGTCTTGCAGGGCAATGGCGTTGCCGCCAGAAACGGCGCCGACGGCGACGCAATAGGCGCACTCGGCCGGCAGACGGTCCGGCACCTGACACGGCCAGGCCGATGCCGCCTTCAGGAAGGCGGCACCCTGCAGCATGGTCTCGGCATGGCGCTCGCGCGAGCCGGCCAAAGCCTCGGCGAGTGCGGCGATTTCGGCGAGATCGCCAGCCTGGCGGGCGCGCCGCCAGCTTTCGGCAAACAGCACGGCATCGTTCCAGCCCGAGCCCATCTCGACCAGCGTCTCCAGCCATGCGGCGAGGTCTTTGCTATTGGCAACCAGCCCGGCATGCACGGCTTGCTCGAGACCATGGCTGTAGGAAAAACTGCCGACCGGGAATGCAGGCGACAGCCAGGCCATCAGCCGCAACAAAGCGACGTTGGAAGGCTGGTCAGTCATGGTCGTGCGAGTGGCTGTGGGAATGCGACTCGCCATGGGCGTGGGAATGCGCTTCAGCATGGCTGTGCGCATGCGCCTCGGCATGAGCATGGCCATGGCCGCCATGCCCGGAATAGGCGCCGCGCACCGGCTTGAACGGCTCGGAAACGTCGCTCACGGTCGCACCCAGCCCTTCCAGCATCGTCTTGATGACATGGTCGCGCAGGATCAGGATGCGGTTAGCCTCGATGGCGGCAGCCAGGTGGCGGTTGCCGATATGCCAGGCAAGCTCGGCCAGATGGACAGGGCCGCTGGCACGGATATCGTAGAGCGGTTCCTCGGCCGCAATGATCTCGATTTGGCGGCCATCCTCCAGCACCAGCCGGTCGCCATCGTTCAAGGCAACCGGCTCGGGCAGGTCGACCAGCACCTTGTCGCTACGGGCCGTTTCGATGGCGCGGCGGCGCAGATGCCGCTCGTCATGGGCCAGCACGGCACGATCATATGGGGTGACCGGTCCCGCCTCGTCGGCGGCGAGCACCGAGACGGCACGCGGGAATTTGGTGAAATCTGTGCGGATGTCGAGCTTCATGTAAAAACTGCCTTTCCAAAAAGCCTAGACCATCCCGAACATCGGCCTAATACCGGCGCATGCCCCGAATTCAAGTTTCTACAGCGTCCTTTGCGCGTCCGAAAGGACCCGCTGTGGTCAAACGATCGTGTCGAAGAGCCGCAGGATAAACGATATCTGGTAGATGAGGGCGGCGGCGACAAAGGCGATGTGGAAGCGGCGATCGCTGACCAGCATCGCGATGACGCAAAGCGCGACGAACACCGGCGTGCGGAACAAATATTCAACACCGAAGCGGGCGAAATGCTCGGGCCCCTTCAGCAGCGTATCGATCACGTCGAGCAGATAGGTCGCCGCCAGCAGGCCGAAGAACCAGGCGCGGCGCGAATAGAAAAAATCCTCGTAGCTGGTGTAGTCTAGCATCGAGTCCGGAAACAGCAGCGCGCAGAGCAGGAACAGCGTGACCGCGTAGAAGATGATGAACAGGTACTTGCCGAAGGTCCAGCTCTCGATCTGGAACAGGCCGAACTCCCACCACCAGAAATGCACCAGCATCAAGAGCACCGACACAACCCAGGCCAGATGCACCGGATAGAGCCGGTATTGGCCGGGATGCTGGACGATGCGGGCCAGCCCCGACAGCAGCCGCGTGACGCCAAGGCCGATCACCATGCCCATGACGATGCGGATGTGCGGGAAGATGTCGTGGGCGTAAGGGAGTTGCTGGTTCATTAGCGCCCGGCGCGGCATGTTCTGCGTCAGCTATAGCGCCGATGGATCAGAACAAAAAGTACCTCTGCGCCATCGGCAGCACGGTGGCCGGTTCGCAGGTGAGCAATTCGCCGTCAGCGCGGACCTCGTAGGTTTCGGGGTCGACTTCGACATGCGGGGTGGCGTCGTTGAGCACCATCGAATGCTTGCCGATGCCGCCGCGGGTGTTCTCGACGGCGACCATCTGCTTGTCGACGCCGAGCCGGCCGCGCAGGCCGGCATCGAGCGCCGCCCTGGAAACGAAGGTCACCGACGAATTGGTCATCGCCTTGCCATAGGCGCCGAACATCGGCCGGTAGTGCATCGGCTGCGGTGTCGGGATCGAGGCGTTGGGGTCGCCCATCGGGGCGGCGGCGATCATGCCGCCGATCAGCACCATATCCGGCTTGACGCCGAAGAAAGCCGGGTTCCACAGCACCAGATCGGCGCGCTTGCCGACCGCCACCGAGCCGATCTCGTTCGACAGGCCATGCGCGATGGCCGGGTTGATCGTGTATTTGGCGATGTAGCGGCGGACGCGGAAATTGTCGTTGTCGCCGGTTTCCTGCGGCAGCGAACCGCGCTGGCGCTTCATCTTGTCGGCGGTCTGCCAAGTGCGGATCGCCACTTCGCCGACGCGGCCCATCGCCTGGCTGTCGGACGAGATGATCGAGAAGGCACCAATGTCGTGCAAAATGTCTTCGGCGGCGATGGTCTCCTTGCGGATGCGGCTTTCGGCAAAGGCAATGTCTTCGGGGATCGACGGCGACAGATGATGGCAGACCATCAGCATGTCGAGATGCTCGGCCAGCGTGTTGACGGTGTAGGGCCGGGTCGGATTGGTCGAGGACGGGATGACATTGGGCAGGCCGCAAACCTTGATGATATCGGGCGCATGGCCGCCGCCGGCGCCTTCGGTGTGGAAGGCGTGGATGGTGCGGCCCTTGACCGCCGCCACCGTGTTTTCGACAAAGCCGGATTCGTTCAGCGTGTCGGTGTGGATCATCACCTGGACGTCGTAGTCGTCGGCGACCGACAGGCAGCAGTCGATTGCCGCGGGCGTCGTGCCCCAGTCCTCGTGCAACTTCAGCGAGCAGGCACCGCCCAGCACCATCTCTTCAAGCGCGGCCGGCAAGGACGCGTTGCCCTTGCCCGACAGGCCGATGTTCATCGGGAAGGCGTCGAAGGATTGAATCATGCGCGCCAGATGCCACGGTCCAGGCGTGCAGGTCGTCGCCAGCGTGCCATGCGCCGGTCCGGTGCCGCCGCCGAGCATGGTGGTGATGCCTGACATCAGCGCCTCCTCGATCTGCTGCGGGCAGATGAAGTGGATATGCGCGTCGAAGCCGCCGGCGGTGAGGATCTTGCCTTCGCCGGCGATGATCTCGGTGCCGGGGCCGATGATGATGGTGACGCCGTTTTGCATGTCCGGATTGCCGGCTTTACCGATCGCGGCGATGCGTCCGTCCTTGAGGCCGATATCGGCCTTGAAGACGCCGTCTGATGCATCGACGACCAGTGCATTGGTGATCACGGTGTCGACCGCGCCTTGGGCGCGGGATACCTGGCTCTGGCCCATGCCGTCGCGGATGACCTTGCCGCCGCCGAATTTCACCTCTTCGCCGTGAAGGGTGAAATCCTTCTCGACCTCGATGAACAGCTCGGTATCGGCAAGCCGCACCTTGTCGCCGACGGTCGGGCCGTACATCTGCGCATAGGCGGCGCGGGTAATTCTAGCCATCAGCAATTGCTCCCGAAATACGTCCCAATACAGCCGGTCGAAGCCCGGCCGCACATTGTCGCCATCCTATGGTCACGCAATGACCCGCTGAGCGACACCTTCCGATCCCATTTAACGTTTGAGGTGGCCGGGTCACCCCAAAACGACCGTTCGCCAATCGATGGAAAGGAAGATCCATGCGCAAAACGATAAGTCTCGCAGCCGCCGCCACCCTCCTGCTCGCGACCGCTGCCAGCGCCCAGCAACAGCCTGCGCCGCAACCCGGCGAGCCGCCGGCTTCGCCCGCTCCGGCGGCGCCCGGCGCTCAGCCGGAAGCGCCGGCGATTCAGACCGTGAACGTCATCGACATCGAGGAACTGCCCAAGGAAACGCAGACGAAGGTCAACGAAGTGATCGCCAAGCGCGGCGAGGACGGCCTGCAGAAATTGCGCAGCTCGATCGACGCGACCCCGCAAGTCAAATCCGCGCTCGAAGCCAAAGGACTCACCTCGGCGCAAGTGATCGCCGCCAGCATGGACACCAATGGCGCGCTGACCTTGATCACCAAGAAAGCGAGCTGACGATACGCTGTGGCGGGCCGGCACAAGGCCGGCCTGCCGCATCGGGGAGGGAACCTTCGCAGGGCAGAATACGTTTCGACTTTTTGGCGTAAAAGCGAGTCTCGAAAGAGGCTCTGAGAGCGAGCCATGGCGATCACCACCTCCCCCGACACCAGATGGCTGCATATGGTTGCCGCAACTGCCTTTCTCGCGGCGAGCGTTCCCCAGGCCGCGCTGAATGCACAGGGTCTGGAAGCCCCGGATACGGTCAACAAGATCATCGGCTCGGAGGTTGGCCAGGAAGAGACCAACACGGCTGTGGAAGCCGGCAAAGTCGCCACGGCGATCGACCGGACGCGTGAAAACATCGGTACGGTGCGCAAGACATCCAAGCTCGACAAAGTCGATATCGTGTTCCTCACCGACGCAGCGCGCACGGAAGGCGGTCTGCCGCCGGCGATAGAAAGCAAGGTCGAGCAGCATCAGGACGACATTGCGGAACTGCGCGAGGAGATCGAGGCGAACGCATTGCTGTTCAACGCCATCGACTCTCGACGCGTGCAGACCGAAGACGTTCTCGCCGTGGAATTCGATGATCCTGGAAAGGTCGTCATCTACGCGGCGGCCAAGCCGCCCAGCTGAGCCGAAACTGCTCGACGCCTTCGATCTCACAGCGCGCCCATGATCTTCTGCTGGAACCCGTAGACCTCGCGCTTGCCGCCGAGCGGCACCAAAGTGACGTCGCGCTCCTGGCCGGGCTCGAAGCGCATCGCCGTGCCGGCGGCGATGTCGAGGCGCATGCCGCGCGCCTTGTCGCGATCGAATTTCAGCCCCTCATTGGTCTCGAAGAAGTGATAGTGGCTGCCGACCTGGACCGGCCGGTCGCCGCTGTTGGCCACTTTCAAGGTGACGGTCGGCTGGCCCTTGTTGAGTTCGATCTCGCCGCCTGCCGTGATGATTTCGCCCGGGATCATCGCCAGCCTCACAAGACGCCGAAGGCGAGGCCGGCACCGATGGCAGCACAGGCGCCGCCAGCGGCGCGGGCAAGGCCCGGAAATCTGATGCCGAGGCCAAGACCGGCAGCGAGGCCGGCGGCATGGAGCAGCGCGGTGGCGACAGCAAAGCCGGCCATATAGCCGAGCCCGCCGGCGTTTTCAGGCACCTCGGTGCCATGGGCATGACCGTGGAACAGCGCGAACAGGCCGATGATGGCGACGCCGGCCGTGACCGGAAGATCGACC
This sequence comes from Mesorhizobium sp. f-mel, assembly GCF_053850215.1. Lineage (NCBI taxonomy): Bacteria > Pseudomonadati > Pseudomonadota > Alphaproteobacteria > Hyphomicrobiales > Phyllobacteriaceae > Mesorhizobium > Mesorhizobium sp. f-mel. The sequence continues at coordinate 108,501 of NZ_JBSPTO010000011.1, forward strand.
GCGAGCGCGACCAGCAGTCCCAGCGCCACCACGGACGCCAGTATGCCCGGCTCGACGAACGGCACCGGCACCTGCAGCGTGCCGAGCGTACTGCCCGCCAGCATGACGCCGACGAAGGCGAGCGGCCAGGCGACAACCGCCTTGCCGCCGTTGAGCGCCGCCCACAACCCGACCGCGATCATGACCGCCATGTGGTCGAGGCCGGAGAGCGGATGCATGAAGCCGGCTGACAAGGACGCGGTCGTGCCGATGCCGACATGAGCATGGGCGGGCATCGCGGCGGCGAGAAGCAGGATCGCCGAGAGCGACGTGCGTTTGATCGTTGCGGGAACCATCGATATGCCTTCCGTTATCAGGATCGTGCCGTCACGCTGCCTTGCGGGCCGGGCCGCAGCCTTCGGCCTTGAGGACGCGCTTTGTCGAGGCGGGATGTTTCGTCAGCATCGCTGCCGGCCGGATCGGGCGCGCTGAAAAATTGCCGCCGCAATTCGGGCAGACGCCGCCCAGCACGTTTGCCGCGCAATCGGCGCAAAAGGTACACTCGAAGGTGCAGATCAGCGCATCCGTCGCCTCAGGCGGCAGGTCCTTGTCGCAGCATTCGCAGTTGGGGCGCAGTTCAAGCATTTTCCTCTCCTCACCTTATCGGTTCATGCACGGTCACCAGCTTGGTGCCGTCGGGAAACGTCGCCTCGACCTGGACGTCGTGGATCATCTCGGCAATGCCCTCCATCACCTGTGCGCGGGTGACGACATGGGCGCCGGCCTCCATCAGCTCGGCGACCTGGCGGCCGTCGCGGGCGCCCTCGACGACGAAGTCGGTGATCAGCGCGATCGCCTCCGGGTGATTGAGCTTGACACCGCGTTCGAGCCGCTTGCGCGCCACAATCGCCGCCATGGCGATCAGCAGCTTGTCCTTTTCCCTTGGCGTCAGGTTCATGCTTTTCCCTGGAATGACATAATCGGAATCAGAGTGACCATAATTTGGGCAGACCCGCCCGTCCGTTGAGCAATTCGACAAGCGGAACCAGCCGCTTGCGGAGCTGGTAGCCGTCCTCGGCAAACAGCCTCGCAAGAAGCTTGCCAGATTTCTTCACGCTCCAGACGCTGGCGTCGCCCTGGCCGCCGATGATGTCCCGGGCCGGATCCAGAAAAGCCTCCACCCGCGGTGAGATCATCAGCACCGTCGCCATGGCGATGGCGCCGCCGGCCACGGCCGAACGGCCCAGAATGGCCGCAATGCCGGGCCCGATGCGGAAATCCTCGGCATGAACGAGCGCTCCGTCCTGGCTGACCCGCCAGCGGTCATGGAAATTGCCGTGCGCCGCGCGTTCGCCCATGGCGAGGCGGCCGAAGACGGTCGCCTCGAGCACCAGCGCCTCGGCACCGGCGGCAAGCTCCAGGTCGATCCTGCGGGCAAAGGCCGATCGATCAAAGACGATAGTTTCCTGCGGCAGCCAGCCGATGCGGCCGCCAGCGCCGACTGTCAGCTTCACCCGCACATCGGCACGATCGGATGCGGCGCGGTAGACCTTCTCGCAGGCCTGGGTGGTTATGGTGGCGGAGGCGCCGGCGCCGACATCGACCTCCCAGCCGAGGCGGTCGCCGCCGGTCAGCCCGCCGGCGGTGTTGATCAGGACGGCTTCGAGCGGATCGGCCGAGACGGCCGGCATGCGGATCTTGGCGGAACCATCCTGATAAAGCCGCCGAAGACGCGTGCGGCCGCCATTCCTGTCACAAGCAAGCTGCGCCGTTCCGGCGACCCGCTGGGCAGGCGGGACAAAGGTCAGGCCACGTTCGATCATATCCATGGCGCCAACGATAACCACACTCATATGGTTTGAATCCGAAATTCGCATCACTTTGGAGCAGCGTAATGAACGAATTTCGGATTCAAAGCCATACTGGAGCGCCGCGCGTCCCCTTGGACGCGCAAAGGACGCTCCAGCACTTTCCAGTTGGCGCATGATCCTTTCCGGAAACCGATTCCGGTTTCCGGGGTCATGCGCTGGCAACTTATTGGATTCTGGTATGGTTTGGATTTGAGGTTCCTAACCGCTGGTGCCATCAAAGTCGTAGGAACCTCAAATCCAGACCACACCGCCGGCTTTGTCGACATATAGCTTGTTGCTTGACAACGTTTCGGTTTCTATAGAGGAGCCGTCTTGGTACGGTCACACAGCGCCTGGCGGGATAAAAGGCGACGGTGACGATCTGAACCTGGGGAAAAAGAGGCGCCGATCAGTCGGCGTCGAGAAACGACAAGGTTGGGGAAGGAACCGAATGGCTGACCAGCTGGCAACGGACATCATCGCGAAGATCAAAGCTCATGCCGAGCCGGGTGGCGAAGAAATCACCACCAGCACCGAACTGACCTCACTTGGCATCCATTCGCTGGAACTGACGGAGATCATCTTCGATCTCGAGGAACAGTATGGCATCGAGATCGAGATGAACACGGTCGATGCCTGGAGCAACCTGAAGAACGTCGGCGACATGGTCGAGGCGGTTCGCGCGCTCATCGCGAATAAAGCCTGACTGAATGCACAAGCGCGTCGTCATTACCGGCATCGGCGGCATATGCGGGCTCGGCACCAATGCGCCCGCAATCTGGGGCGAGATGCGCGACGGCCGCTCGGCCATCGGCCCGATCGTCAATTCGGAGCTGCATGACCTGAAAGTCAGGGTCGGCTGCGAAATCAAGACGCTTCCCGATCACGGTATCGACCGCAAGCAGGTCGTGTCGATGGATCGCTTCAGCCTGCTGGCGACGATCGCCGCGCGGGAAGCCGCGCAACAGGCTGGCTTGACCTCGCACGCAGCCAACACCTACCGGATGGGCGCCATCGTCGGCGTCGGCGTTTGCGGCTGGGAGGCGATTGAAGAGAGCTATCGCGCCATCCTGCTCGAAGGCAAGAATCGCGCCGGCATCTTCACCGTGCCGAAAGTGATGCCGGGTGCCGCGGCCGGCCATGTCAGCATGAATCTCGGCCTGCGCGGACCGGTCTTCGGCATCACCTCGGCCTGCTCCTCGTCCAACCACGCCATTGCCTCGGCTGTCGACCAGATCAGGCTCGGCCGCGCCGATATCATGCTCGCCGGCGGCACCGATGCGCCACTGGTCTGGGGCATCCTGAAAGGCTGGGAGGCGCTGCGGGTGCTGGCGCCCGACACCTGCCGGCCGTTTTCGGCCGATCGCCAGGGCCTGGTGCTCGGCGAAGGCGCCGGCATGGTTGTGCTGGAAACCTACGAGCATGCCATGGCGCGCGGCGCCACGATTCTGGCCGAAATTGCCGGCGCCGGCCTTTCCGGCGATGCCTCCGACATCGTCGCGCCGACCATCGAAGGGCCGGAGGCGGCGATGCGCTTCTGCCTCGTCGATGCCAGGCTCAACCCGGAAGACATCGACTATATCAATGCGCATGGCACCGGCACCAAGGCCAACGACCAGATCGAGACGGCGGCGATCAAGCGCGTCTTCGGCGACCATGCCTCCAGGCTTTCGATCTCCTCGACCAAATCGATGCACGCCCACTGCCTCGGCGCGTCGGGCGCCCTGGAGCTGATCGCCTGCGTAATGGCGATCCGCGAAGGCATCGTGCCGCCGACGGCCAATTTTCGCGAAACCGATGCCGATTGCGATCTCGACATCACGCCGAATGTGGCGCGCGAGCGCAAGGTGCGCGCGGCGATCAGCAACGGCTTCGCCTTCGGCGGCACCAATGCGGTGCTGGCGTTCAAGGCGGTCTGACCGCAACCGGATCATCCAGATACGGCGAGACTTCTTGCCACTCGCCCACGACCGCGCGCTTGCGCGCGAAAAATCCCGCCCAGGAGTTTCGATGACCGACCTGTCCGCCTTTCCGATCGCCACGCGCTGGCCGGCCAGCCATCCCGACCGCATCCAGCTCTATTCGTTCCCGACGCCGAACGGTGTGAAGGTGTCGATCGCGCTGGAGGAACTCGGCCTGCCATACGAGGCGCATGCGGTGAACATCGGCAAGAAAGAAAGCTGGACGCCGGAATTCCTGTCGCTGAACCCCAACGGCAAGATCCCGGCGATGATCGATCCGGACGGCCCGGGCGGCAAGCCGATCGGGCTGTTCGAATCCGGCGCCATCCTGCTCTATCTCACCGACAAGACCGGCAAGCTGATCCCGGCCGACCCGGCGCGGCGTTACGAAACGATCCAGTGGGTGTTCTTCCAGATGGCCTCGATCGGGCCGATGTTCGGGCAGGTCGGCTTCTTCCACAAATTCGCCGGACGCGAGATCGCCGACAAGCGGCCGCTGGCGCGCTATCGCGACGAATCGCGGCGGCTGATCGGTGTGCTCGAGACGAGGCTAAAGGGCCGCAGCTGGATCATGGACGACGATTACACCATCGCCGATATCTCGATGCTGGGCTGGGTGCGCAATCTGATCGGTTTTTATGAGGCAAGGGAGCTTGTCGGCTTCGACGACTTTCGCAATGTCGCGGCATGGCTGGAACGCGGCCTTGCCCGCCCGGCGGTGCAAAAGGGTCTTAGTATCCCCGCCCGGGGCTAGCTCAATCGGCAGCAGGCGCCGAGAACGGCTGGGCCTATTTTGCCTTGGTTTTGGGTTTTGAGCCGCCCTTGCCCATGACGGAAGCGGCAAGAGACGCAGCGCTCCTGGCGGTGGCGACAACCGCACCGGCCGCGACATTGGCCGTCGTTTTGACCGTGCGCATTGCGGTGTCCGCCATCGAGCCGCCGCTTGCCGATTTCCTGGGCTTGACCGGTTTTGCCGTGGCGTTGGCTGCGGTCGGTGTCACTTTCTTCGGTGCTGCCTTGCCAAAACTGGACTTTGCCGCATCCTTGGATCGGGCGGCGACCGCCGGGCCAGCGCCCGTCTTCGATTCAGTGGCCTTTGATTCAGTTGCCTTTGATCGGGTTGCCCTGCCCTTGCCGGGCGCAGGCTTTCTTGCCTTGGTTGCCATCGGAGTTGCCATCGGACAGTTTTCCTCATGTCAGCATCATTGCCGTATCTGACATAACGGCCGGAATGTCCTAAGGTTCCAGGCACCGGCAGTCCTGCGAATCAGGCTTGATCGCCGATCACCAGATCGGCGGGGCGGCGGCGGGCAAGCACGCGGTCGATGTTGGGCATGTCGTTGGAGGCGATCCAGGCGCGGGCGTCCTCGTCGGAGCGGCCATGCTCATGCCATCGCTCAAGCAGCCGACGCTCGAGCTCAGCGCGCGGCACATCGACGAAAATGGAGAAATCGAACAGCGGCGCCAGCCGCGACCAAGGTTCTTCGTCAAGCAAGAGATAATTGCCTTCGACCAGGATGAACTTGGTGTCGGCGGCGATGATCGAAGCGGCCGCGCGCGACAGCTCCATGCTGCGGTCGAACACCGGAATGGCGATGTCGGGCTCGGCCGCGCGGATGCGCTTCAGCAAGGTTTCGAAGCCGGCAAAGTCGAAGGTTTCCGGAGCGCCCTTTCGCGCGCGCAGGCCGCGCTGCTCGAGCACGATATCGTCGTAATGGAAGCCATCCATCGGCACGATTTCGGCCGCACCTTCCGGCAGCAGCTCATGCAGGCGGGCCGAAATCGTCGACTTGCCGGCGCCCGGAGGACCGGCGATGGCAACGACAAAACGCTGCGCCTTGCCAGCGCGCTTGAAGATGGTGGCGGCGAGGTGGGCAATCTCGGACATCGGAGCCTTTCTGGCCGGGTGTTTTGAATCGCATCTTGGCGATAGTTCGCGGGAATTTCAAATCTGGGCTTATTGAAGATCGACCAATTGGAGAGGTCGACGCCGCCCCTCATTGCCCTGCCGGGCATTTCTCCCCGTATAGTGACGGGGAGAAAGAGCTGGCCGCGACGTTGGCGCCCTTCCTGCAACGCTGGTGATTGGCGAAACCGTCGATGAGAGCGCCCCTCTCCCCGTCACTTTACGGGGAGAGGATGCCGGCAGGCAGGTGAGGGGCAGCGCAAGCGCCCGCAATGAGCTATTGCCTACGACACAGCCCAATCAGGCAGGCACGGATCGGCCAATCCGCAGGAAATCGCCGTCGAAAGCAACGTTGCGCGTCGAGCCGTCAGCCGCCGTGAGGCGCATATGCCCCTGCGCGGTGGCGATGTCGCGCGGCGGCTCGCCGCCGGCTTCTTGAGGCAAGGCGCCGATGACGTGGCGGAACGAGACGTTGCGGCCTTCGCCAAGAGCAAAGGCGGTCACCACCCCTTCCCGCTTCAGCCAGTTGTCACCCAGCGACGCAGCATGGCCGAGCGCCGTGCGGCCGTCCTCGATGCCGAGCACGCCGCGATGGCGGCCGCTCCACGGCGCGTAGTCGCGCCCGCCATTGCTGATCCACAGCATGGTGACCGGCAGTTCGGCCGGGTTCTTCAGCACCACAACGAGATCGGCTTCCGCCTTTCGCGCCAGCGCGGTCCAGCCCGGCCCGTCATGATCGGCCTCGACCAGCGTGACGAAATCCTCTCGGCTCTGGTCCATGCGATAGTCGGTCAAATCGAGCGTGCCGCCATCGGCGGCGGGAAAACGCGTCAGGTCGGCGGAACGCGCGGGATAGGCGAAGCGGAAACGGCCGCGGGCCGGATCAGGCTCGAGCGGGTCGTCCGGCGTTGCCGCAAATCGCTTCGGCGAAAAGGCCAGCCTGCCGCCGTCCTTCATCACCGTCATCGGATGATGGGCGACGGAAATCGCGCCGGAACCACCGGAAAAAACATGCTCCTGATAGAGAAAGGGATGATCGTCGCGCAGGGTCAGGATTTTCTCGACCGTGGCGCCCATGACCAAGTGCCGCAGCCTGAAGACCGCGCGCCAGCCGTCGGCAGTCGCCTCGGAGGCGACGACATCCCAGGGGCTGTTGGCCGGCCAGCCATGCAGGGGTGCTTCCTCGACATCGCTGCGCGAAAACGGCGCGCAGAGAAAATCGCCGGACAGGCGGACGGTGCCGGCGGGCAGGTCTTGCGGCAGCGTCTCGCGCGGCTCGTCGACCCACGGCGCGCGATGCAGCGGTTTTAGCCGGCGCCCGTCGATATCGACCGTCATGTCGGCGAGATGGCCGACGGTGAGATCGACCGTTACCGAAATGCCTTTTGCCTTGATCGTGAGCGTATCCATGGCGCACCTGCTGATTCTGCCGGCGCCAGCAAACCCGCTCGGTGCCGGTTGCGCAAGCGCAGTCCAGGTATTTCACGTCAGGCCGGAACTCCATGTGGAGTTCAATTGTCGATCGTCGGCGCTGCCCCTCATTGCCCTGCCGGGCATTTCTCCCCGTAAACGGGGAGAAAGGGGCTGGCCGCAATGCCGGCGCCCTTCTTGCGAACGCTGGTGATTGGCGAAACCGTTCGCGAAGGCGGTTTTCTCCCCGTCACTATACGGGGAGAAATGCCCGGCAGGGCAATGAGGGGCGGCGCCAACGCCCGGGAGGGAAATTCAAACCTGAAGCGATTGCTCTGAAGAACGGCATTAACCAAATAGACGGCGCCATTGGGTTACGCTAGTTTCCCGTTCGTTTCAGCAACTGCCACCTTTCAGAACAGACCCATCTTGTCCAAACCGCGCCTCTTTCAGCTCATCTCAAGATTTGTCGCGGCGTTTGCGCTGCTGGGGCTCGTCGCCGGCTGCGCGACGACGCCGACTGAAACGATGCTGGCGGTGCCGGCGCCGGCGCAGAAATATGCGGCTATCGTCATCGATGGCAGCACCGGCAAGACGCTGTTCGAGGCCAACTCGACGGCGCCGCGCTATCCGGCGTCGCTGACCAAGATGATGACGCTCTACCTGCTGTTCGAGGCGCTGGATCAGGGCCGCGTCGGCAAGGCGACGCCGATCCCGGTGTCGGACAACGCCGCCAGGCAGCCGCCGACCAAGCTGCGCTTCAGGCGCGGCGAGACGATCGACGTCGAATCGGCGATCCGGGCGATCACCGTCAAATCTGCCAATGACGTGGCGGTGGCCGTCGCCGAATATCTCGGCGGCAGCGAAGCGGCGTTCGCCGCAATGATGACGGCCAAAGCGCGCCAGATCGGCATGCGCAGCACCGTCTTCCGCAACGCTTCGGGCCTGCCGGACGTCGCCCAACAGACGACGGCGCGCGACATGGCAGTGCTCGGCATGGCGCTGCGCGCCCGCTTCCCGCAGCATTTCCACTATTTCTCCGAAAGCGACTTCATGTTCCGGGGCAGGCTGGTGCGCGGCCACAACGACATGCTCGGCCGCGTCCGCGGCGTCAACGGCATCAAGACCGGTTATATCAGAGCCTCAGGCTTCAACATCGTCACCTCCTACGATGCCGACGGCCGCCGGCTCATCCTCGTGGTGATGGGCGCTGACAGCGCGCGCCAGCGCAACGACCACGTCGAGGCGCTGATCCAGCGCAACCTGTCGCCGGCGTCGAACACGACGACACGGCTGCTGTATGCCGGGGAGCAGTGAGGGCGGACGAAATGCCAGGGGCATTTCGAATGGCGAATTCCTGAGCCTGCGAGGCCGCGCAGCGATCGGATGCGGCGCGAACCGATAACCCAGAGGCGCCGAACAACTTTACGGCGCCTTGCCCGTTGAAGCCCGCCCCGGCTTCCGCTAAGAAGCCGTGGCTGGCCGGTTTACCGGCTGGTTCGTTTTCCGGATCGTCGATCCAGAAGGCACCCGTAGCTCAGCTGGATAGAGCGCTGCCCTCCGAAGGCAGAGGTCGCAGGTTCGAATCCTGCCGGGTGCGCCACTTTTATACTGTGAAAACAGTTGGTTAGCAAGACCTTCTTCCCGTGAAAAGAACTCAGAAACCAAGTCACGGAAGCACCACGGAAGCAGTCAGACGTGCGTTGGGTGTTAGCATTCAACCGATCTCCTTCGGGTGAGACACCCATCGGCGCCTAGACCTGAGGCGATGCGCTTCCACATTAGGAAGTGATTTCGTTGGCCAATTGGGGCGGTAGCGGTTAGTCCGGATTCCGGCCGGATTGGTCGTTTCCCCGCAAGATACTCGCATCGGGCCGGCATCTTGCGCCCGCGTGCGCGCCTACCCTCGCTCTTGCGAAGACCGACGGAAGTCAGCGAGAAGGTCTAACGCTTGAAAAACCGCAGACAACCGAGATGACGATAAGAAGACCATTCGTGCTTAAGACTGCGAATAGCTACTGCGCCTTGAAGTTGCGAAATATCTTCTCGAATGATCCGCGGAGGCGCGCCTCAAGATCGGGTGTCATTGGAGACAAACCAATCTCATATTCCTTGTTGTGGCGCGAGAAGAGTCGATCAACCGATCCACTATTTTGAGTGGATACGAAGAAGCGGCCGCTCGTATAGATGTCGTTGATTAATCCGAGAAAAGACCGGCCAAGATTTACTCCCAAGCTACTACTCAGATAGTATTTGCACTCAATTGCGATCAGAACCTTGCTTGATCGCGGATATACGCTCTCAGCGCGACATGTGTCGGCCTCGTCTTTGTAGACGACCGCAACGTCACACTCGTGGTTGACCTTCGATTTGCCCGATACATAGATGCCGATATGCGCCTCGAGACTCGGGCAGCTGGGAAAGTCGATTTGGGCATGGCAATAGTCATGCACAGTGGAAAAGATCGCGGAAGGAGAGGTTCGGAACCAGAAACTTGTGGCCGGCGCGCCAGTCCGGTTAAGGAGGCGGATCGTGGCTCCTTCGCGTCGCGCCGCCTCAAGCACAAGTGCCCAGACATAACACTCATAAAGGTCGTTGCCGGCGCAACTAGACGACAGGTTCGCACTGGCGGCGCTACCGAGCGCGGCCTCGATGTCGTCCCACATATCGGCTCGCATCAAGGGACCTCTACTCGGGCGCGGACGGCGCGTGGCTTGATGCCTGTCTCCTCGGAGAGCTCGGCAATGATGTTCGCAAGATCCTGGGTACGCACAGCCGCGTCTTCTGCGATGACAGCGTCGATCTGCCGTGTGTCCTCGATCTCACTTTGCGCGACGAGAAAAACGGTGACTGGGGCTGCCGCCTGGACGCCGCGTTCACCTGCAAATTGCTGAACGGTCTTGAGGAGCTTGCTTGCCATCATCTGCGGCGCGATGAAGGCTAAGCCAAGCGCCTCGAGAAGCAGATCAAGTTGCTCGATCTGACCGTAATCCTTCTTGCCTACGAACTCGCCGGTCGCGGTTGTTCGAGATCGCGGCACATCGGCAACTACGTCCAGCCCCGGACTGGTCCGGACCTTCAGCTTGCGGTCTACCGGCCGACCCGCCTCAATTTCGGCGTGCCATTGTGCGATGAGATCATCAATCGCGCGACGATCCCCTGGCGCAGCGTCTTTGGCCAGCGCCTTCAGAATTGTGGCAATCAGACTGCGCGCTTCATCTTCACTGATCGCCACCGTGCTCTGCTCCCACCTTGTGCGTAATGATCAAATGCCACCTGTTGGAGCGTGTGGCAAACATTCTGGCGCCCTGTCCCACTGAGCTCGACGTTAACTCGTGAACTATCGGCTCAGGACAGTTTCCATTGTGGCGGTCAACTTCTTCGCCAGTTCCTTCCGACCTTCGGCATTATTGTCGTAGACGATGTTCCGAATGTGCCTGAGGTCGAAAGGGATGTCGTCAAGTCTCTGCGTGATCAGGATCACCTCCTTGCCGAGTGCATGGGCAATGCCGGTCTCGTAGAAGACATTGGGGTTCCGGCCTGAAAGGTCGCAAACGACCACCCGTGAGCTATCAATCAAGTTGACGATATCCTGCATGACTGATCGATTTTCAAATATCTCGTCGGCCCGCTGGCAGTTCATCCGAAACGTTTTCGCGGCTTCCCGTATCGTGTCATAAACATCGGAAAAATCCTTGGCAAACGGCATCATAGCCGATACCAAGCGGTGATTGACGTTCGCGAAGTCAGTCAAGGCAAAAACGTTTGGCCGCGAGCGACGTGAGGCATACATTCGCAGGATCACGTGAAGCAAATCCTCGTCCTTGACGGCCCAGTGAGTGTGATGGAACTCAAAGTCGTCGTCGATGCCTAGCGCAGACCGGAGTTCGTAAAGAGCGAAGTTTGGCAAGGGGCCGATGTGACGGTCTAAACTGAAGTCGAAAGTCACACCTTTCGGCGTTATCTGGTGGCGTGTGATGCGACCGACGTAGGCTTCTTCGTCATGGATACCCTCCTGCATGAAAAGGCATGGCAGCTTCGCGAGATCGTCAAGTGCTAGATTGCCCTCCGGCTGGAACTGCTGTTTGAGACCGCCCGAAGTGTAGGCAAGAGCGCGTCCTTCAATCATGTTGGCGCGACCGGTTTTCCAGTCCGTGTTGCGGACGATCAGGTTAAACATGCTTCCACTACCGCGCGCTCAATACTCAATATTTTCAATCAGAAAGGATTCAGGGCAATCTCTGCGGGGCAGCTTATAACGCCGCTTGTTCTGCAAATCGAGACTTGAATTGACGATTGCAAGGCGCTGAATAGCCTGGTGGCGAGAGGAAGTGACATGGATAAGGGGATCTGGCGCGAAAAGTACGGCAAGAACGGTTTCGTCGCGTTCCCCTGCTCTAAGTGCGGTACTGGCAAACTTAGGCTTATCAAAGACTGTACTTTCGAGCAGTGGAAAAGCGAGGTGGGCACGGACCCTATGTACGCCGAAGGCAAGTTCGCATGCTTCCTGGAGTGCACCACTGGATATTGCAAAGCCGTTGCCGTCATGTCTGGGGTGGCAGTCTCTGTTTATGAGCCGTACATCGACCCGGATGGCGAACAGCAGATGGAGGACAACATCTACTTCCATCCGCGAAACATGCTCCCTGGAGCGCAGGTCATCGCGGTGGACAGCGCCTTCGGTTCGTCCGAAGACCTGCATCGCCCGTGACAATATGCGGAACTGCTCTTCCGGTGATGCCGCGAGATCGGAACCGGCGAGGATCACTCTCGTGGAGGGGCAAGTGCAGGACCTCGTCACTGTCGAGCCACACCCCGTGCAGACTGTACCCTTTGTCCAGGATCCGTGACAGCAACAGTCTGAGTGCCGGTCCGTAGTCCAGATTACGTGCACCCGGTACGCCCCGCGTGCCGCTCCGACTGTGATAGACGATATCGCCGCCGTCGAAATCGAGATGAGCATCGAGAGGTCTGCCTGCGTCGTCGAGTACATTTAGTCTCATCGAACGCTGCCCGATCGACTGCTTGTACCCTCGCTGCCTCGTGGGTCGATCAATCGACCTCGGTCAGTTCGCTGTCCCTCGAAATAGCGATGCATTCTTGTTGTCCCATTCGGCGCGGTTCATCAATGTTATCGGCGCACGCGGGCGGTAGGCAACTGCTGCAAGGCCTGAAGTCCATTCAAACCCACCGTCTTCGACTCGCTTGGGCGCGTCGGATTGGCAATGCATTTTTCTCTCGAGTATCACTCACGACCATGGTAACGTGCCCAAGGGGCGAAAGGTGACATGGGCGCGGATACAGCAGTCAGTCTCTTCAGTGGAATCGGTGGATTCGAGCTTGGGCTCGCGCATGCCGGCATCATCACGTCCCTCGTTTGCGACAAGGATCCTGTCGCCCGCGCAGTGCTCGCCACCCGCTTTCCAGACGCGGCGATGGCAGGTGATGTCGCCGACCTACGCGCACTTCCCGACTGCACTTATCTCGTCGGCGGGTGGCCATGCCAAGATCTTAGCCAGGCCGGGCGCATGGCGGGCATCGCCGGTCATCAATCCAGCCTTGTGTCGCACGTCTTTCGTCTGCTAGACGGCGCGGCGCGCAAGCCGCGCGTAATTCTGCTTGAAAACGTCGCCTTCGCACTATCGTTAAAGGGCGGCGAAGCCATCCGGCACGTGACCGAACAGCTTGCGGAACGTGGCTATCGCTGGGCATACCGGGTCCTGGATTCTCGTGAATTCGGCCTGCCGCATCGTCGGCGCCGCGTGTTTATCTGCGGCATGCTTGAGGGCGATCCCGCAGCAGTGCTGTTCGACGGTCTTGACCGCGAGAGCTCGCCGATGCTCAACCCAACGGACATCGGGTTCTACTGGACTGAAGGTAATCGCGGTGTCGGTTGGACTCCCGACGCTATCCCGCCATTGAAGGGGGGATCTGGCCTCCACATCCCATCGCCGCCAGCGATCTGGAAAGTCGACGCAGGTCATATCACCGTGCCCGGAATTGAAGACGCCGAACGCCTTCATGGCTTCACACCCGGCTGGACCGAACCCGCCCGCGATCCAAAACGTCACGATCGCGAGCGTTGGCGCCTGGTTGGCAACGCCGTCAGTGTCCCGGTCACACGTTGGATCGCCGAGCGGCTGACACTCGACTCCCCAGCCATACCGGGAATAGAGATGTTCACCGAGCGGACCCGTCACGTCGCTGCCCGTGGTGGTCCGAACGAGCCCACACTTTACGCTAGGGCGACCGGCGAGGGGCCGTCGGACGAACGCCGCACACCGATCGCGGCCTTCGGCTTAACCGGCGAGACACCCCTCTCTCGTCGAGCGGCTGAAGGCTTTCTTCGCCGCTACATGCGCAGCAATCTCAAGAAGAATCTGGCCTTCGCCAATGCGCTCGCCCGTCACTGCGAACTTGACGAGTTGCCCGGCGCCTGACGCTCGAATCCGCGCGTCTCGCGGTACCTCTGGAGCGCTTCGAGCAAAGAATCTACGAATGTCCGGGTCCGGCCGAGCTTCGCACCCAAATCGACCGTGTCGAACTGCGTGCCGACCGCCTCAAAACTGTCGAACCCGTGCGCCAGCGCATTACGCTGCTGCCGGATCACACTCAGATCGTCACCACCTAAGGTACCAAGTGGAGGTCGCCACTGAAGCTCCATACGCTCGACCGCTTTCAAGATGCGTCGGTTGTCGACATTCCCGACGAACGGCAAGCGTGCGGCGCGATCCTTCCAGCTGACGGTGCCCGGCACAAACCGGGCAAATTCACGCAGAACCGTGTCGTGCGACGACCCCTGCGCCAACTTGCGCTCGAAATGCGCGCGCACTATTTCCTCCTGCCAGAACGCCGCGAGTACGACGTAGCTGCAGTGGCTCGCCTCGATGTCGCATCGGATCGCAGCGAAGGCGTGCCGCACCGCATCCTCGACCGCATTGTACATCATGATGAAGGCCGCTGCCCTCGATGCTGCGACTACCGGTCGCGAATAGTTCTCGCCCAGCGGTCGCGCTTGATCGCTCAAGTTCCCCCAACGCTGATAGGTAGCTCGCGACCTCGTCCGATCGCTGCGTGAAGCGCGCGCGGAGGTCCATTCAGCGGCCGAGCAGCGAATCGCGCACGAACTCGATCCGCCCGAGAAGTTTCGGCGCGCTGTTGCTGGCGTCAGTGCGCACCAGCTGCTCGAACTGGCGCGACCGAAGCCATCCGGCAGGTGGGTCAACCAACATCGGCTGTTCTCTGAGTGCCAAGTTGCTGCCGACCGCCACCGCCTCGAACCGCACACGTGGCACGCGCTTGCCGCCGTCGGGCCGGTAGAAAGCACCTAAGAAATTGCCGCGTATGAACGACATTGTGCGCATGAACTCGGCGCGCATCCGCGCCAGCTGGGCGTCGTCGACCGAGCGATTCAGATCATTCATCGCTTCGTCGAGAAATCTCCGCACGTCGTGCCGAAACTCCATCCGCCGGTCCGAATACACAAAGAAGCGCGTCACCAACTCCTGCCGCTCGCTCTGAGCATCGACGCCCTTGGCCATGTGCGGGGTAAGCGCTTTGAACTCCGGCGACGCCGCGCATTCGATAACCAAGTCGAGGAACGGACCACGATAAACACCCTTGCGAATCTCCGCGTCCTCAAGGCGCTTGCCCGAAGTGTTCAACCGCCGAAAAAGCTCGATACGCGTGCTCTCGTCGGTCCCTTGGTCGAGCACGAACGAGCGAATGGGCGTGATGTTGAACCGCCGCTGCACCGACGGCGGCAGCTCCCCGAAGTGGAAGCCATTGAGCATGTCGAGTTTCTCAAGGCCTTCTAAACCGAACGCGTTCTTGGCGAAGCGCACCAGCGAGCGGATGCGCTGCGAGCCATCAACGATCTCCAGACGTCCGTCTACATCGTGCAGAAAGATGGGCGGCACCGGCACGCGCAGCAACAGACTCTCGATGAAATAAGCGCTCTGCTCGTCACTCCAGGCGAGACTGCGCTGATAGTCCGGTACGAAGATGTCGCCTTCGCCCTCGGCCGTGTCCCGAAACTTCGATAGCACCAGCTCCACCGAGAAGTCTGTCACGATGTAGCGCGCCTCACGCCGCACCGCCTCGACCCGCTCGGCGACGTCCTCCGGATCGGCAAGCGCGGTAAACAAGTCCGACACGATCATCCCCTCCCGATTGTCCCCATGCGCACGAATATAAACATGACACCGCGTCAGACAACCGCGCATCAGGGCCGTCGGCGGTTTACCGGCGCTACCGATCCCACGAGTTCTAGAATCGGCCCCTCAAAGGATCCATCCTTTACCTCGCATTCCCAGATCTCCACGACGCGCCAGCCTGCGGCTTCGAGTTGACATCGCTTTGCCGCGTCCCGAGCGACGTTGCGCGCGAACTTGTCCTGCCAGAACTGGGCGCGTGCGCGCGGCGCGGTCGCGAATCGGCAGCCCACGTGGCGATGCCAGAAGCATCCATGAACGAAGATCGCGAGGCGCCGACCTGGCAATACGACGTCGGGCGTGCCGGGTAGCCGGCGAACGTTGACGCGGTAGCGATATCCCGCGGCGAACAACGCACGCCTAACCGCCATTTCCGCCTGCGTGTCCGCGTGCCGTACCGCACGCATCATCCTGGTGCGAACCGGGTCGACTTTTGTCCCCTCAGTTTCATTTCGATCTGGTGACATTCGCGTGCGATCCTCTGTCCATCGGCTCCAAGTTCGGCCAGAATAACCATTCGGCGGGAACGGTCGAGGTACCATGGTGGGACCGCTCGCATGAGCTTGGGGATGTCGTGTGGTTCAGATTAATACTGACCCTGGTGCCAATTGGCGCAGCTGGTCCAAGGTCGAATGGAACGACGCGCTCGTCTGTGCGGTGTTCCGCCGTCGGCCCGCAGGCACCATCATACGACGGATCGACACGACTCAATCGTGGATGGCGCAGATCGCCGGGGCGAACGTGTCCCAGGGCGAGGCCGTGCGCGCTGCGTTCCTGTCCGTGTTCCGGGGATTTCATCTGTCCGCGCGTGCATTATTTAGTCCGGCCCGGCTCACCGGCGGATGGTCACCGACCAGCACTCACTTGCCCTTCTTCGCAGAACTCTACCTGAGCCTCATCGTCGCCAGCGCCGATGAGCGCACTGCGGACCTCGGTCGCTATCGCGAGCGGCTTGCCGAGCTGACGGGCATCGGGGCTGGCGCCTTAATCGGCCACGAACTCCCCGATCTGTGGCGCAAGGCTGCCCTCTGGTCGACATCGACCAGTGCCGTCGACGTCGCTCGCCTCGTCCTGCCCTCCCCAGGCAACGAGGCGATCATTGGCATCGCAAAACGTCTCGCCTTTCCAAGATACCTCGACCAACAACGGCTCGCGAGTCTAATCGCGCGTACCGGCCTTGACGACCGCGCGCCGGTGGCTGACTTGCTTGACGCGCTACGTGCCGAACTCGCGGGTTTCTCTGATCATTTCCAGGCCGAGTTCCGAGAGTTCCGCGACCGCTATCAGCGTGATCCACTCGACGCTGCCCGCACACCGTTCTGGCAAGCGCTCCAGGAGATCTCATGGGCGAGGGGCGATGTGTACACAGATGGCATGCTCGATCTCGAACTCGACCCATCAGACCCGCACGACGCCCGGCTGACGGTGCTGGCGACGGGCACCATCCCCACGCTCGATGACTGGATACGGCTCGACGATCCGTCGTTTGTGCCAGGCATGTGCGCTTTGGCCCGCGCCGACAATCGGGCAGGTCGGATCGTCGAGGCTCTGCAACGCGACGTGGTGGTCAATGGACCCACTGCAAAGCTCCAGGCGCGACGCCTGCGACTTGGACTTCGCACCGGCTTGCTCGCGTTCACGCGCCAAGATCTCGACCGCTGGACCTTGGCCGAGCGGCTCGCGACCGACGACGACACTTGGTTGCTCGCGCGGCACGACATCGCGCCGCGGTTGGGCGAGGCACTGCGCACACGCGCCGGACACCCGCTATACCTCGCATCATTGCCAGGCAGCCACGCGTGGAAGTTGTTCGGCCCCTTACCTGTCACGTACGCGACGCAGGCTCTGCTCGCTGGTCTTGCGGGCACGCGGCTGTTCGATGCGCGCATGCCGAGCGCCCGAATCGACCTATCCGGTTCCGTCATGCAGCCCGGCGGCGTTTACTTGCGTCGTCCGCTGCTGCCGTTCGCCCGCGTCGATCTTGCTGACAGCTGTACCTTCCACGCTATCGGCCCGGACGGAACTTCGCTGAGCGACGGGGCAATGGTCGACCGAGGAGAGGCTACCTTCGCCTTACCTGCCAGTATCGTGACACAAGATATCGCGCAGCTCCGAATCGACGCGCACGGGACCGAAGGACTGGTAGCTTCGAGGACGATCGAGGTCGTGGGGCGGTGCACCGCCGAGCGAACGGTGCCGCTGTCGCGACCTGAACATTGGCTCGTCGACGGCGATTCGGGCAATCTTGTCGCGCTCGCCCAACCGTCACCAGCTGTCCAGGTGCCGACACTTGCCGCACCTCCCTGCCTGCGCGTCGGATCAGACCCCGTTGC
The DNA here is from genome assembly GCF_053850215.1 of Mesorhizobium sp. f-mel. Classification (NCBI taxonomy): domain Bacteria; kingdom Pseudomonadati; phylum Pseudomonadota; class Alphaproteobacteria; order Hyphomicrobiales; family Phyllobacteriaceae; genus Mesorhizobium; species Mesorhizobium sp. f-mel. The sequence goes on from NZ_JBSPTO010000011.1 coordinate 126,153, forward strand.
GCCCTCGCGTCAGATTCCCGCTGCCGACCTATCGTCGGATCTTGTCGAGATGCTCGCGGCGATCCTATCGCGCCGCCAGGTATTACCTGCGCGGCGCGCGCTCGAACTCATCCTCGACTGGCAGGGTGGATCGCCGTCCGAAGGGTGGGCGATCCTAGCCACCTTGGTCGAGAACCACTTGGTGCGCCTCGTTTCGCCGCGCCACTGGCGCGGTCTCGCGTTCGCTGCGATCGCGCCAGAGGGATGGCTCGTCGCCCGACCTAACGGTTGTCGGGCACGCATCATTGGCACTCTCGGTGAACTACAGCGCCTCCGCCTCGCCGATAAAGCAGCGCAACTAGGCGTCCCGGTCACTGTGCATATCGGAAACCATGCAGGCTCCGTTGGCGCCACGGAGTTCATCGCGCCCGATGCCGCGATCGCCGAGCAAATCCTTGCCTCGGTCGGCATTGCCGTGTGTCGAGCCGAGCCGCCCCGCCCGATCGCGCCCCTTGGCTATCTGCCGCTCCCCGTTGCTGACCCGCCGACGGGTTTCCGTTCGCGCTGGTGGGCGCGGGCCAACGGTACATTCGGCGACGATCGCGGTGACGATCTTGTTGCGCTTGAACTGCGCAGCTTCGACCGAAGGCGTGACCTGTTCGTGCTGACTACCCCAGAGCGCAGTTTTGTCACAGAGAGCCGCCGCTGGGCTCTTCTCGCCTGGGGAATTGCGTGCGACGGCAAAGTCGGAACAATTACCTCCGATGGTAGCATCTCCCTCTCACGCCCATATCTTGCCCTGCCGCCGTCGGTCGCCTGGACCGCATTAGTCCTTGGTGGCGGGATAGTGACGCGAGGCTTCGACGGGCAGCTTGTCTATGCCGCCGGCGGTACACGCGTGCTGGTCGACCAGCTAGAGGGTTGGTGTCAGGTCATCCCGTCGCGATCTGCCGGTCCGACCGATCTGGTGCGCGCACTCACTCGCGAACCGCGCCATACGGCCGTGGCGATCGCGCTCGGCCATCACGCTTTGTCCTTGACGGACAGGCGGCGATCCGCAGGCTGGCAATATGAGAGGGAGTAGCATGGCCGGCCACGATCGAGTACTCGCGTGCGTAGAGCACGTTAACAAAGGCAACCGTGGATTTTCGCCTGAGTTCGTACGGCTTGCGCCGGTCGCGCAGTGGGACGATGGCTGGGTGCCGGTTGTGGACGCGCGCGAGGCTTTTCCGGGCGAAGGGCTGATCTACTGGCCGCGTCCTAAGGGCCATCGGTTCGAGGTCGGGCAAGCGTGGATCGTCGAGGTTGAAATACGCGGGTCCGGCGCAGATCACTATTGGGTTCGGCCCGGACCCAGGGTGACCCGCCCGTGGGAAGCCGTCGTCGTGCCAGGCGCCGATGATATCGTCGCCCTTCGCCGCGCGCTTGCCTCCGACTGTTTCCCGCTCTCGCCGTCTCCCGCCGGCCTCGCGCTTGTAGGTCTCCCTACTCAAGACGCGTTGTGGCTCGCGCCTTTCAACGCTATCCGAAACCCGCGCGGCCATGAATACGGTTTTGGAACCGGTTGGTCTCGCCTGCTGCAAATTGATCCGAGCGGCTTTTTCGACATTCAGCTGGGCGGGATCGATCGTCGATTGCTTGATCCCACGAGTCACTCCGCAGATCCAGCGGGGACGTTCGTCATCCAATCCGATGAACAGTTGGTGGCGGGTGCCGCGCGGCGCCTGAAGCGTTGGGATAAAGACGCGTTTGCAGCGCTCGGAACGACGCAGGCCGTGGTCGAGGCCCATGCTACCCTGCTCGCTCGCGTCGTCGACCAAGACACCGCCGACCAAGATTCCGCTCGTGACGAAGCGCTGGTCGCGTTGCTCGCAACCGACACCCTCGCGGCACACACGGCGCAAGGTCTTGCTGAAACTATCGCGCTTCACCCCGTCGTCGCCGCTGACATAGAGGCGCGTGTCGTCGTGGGGATTGCCGAGCGCCGGGCAGAACTCGACGCCGAGTTCGAGATTCGGCGACGCGAACTCGAAGCTGGGTCATCCGCAATACTCGCCGCCGAGGAAGCCCGCCTCGCGACCCTCGGCCAAGAGCGCAATCTGCTTGAAGAAGCGATTGCGACCCTTGAGGCCGAACTCAGAAGCGCCGTCGATCGCCAAATCGCAGGCGGTATTCCAGGCCTTGCCGACAGTCTCGTCGCTCGGATGCTGTTCCACACTGACTCGACGGTGCCGCGCGCCGTGCGTGGGGTTGGGGCCAAGTCTCCCGACGCGTCTGAGGCGGCCGTTACGCCGCTGACCAGCACCAAAGCCCTGCGCGCGGCCGTCATGGCCCGAGCTGCATACGACCGTGTCGACGGTCTGCTCGCGGTGGTCGCCGCCGGGCTGCTGCTCGGGCGCCGAACGCTCATGCTGGACGGCAGCACCGCTGCGGCGCTCGGCGGCAGCGTCGCCAAGACATTGGTGGGTCCGACCGTGCTCAACGTGGCGATGTCACCTACCGTCTTCGCCATGGGCGATCTCCTCGCGCTCCCCGTCACCATGGCCGGACAGGCGATGCCGCTCGGCGCGGCCCTGACCCACGCTGCCGAGCGCGAAGAGCCGGTCGCTCTCGTCCTCCACGGCGCGAATCGCGCGCCCCTCGAAGGCGCATTCGGCGATCTGCTCGATGTGATCGATTTGCATGGTGGTCGCCTTATGGCCTGGCGAGACTCCGCCGGGCACGATGCGGTCGCGCGTCTCGACGGGCGATTGCTGATCATCGCCACGCTGGCGCGCGGACCGACTGCGTTCGCGATCCCGCATGGTCTCGCCGCACGCATTCCGCTGCTCGATGCCGATCGCATGCTGTACACCGACGACGAAAGAGTAGCCGAAGCGCCGAAGACGACGCGAATCACATCGGCATTGTTCGACGACCTCGCCGCTTCGGCCGCTCCGGCCGACGAGACTGAGCGCTGGCGTACCTTGCTGCCGTCGGCTGACCGCACCGCTGTCCTGGCCCGCTATCTCGCCATCACAGCCGAGATCCTACCAGCTTCCCTAGGTATCACCGAGACCTTCGCGGCCTTGTCTCTCGGCCGCGGAGAGTTCGATCCGGCTGGTGTGGCCGCGCTGGGGGGAGCGTGGCCCGAGGGGTTCGACGCAGCTTACCATCATCGCCGCCTCGCGGCATTGTTCGACAAGGGGCACGGATGTTGAGCGACCCGTTGAGCCGCTTCGAGCGGATCCGTGATCTTTATCTGACATATCTTGAGACCGCGTTCCGTATCGGCGCTGAGCCCGTGCAGGTCGCGCGGCGGCGGCTGCTCGAAGATACAGACGCGTTGTGCACCGATCCGCTTGTCGAGCCGCAACCGCGCTATCGCCGCAGCGGCGTGCGGATCGACCAGCTGACCGGTTCGGCCGGCGCGAGCTGGATGCCCGATCTCGATGACGGGGCACGCGACGCGTTCGTGCGGGTCGCGATGGCTGGTCTGCTGCCGACCACGGTGGATTCAGAAACCGGCAGGACCGTTGGGCGCTTCGAGCTCTTTACTCACCAATTGCGTATGCTCCGGCGCGGTATCGTTTCAGGCACACCTGGCATCGTGACGTCGGGCACCGGCTCGGGGAAGACCGAAGCGTTCTTGCTTCCGATCATTGCGGCGATCGTCAATGAAGCTCGCCATTGGCCTGCCAGCCCGCAGTTAGCAGGCTGGCAACCGTGGTGGAGTGCCGGCGGCGCACCCGACTGGGCGACTCTTCGCGCGACCGGTGCTCCAAGTGACCTGGTCACCTTCGCGCGGGATGCCGAGGCGTCCGGCCGTCCAAAGGCGGTTCGAGCGCTGATTCTCTATCCGATGAACGCTCTAGTCGAGGACCAGATGGTTCGACTACGCCGCGCCCTCGACAGTGATTCAGTGCACGCAGCCATGGACTCCGTGCTAGGCGGTAACCGCATCTTCTTCGGACGCTACACCAGCGCGACCCCCGTCACTGGCTGGCTTCGTCACCCTCGCGTGACCGGCCGGCGCGAACGGTCCCGTGTCGAACGCAAGGTCCACGAACTCTATTTATCCAGCCGCGAGGCCGAGGAGACCTGGGCTGCCGCGCATGCCGAAGTGGCGCGACAGCGCGAAGCGGGCGAAGACGTCGACGAACTCCTACCGTTCAACTTTCCACGCCCTGCCGGCGCCGAGATGATGTCTCGGTGGGACATGCAACGCCATGCCCCCGACCTGCTCATCACCAACACTAGCATGTTATCGACGATGCTTGCCCGCGAACTCGACGAGCCGATCTGGCGCGACACCCGTGCTTGGCTGACCAGCGACGACAACGCCTATTTCTACCTTGTCCTCGACGAGCTTCATCTGCAGCGCGGCACAGCCGGCACGGAGGTCGCGTTCCTCTTAAAGGCCTTGACCCGGCGTCTCGGCCTCGACGACCCTCGCCACCGGCACAAGCTGCGTGTTCTTGCGTCGAGCGCATCGCTGCCGACTGAAGGCGCGCTACGCGAGACAAGCATTTCCTATCTGTGGGACATGTTCGGGACCGGCGGGTTAGGTGTAGCGGGCCATCGAGAAGACTGGGCCGAGGCGATCGTCCCTGGTGAGACCGAGCCGCTTGAACCTCTCGGCGATGGACCGCTCGATGCGGGCCGCGTCGCGCGGTCAATCGACGCCGCGCTGAACGGGGTCGATGCGTCTCAACCGCCTGCCGTAGGGCCGGCGTGGTTGACGCTGTGCAGCGCGCTCTGCATCCCGCCAGGCGACACGCCGATCGTCGCGGCCGTCGTGCGCGCTGGAGAAATAATCGAGCATGGTTGCCTCGATGGCGAAGTGACGCGCGCAACAGGTCTCGCCGACATTGCCGCAGCACTGTTCGGCAATATGCCTGATAGCGTGCGCGCCGTTCACGCGCTCGTCCGGCTAAGGGCGATATCGGAACATTGGAACGAGTGGTTCGGGCAAGGTTTCCCAGGCTCCGCGCCGAGTTTTCGGCTCCACCTGTTCCTCCGCGCATTGGAAGGCCTGTTCGCTGCACCGATCCTCGCAACGGAGGATAGCGTCGAAGCGCGCCGCACCGCATTGTTCGAGGACATTACCGTTGAGCGTGGCCTACGTTTAGGAACGCGCCAGGTCGACGGCCGCCGGCCGCGTTACCTAGAACTACTTTACTGCGAAGGGTGCGGCGTACTGCTATTCGGCGGTGTCCGCGGCCGGTCGCCCGATGGAACAGGTGCGATCGAGTTGCTGCCCCACGATCCGGATCCTGAAGCATTGCCGGAACGCGCTAAAGCGCAGCAGTTCGAAGCGCTGTCCCACGACGATTTCGCCGTGTTCCTGCCCTGGGTTGATCGGTTCGCACCGATCTCGAACGAACGTCCTGGCTCCGCCGCGGCGCACGGAGATTGGGTCGCGGCCGACCTCGACCCGTTCACCGGTTCAGTACGCCGACTCGCGCCCGGTGCGTCGGCGACAGGGGTCGCAGGCTATCTCTATGTGTTTGGTGCTGGCACGGACCGTTGGAACCGTGATAGTGCGCACGTGGGCACTGCGGTGCCGTGTCAATGCCCGGCCTGTGAGGAAAGCTATCACACGCGGCCTGTGACCATGCGTACCTCTCCACTTCGAAACTTCCGTGTCGGTTTCGCCAAGACTACGCAGTTGCTCGCCAGTGAATTGCTCGCCTCGCTTAAGGAGGACGACAGCGGCAGCCGCCTGGTCAGCTTCGCCGACTCGCGGCAGGATGCCGCTGGTGCCGCGCTCGACATCGAGCGGCGGCATCATGAGGATGTCCGACGTGAGGTGCTCGTCGATGAGATCGCACGCTTCGCGCGCGAACGTCCGACCCGCGCAGCCCTCACGGCCGAGCTCGCCGACATCGATCGACATATCCGCGCAGACCTCGATCAGGCCGAAGCCGATGGGCTTCTAGCCCGGCGACCAATCGTGCGCGCCCTGCTCGCCGCCGGCAACGACGATTCGGTCGCGATGGTCGACATCATCGATCTCGTCGAAACAAGCGAACTCGTGGTCAAGCCGGCACTTGCTCGACTGGTCACGCTTGGCGTCCACCCGACCGACCCTGCCGGGGTCGCTCCGATCGACGCCGCCGGCGCGTCCTTCGCCTGGGAGCAATTGTTCGAGATCGAGGATGGCGGCCAGGTTTGCTGGAATACAGATCACGCCTTTGCCGCGGAGCTTCAGGCCGCGCGTGTCCATGTCGTCTCCGACCTGCGCAAACTTGTCAACCAGACCGTGTTCAATCGCAGCTATTTCGCGCTTGAGGAAGCAGGGCTGGGCTATCCATGCCTGGCGCTTACCGGCCGCACGCGCGAAGCTGTCGCGCCGGACGACGCCATGCTGCGCGTCGTCGCCGACAATTACCGCTACGAGCCGACTGAATGGGGTGCCAATACCGCCAGACCCTGGGGGGGCTGGGGTGACCTGCCGGACAACGCACGGCTGCGCCGCTTCGCCGATGCCGCGTTCGGGGACGACGCGCCGACCCGGGTGAACGCGTTTCTGGAAACGATGCGTAACCAGGGCCACCGCGACGGCATGATTCAGGCGATCGCCCTGCGAGTCCACCCGATCGGGGCAGGCCATCCCTATTGGCGCTGTGACAACTGCGGCCGCGTGCATCTCCACCGCGGCGCCGAGCGTTGCACGCGCTGTCGGCGAAGCTTGCCAGCTGAAGCCTCTGGCACCGCCGCCGAACTTCGTTCGCGCAACTATCTCGCTAAGAGGGTCGAAGGCGGCGTCGGCGGGATCCGCCTGCGGTCCGAGGAACTGACCGGAATGACCGCTGACCCGTCGGCCCGCCTGCGGCGGTTCAAGGGCATACTGGTGCGTGACACCGACGACATTCTGCCCGCCGGCGAGGTCATGAGCGCGCCGACCAGACCATCACTTGAACGCGCCGCCCGGATCGTTGACCTCCTCTCGGTCACCACCACAATGGAAGTAGGCGTCGACATCGGCGACCTGCGCGCCGTTTTCCAAGCTAACATGCCCCCGCAACGCTTCAATTATCAGCAGCGCGTCGGCCGCGCTGGACGCCGCGGGCAGGCGTTCTCGACGGTGCTCACCGTCTGTCGCAGCCGTAGTCACGATCTTCACTACTATCGTAATCCTCGCCAGATCACCGGTGATCCGCCACCGCCGCCCTTCCTAACCAAGGGATTGGTGCTCATAGCGCAGCGCATGGTCCGCAAAACTTGGCTGCTCGAAGCGTTCCGCGACCTGCGCGACCGCGTTCCCGTCGGCACACCCTGGCCGGCCGATCGGTCGCGTCCGGACTCGCACGGCGAATTTATGCCGGTGTCGGATTATCTGAATGGGGATTGGCGGGCGCGTATCGCCGAAGCTCTCGATCGCACCCGACCAGCCGCCGAAGCCTATGCAAACTGGTGCGCGGTCGATTCTAGCCTGGAAATCGCCGATCTCCTTAACGGCATCGACCGCGAGACGATCCTAGTCGGTCTGGACCATGCCGCCGGCGACGAACTCGCCGCGCGCGGGCTCGCTGAAGCACTCGCTGAGGTCGGGCTGTTCCCGATGTTCGGCATGCCGACCCGCATCCGTAACCTCCATACGAGGCTCATCTACTTGCGTGACGAGCAGCAGGTCGTCGCGCGGACAATCGACCGTGACCTTGAGGTCGCAATCCAGGAGTTCGCGCCTGGCCACGAGTTGGTCGAGGACAAGCGCGTCCATCGCGCGATCGGGTTCACCGGCGACCTGCTGGCGGGTCATGTCCGAAACGGGATCGCTCGAATGCGCCCCTCCGGCGCCGCTCTCTCCGCTCCTCTTCGCCTTGTCCAATGTCCAGTTTGCACGGCCTGGACGAACCTCGGCACTTCGACCGATCCGGCAATCGAATGCACCGCATGTCTCGCGATCGTGCCGACAGACACCGCACGCCCGGCCTACGTTCCGGCCGGATTCACCACTGAGTTCGCTCCGCGCAGTCAGCGCGACACGGACACAACCTCGACCCGGGCCAACAAAACCTCGATGGCCGAGGCCCGTCCGTTCGCCATGACCGCAGTCCCCGCAAGTAATCTTGAAATCCAGTTCGATGCCCAAGCACGCGTCTATCGCCTAAATCGCGGCGAATGGAACGGCACACAATGGCTCGGGTTCAATGCCATGCCACTCGAACTCGACCTCCCGGTCACGGAACTGCGCCGTCCCTCGGGGGGTGCGCGTCACCGCGCGAGGACCTATGTCCAATCGGTCTTGGTCGATCCCAACCACCTACCGACCAAAACACGCTTCGCCGCCATGGCTGGCCAGACCCCGATCCAGGACTTCTACCTCGCCGCGCCGCGAGTGACCGACGCGCTGGTGCTGGCTCCCGCTGACGTGCATCCTGCGCTCGCGTTGCTAGGAGGCATCCCAGGTCCTGGCAGCATCTCGCCGACCACCATCGGATTTCGTGCCGGCGCGTTGTCAGCGACATTCATGCTGGTCTACGCCGCCGCGGTCCGCCTCGATGTCGCGCCCGAGGAGTTCGAGGTACTCGAACCACGCGTCGTCGCAACGCCCGATGGACGCACTCGGCCGGTACTTCACATGTGCGACATGCTTATGAACGGCTCGGGGCTGTGCGCCCGGCTCGTGAGCGAACCGGCGGCACCGCTTGTCTTGCATCTGGTGCGTGAGATCCTCGCCGGCACTGGGGGCGGACCGCTAGCGGGCCTACGCCGCCACGATCATGCGGGATCTTGCGACCAGTCATGCTATCGTTGCCTGTCACGCTACGGGAATCAAGCTTACCACGGCCTTCTCGACTGGCGGCTCGGCCTTGATGTGCTTGGATTGTTCGATGTGCCCGGCTTCGCGGTCGGGCTCGATGGACGCTTCAATACGCCTGGACTTGTCGACTGGCCGGAGCTTGCCGGCCGGTATGCGCGCGACGTGTCTGAACTGCTCGGCGGCGCCGAGCGCCGGACCATTGCCGACTTGGAGGTGATTCGCGTCGCGCCTGATCGATGGTTGGTCGTGATACACCCCTTCTGGGATTGGGAACGGCTGTTGGTCGATCGCCCAGCTCTCTCAGCCTTTGGTGACGCGAACGGTCGGTTGATCCCGGCTACGACCTTCGATCTTGCTCGGCGTCTCGTCTCGACGGTCGAACTCGCGCGTCGCTGACACGCATGGTGCTCGCACGCACGCGGCCGTTCCAACCCTCGCGCCTCGCGTTGGTCGCGCGATGCGCTTTGCGATACGTAAAGGAGACCGAGCCCTCTGCCGAACGGTTCTTGCCGCCGGATCTACGCACGCTGTTCGGCCGCGCGGTACACGACATTATCGAGCAGGGCGTCGCTGCAGACGGCGACGTCCGAACCGCGCTCATCGATCACGTCATGCACGCGCTTCAGGCACTCGACGCTCCACTGCCTCGCTGGGCGATACGGCACGGTCTCCCACCATCGAATATAGTCCAGCCTTCCGCACTTGCTGGATGGGTGCGATTCGCGAGGTTAAGCCGGAGCGACGCGGGTGGCCATGGGGATGGTGGCACAGCACGCGCGCCCGCGATGTTCGGTCGTGAGATTCTGCTCGACGATCCGCGTCACGACCTCGCCGGTCGAGCCGACCGCGTCGACAATGGCGGCGTGAAGACCGTCGTCACCGACTTCAAGACCGGTGGACTTCGACTGGAAGTCGGGGGCGATCACCGCGTCCAACTGCTGGCCTACGGGCTGCTGGTCGCCGAACGAGACAAGCGATCGGTCGAGCTTGTCGCGATTTCTCCGACCGAGACGAACACGTTGGTGTTTGACGCCGCCGCGCGCGCCGAAATAGAGTCAATATTACTGGCGGCACGAGACCGCTTGCCACGCGGTGTCGAGTTGAAGCCCGAGACTCTCGCTACGCCGGGCAAGATTTGTCTGGGCTGCCGTTACCGGCTCACATGTCCGGTATATCCAGCCTGGGCAGAGCGCCATTGGCGCGATCCGACCATGAGGACACCGTTCGATGTCTGGGGTCAGGTACTTCGGGTCGAGTTGCGGAATGACCTAGCTGCGCTCGTGGTTGTCGCGCCCGACGGATCGCTTGCGCGCGTGAAAGGTGTGCCATTCGAACCTGCTGTAGAACCGCCTCGGCCTGGTATGCCGGTGCGCCTCTTGAGCCTTGTGTCGAGCGAGCGAGGAGGGGGAGGCGGCCGACCCGTGAATTTTGTGGCCGTTGACCTCGGCCGCCTGGCCGGATCGGCATGGGGGGTGTGGGTCGATCTCCGGTCATTTGGTGATCCCAGCCCTGTATTTGAACCTATTCGCCGATAGCGAAGGTGGACAGGCAACGAACAGACGCCTGCTGCATATACGCAAACCTGACGACCAATCCCACACAAGGTGTTGCGCAGTTGCATTATCACGATATCTGAGTGCCGGTATCCCCAACGGCTGCCGCCAGGAATTTCCGCATAGCATCCTTACGCATGCTGTGGTCGAGCGCATAATTTGCGCGCTCGAACTGAATCCCATCAAGCAAGGCCTGAATGTAGCTGGCGACTGTATCGCCTGCCATTACGAGCGCTGTGTCTACAGTATGAATATAACGGCTCGTGATCGTTCCGCGAGAGTGGCCCACCAAAGCAGCTATCGTCGACTCGGTGAAGCCGAGATCGTTTGCCACGCTCGCGAAGCTGTGACGAAGCACATGGGGTGTAACGCTTTCAAGCGGCGTGTCTTTGAAGAGCTTTTCCCACAGCTTTGGGAACCCGACTAATGGCTTCCCGTCCTCCGTACCAGGAAACACAAAATCAGCCTCATCGCCGGATAATAGTGGCTCGAGCAACTCGACCACGGGCAGGCCGATAGCCCGGGTCGACGCACCTTCCTTGGAGTCCTCAAGCCTGATGCAACTGCGCTGAACATCGATCTCGCCCATTCTCAGATTGATGATCTCGCCTCGTCGACATCCTGTCATAGCGAGGGTCCGAACCATTTTCGTGGCCGTTGAAAACTGCGGGTCGAAAGCGGCGTCCGCGAGAATCTTGCCCAACGCACGATACTCACGCTCGGTCAGACGACGGTCTCGAACGCGATCTTTTGGTTTGCGAAAGCCATGAACCGGATTCTTTTCGATGATCCCTTCCCGCATGGCGTACGTGAATATCCCGCCGAGAAGACCTATGCCGCGCGACCCTGTGCCGATGCCTCCGCGAACGATCGCTCGCCCTCGCTTCTTCGTCTTGATATCTGCTCGGGTCTTGCCGTTGGCAACGTCGCGCAGAAATTTGGCAATGTCTGCAGGCGTGATCTCGGTCACTCTCCGGTTCCCGAGAAGCGGAAGGATGTGACGTTTGATACCGCTACGGTCGATCTCTATGGTCGACGGTTTCTTAGGGCGGCCGCCTTTGTCTTGCACAAGTCCAACTTCACAATCAGCTAATACCGAGTGCAGAGTTCTTTGATGGTGATCGTTTTGGCGTCGAGAAGTTTCGTCTCCGCAGGGTTGTCGCCTTGCGCGATCCGACCGATCAATATGCGCGCCTGTTTTCGAGCCGCTTCTGGAGCCCAGATCCCATGGGGACCGATAGTGAATCGGCGGGTCCGACCTTTAGCCCGATACTGAACGAGATAGCTGCGCTTACCGGTTGAAAACACGCGCAGCCCGAACCCAGGTAACTCATCATCCCAAAGGAAGTAGTCCGACTTTTCCGCCCCCGCTTGATCCACGGTTCGTTTGTTCAGCTTAGCCATCGCACACCTCAGGGCTCTGTCGAAGTGATCCCGCGGAAGCACCACGGAAGCACCCGGACGGAAACTCCGGCCTGCGGTAGGATACTGGCTTCGGTCTTCGGATCGACAAAAAGTAAGTCGTCGTAGTAGCTTAGCGAACGATATCGTATGAAAGCAAGCTATTGAAAAGACTGGCTAAATCGTCCTCCGAAGGCAGAGGTCACAGGTCGAATCCTGTCGGGTGCGCCAACTTGCAACTCTGCCGATCCTCCGATTTCAGCCTCGCAATGCCGAACCTCGAATCCAGTCTTGCCCGCCCCTGACGGCCGCCTTCTCAGCTGTGGTCTGGAACCCAATCGGCTTCGGATTATTTGTCTGTGTGTAGATCTTGAAGGGAGACCCCATTGTCCGCACCTGACGAAATGGATGTCGTTCTCGAAAAGCTGCCTTTGCGGATCGGCGCCTACGTACCCGACGACTTGCTGGAAGACTGGTTTGCGCCGGGAACGGGCATGAACCCGGTCAGCCCGGCAGCGCTGGCGGCTGCCAAGACTTACGGATGGCGCTTCGAATGCGAGTTCAAGCACTATCCCGAACGGATGGAGGGCGTGTTCTGGAAGTGGGTGCCGGCGATCTGATCCGCGCAATTGCCATCGGCCCCTCGGCTCTTCAGTGATCGAGGTTGCCGCGAGATCGCTCCCCCTGATCGCCTTAGCCGCCGCCTATCGGCGTCGTCACCTTTCCGGTTCCGCCGCATTCGGGGCAAGTGCGGCCGTCGATCATGCCTGTCCCGGCGCAGCGGTGACACATGTGCTCGCCGGCCCCGGGAATGCCTGCCGCGTCGGCATAGGGTGCCCCAAATTGCTCGGGATTGCCTTGCAGTTTGCTTCGCACCCGGGCGGCGGTCTCATCGACTCCAATCGACGTGCTGCTGTCATCAGGTTCGCCGGATTGGCCTATGGTTTCGTTGCGCGGCCGGTCGTTTGTGCCTGTGGTTATCTTTGATTTCTGAGCCATTGCAGTACTCTTTGCAAATTGCAGGTGCAGCTCTCAGCTCCTGCGGTTCGAACGCCTCGGCTCCGCAGAGGTTCCGGCTGGCAAATGTTCGCCGGCGGGGCCGGACGGAAGGGGCGACAGCCAAGCGCATCCAAGCTGAAATGGCGCGCGATCGGGGACGCGCTCAAGCAGGACGGGAATTCCCCTTCAATGGCGCGGCGCCGCTTTTGCGCCAGCGCTACGACAGCCGCTCCGATCGGACTTTCACATCATCGCTCAGCTGCCGCACGATCCCGGCGGTCTTGCGGATATCCGCTTCGTCGAGAGCCACGCCCATGGTCGAGGCGATCGCCATGAGCTGGGCATTCAGCTCACTGTGGCGCGCGTCGCCTTTGCGCGTCAGCTGCACAAGCTTCGAGCGCCGGTGCTTCGGATTGTCGATGAATTCGACGAGCCCCTCGGCCGCAAGCTCATCCGCCAGCCGCTGCATGCGCTGACGGCTGGTGGGCCGCATCCGGGCGATCTGCGGCACGGTGAGCGGGCCGAGCAGCGCGAGGCTTCGCATGAAGCCGAACGCACCGCCGCCCCAACTGGTGATAAGCCCTGTCTTCTGGCCGAGAGCCCGTATTCTGAAGAAGCACTGGGCCACTTCGAGCATCAGCTCGGCGATCGCCTCGGCCTTGCCGCCAACGATGGGGTCCGCCCCCGTCGTTCGGTCAGTCCCGTGTCGTGCCGGCGCCATCGCTTCCGTTCCCTTTTATCTCCGCCAATTTCCGCGATTGACACCGCTGTTGTCAACTTTTAGAATGACACCTTGATTGTCAACTCCAGGGCTATGGCTTCATAGCCCCTAGGCATATGCGGGAGCAGACATGGAAATGGCTGGGCAAACCGACAACGGAACCGCAGGCGTCATCGCGAGACCGCCCCTGCTCTTTCTCGCTGCGTTTCTGATTGGCTTCGTGCTGGATCGCCTGCTGCGCTTGCCGTTCCCGATTCCCGGGGCCTGGATCATCGGCGGCTCGCTGATCGTGATCGGTTTTGCGCTTTTCGCAGCGGGCATTCGCAACTTTTACCGTGCGGCGACGCCGGTGCCGACGAATGAGCCGACGCGCGTGCTGGTGACGACCGGCATCCATGGATGGACGCGCAATCCGATCTACCTCGGCATGTTCCTCATCTATGGCGGCATCGGCGTGGCCGCGCAGAATATTTGGATCCTTGTCCTCACGCTGCCGCTTGCAATCCTGATCCGCTACGGCGTCGTCGCCCGCGAGGAGGCCTATCTCGAGCGGCGTTTCGGCGATACGTATCTCGACTACAAGCAAAGCGTGCGGCGGTGGCTCTGAGCGTCGCAAGAATGCCGATCGCGGGCTCTGATCCCAAAGTCCTGCCGAGCTGGTACTATTTTGTCGGCTGATGACGATCCAGAACCAACGCTTAGGGATTTCAAATGAAACTCGGCTTCATCGGCACAGGCGCGCTCACGTCAGCGATTGTCACCGGACTTAAATCCGCCGCAGACAATTCCGTATCGGTTCTCCTGTCGCCACGTAATGAAGAAATCGCTGCCGGCCTGGCGCTTCGCTATCGCGATGTACGCGTTGCACGGGATAATCAGGCAGTCCTCGACAGTTGCGATACGATCATGCTCGCGGTTCGGCCGCAGATTGCGCATGAGGTGCTAGCAGGATTGCGGTTTCGTCGGGACCATCACGTCGTCAGCTTGATCGCCACCCTGTCGCGCGAAGAAATAGCCGCGTTGGTCGCTCCTGCGGAGCACGTGACGAAAGCACTTCCCATGCCGATGATCGCTCACAGGCAGGGAGCGACAATCATCTGTCCGCCCGATCGGCGTATGGCGGCATTGTTCGGCAGGCTGGGAAAGGTGATCGAGGTCGAGGATCCGAGCGAGTTCGACGCGCTGAGCGTCGTTACCGCGACATTTGCCAGCTATTTCAAATATCTCGATACCATCCATGGCTGGCTGAAACAGCATGGCGTCGCCGAGGCGCGGGCGCGCGACTATATCGTCACCATATTCAAAGCGCTGGCCAACGCACCGGAGACGACGCCGAATACGGGCTTCATGGATCTGGCGCGAGACTATGCAACACGCGGCGGGCTCAACGAACAGGTTTTGCGCGAGCTCACGGCCCGGAACGTCTTTGATGCCTTCGCAGAAAGCCTGGATGGCGTGCATCGGCGTATCTCGGCAGGAGCAGCGCCACGCATTGGTCCTCCATCGTGACGATGACAGCCGGCCCTACCATAATCCTCCACACCAACGCGCCGGCCGTGGCGATGAAGCTGTTGCGGGACAAGCATCCGGGGCTTTCGGTCTACCCTTGTGACAGCTACGCCGGCCTGGCCGCCCTGATAGAAGAGACAAAGGCCGAGATCGTCTACTCGGTGCGCTTCGACGGCACAGCGCGCTTTCCGCGCTCCGCTCTCCTGGAGAGCCCGACGGTGAAATGGGTGTCGGTCGGCGGGTCGGGAACGGATCATCTGGGTCCCTGGAACCCCGAAAAGGTGACGGTGACGAACGCCGCCGGTGTCGCGGCCGATATGATGGCCGAATACGTACTGGGGGCGATGCTGTCCTTCTCGCTGGGTCTTCGAAATTTCGCCAGGCATCAGCGCGAACGGACATGGATCACTGGGGCGGTCGAGCCAATCCAGGGCAAGACCTTGCTGCTGCTCGGCCTCGGCAGGACCGGGCAGGCATTGGCCCGGCGCGCCAAAGCCTTGGGGCTGACGACGTTCGGCGTACGTGCGCATCCCAGGCCAACCGCCGATGTCGACGAGGTTCACGGTATCGAGGCATTGCCGGGACTTTGGGGCCGGGCAGACTTCATCGCCTGTTGCGTGCCGCTGCTGGAGGCGACGCGCGGGCTGATCGGCGCTGCGGCGTTTGCCGCGATGAAGCCGTCGGCGGTGCTCATCGACGTTTCGCGTGGTGGCGTCGTGGATGAGGCAGCGCTGCTGTCGGCGCTTGACGGCGGCCGCATCAAAGGCGCCGCGCTCGATGTCTTTTCGACCGAGCCGCTGCCGGCGGATCATCCACTTTGGGGCTATGAGAACGTGATCGTCACGCCGCATTGCTCGTCGGTCTATGACGGCTGGGAGGAGAAAGCGCTTGATATGTTCGCAGACAATCTCAGCCGCTATCGGCGCGGCGAAAGGCTGCTCGGCGTTGTCGATCCAATGCGCGGTTATTAGCGATGAAGTCTCCCGAAAGCGCCTCGATACAAGAAGCCGAGATCGCGATCATCGGCGGCGGCATTGCCGGAGCGAGTGCGGCCTATGAACTGGCGGCCGTCTCGTCGGTCATCCTGCTCGAGCGGGAAAGCCATTGCGGCTACCATTCCACCGGCCGGTCGGCCGCGAGTTTTACGGAGAATTACGGCAACGCCGTCATCCGACGGCTGGCGATCGCCAGCAGGTCTTTTCTCGAAGCGCCGCCCGAGGACTTTTGCGATCATCCCTTGATGCTTCCGCGTGGCATGCTGACCATCGAGCGTCAGGATCAGCTCGGCCGGCTTGAAGAGGAACTCGAAAGGGCCAGGCAATTCGTGCCGTCGATCCATCGGGTCAGCCCCGAAGAGGCGTTGGCGCGCGTGCCGGTGCTGCGAGCCGATTATGTCGCCGGTGCGATCGTCGAACCGGGTTGTCGCGAGATCGACGTCAACGAGCTTCATCAGGGCTTCCTGCGCAATGCGCGCAAGCGTGGCGGCCTAATCGTCACCAATGCAGGCGTCGACGCGATCGAGCGGCACAAGGATCGCTGGGTCCTGCAGACGAGCCAGGGACTGTTCGCCGCGCCGATCCTCGTCAACGCGGCCGGCGCCTGGGCGGACAGGATCGCCGGTCTGGCTGGAGTTGCTCCGATCGGTCTGGTGCCGAAGCGGCGCACCGCGTTCCATGTCGCAGCACCGGACGGCGTCGCCATTGCCGGGTGGCCGCTGGTCAACGATGTCGGCGAGGAATTCTACTTCAAGCCGGACGCCGGCCGGATTTTCGTCTCGCCGGCGGATGCCACCCCAAGCGAGCCGATGGACGCTTATCCCGATGATTTCGATGTCGCCGTCGGCGTCGATCGCCTGCAGCGGGCGACGACGATCGACGTGCGCCGGATCGAACATCAATGGGCGGGGCTGCGCAGCTTTGTGCGCGACGCCTCGCCGGTGGTCGGCTTCGATGCCAAGGCCGAGGGCTTCTTCTGGCTGGCGGGCCAGGGCGGCTATGGCATCAAGACATCGCCGGCGCTGGCCAGGGCATGTCGCGATCTGATCCGCACCGGGCTGTTGCCGGATGAACTGTTGCGTCAAGGCATCGAGGCGGGCGATCTTGCGCCTGGCCGGATCAGGACGACATCCGCGCCAGAGGAAAAAGCACCGTGAGCAAGGATGACCGCATGACGATCGAACGCTTCGAGAATGGCCCACGCTTCTGCCGCGTGCTCAGCCACAATGGCATTGTCTATCTGGCCGGCATGACGGCCGACGATCTGTCGGGCGACACCACGCAGCAGACGCGCGACGTGCTCGCCAAGATCGACGCCTATCTGGCGAAGGCCGGCAGCGACAAGTCCAGGATCCTGAGCGCCACGGTATGGCTGCGCGACATTGCCGATTTCGACAAGATGAACGCCGCCTGGGACGTCTGGATCGACAAAAGCGCCATGCCGGTGCGGGCAACGGTCGAAGCCCGGCTCGCCGGCGACGACTATCGCGTCGAGATCATGGTGACCGCTGCCGCCTGAACTGCGATCTATTGGGGAGACGACGCCATGGCTCGAGACCTGATCATCGCGGTCTGCCAGACCGGCCCGATACAGAAAAGCGCGCAACGGTCCGAAACGGTGGACCGGCTGGTCGCGCTTCTGGAAAAAGCGGCGGCCGCCGGCGCTGAAATCGCAGTGTTTCCCGAACTGGCGCTGACAACGTTCTTTCCGCGCTGGCGCATCGACGATCAGGCCGAGATCGAGGCGTTCTTCGAGCCCGCCATGCCGGGCCCGCAGACGCAGCGCCTTTACGACACCGCGGCGCGGCTCAAGATAGGCTTTGCGCTCGGATACGCCGAGCTGACGCGCGTCGACGGGGTAACGCGCCGCTTCAACACGATGGATCTGGTCGGGCAGGACGGCAAGCTTGTCGGGCGCTATCGCAAAATCCATGTTCCGGGATCAAGTGAGCCGGAACCGGGCACGACCGTGCATCTCGAGCGGCGTTATTTCGAGCCGGGCAATCTCGGCTTTCCGGTCTTCGTCTATCGCGGCGTGCGCGTCGGCATGGCCATCTGCAACGACCGGCGCTGGCCGGAGACCTACCGCATGCTCTGCCTCAACGGCGCCGAAATTGTCCTGATCGGCTACAACACGCCGCTGCTGCTCGATGAGGCGCCGGCGCTGGCGCATCTGCGCATGTTCCACAATCATCTGCCGATGCAGGCCGGCGCCTATCAGAACACGGTCTGGGTCGCGGCAGCGGCCAAGGCCGGCGTCGAGGACGGCCAGGCCTTGATCGGCGGCTCCTGCATCATCGCCCCGACCGGCGAAATCGCGGCGCACGCGATGTCGCTCGACGACGAGATGATCGTCCATCGCGCCGATCTCGACCTGATCGCCGTCTGCCGCAAGGTGAATTTCGACTTCGCCAGATATCGCCGGCCCGACCAATACCGGCTGATCGCGGATCAGGTTTGAGGTGACGGCCGTCGCTGGCCGTTCGCGTTCCGTTATTGCGTTACCATCACAGGACTTCGAAACTAGTTCCTCTGCACAGAGGACTTTGGTTCTTAGACTGAGCCTGAAAGCGGCTGTGGACGGTCGTCGGCCGGCCTCCAGCCGCCATCTCTGACGCTGGCGATTGGGCATAAGTCACCACGACTTCGTCATCCCAGGGCGGAGCAAGGAGCGAAGCGACGCGGCGCAGACCCTGGGATCCATGCCGTTACCTCAGCCGAAGAATGCAGCGGCTCAGAACGGTGCTTGTATTCGCAACTGTGCTCGTTACCCTTCAGCCATGACCGGCTATGCCTATATGACCGCGAGCCAGAAGCGCGGCACGATCTACATCGGCGTCACCAACGACCTCGGCCGCCGCATGCCGGAGCACAAATCCGGCCAAAGCTCGCGCTTCACCAGCCGCTACGGCGTGCAGCGTCTGGTCTGGTACGAGGAACATTTCGACATTCGAGACGCCATCCAGCGTGAGAAGTCGCTGAAGCGTTGGCCGCGCCAATGGAAGATCGAGCTGATCGAGAAGACCAATCCGGAGTGGTTCGAGCTCTTTCGCGGAACGGGGTGGTAGCGTTCGGTTCTGGTCCGCCGGAGCACTGCCGCAAGGTAACGGAATGGATCCCAGGGTCTGCGCCGCGTCGCTTCGCTCCTTGCTCCGCCCTGGGATGACGAAGTGGAGGGATGCTTCGGCTAATCCTAGATGTTTGCGACCTGCCACTGACAGGAATCATCGACGTTCGCTGCCGATCGGCTCGACCTGCCAAAACTACTGTGTCGAGGATGCCCTCAGCCTCACCCCGTCAGAATCGAAGAACGGCATCGCAGACACCACCGCGCGTGTCGGCGGGTCATCGATGTCGATGCTGAGCACTGTGCCGATCTGCGTGAACGGCAGCCGCAGATGCGCGGTCGCCAGCAGCTTGCCGAGCGAATAGCCGTGGTCGCTATAAGTGACGACGCCGGCATCCTCGCCATCGGCCAGAACCCGCGCATTGGTTTCGGCCGGCGTGCCGCCTTCGACGATCAGCCCGGTCCAGCGCTCGTCGACGCCTGTGTCGCGGACCTTGAGCAGCGCCTCGCGGCCGACGAAATCGCCCTTGTCGAACTTGATCCAGCGGTCGAGGCCGACATGGAACGGCGTGCGGGTCTAGTCCATCTCGATGCCGTGCACCGGATAGGCCTTCTCCAGCCCCAGCGTGAACATCGCCAGCACGCCGTAGGGTTTTAGGCCGAAGTCCTGGCCGGCCCGCATCAACGTGTCCCAGACTGCAGCGGCCACGTCGGCCGGCACGAACAGCTCGAAGCCGAGCTCGCCGGTCACGCCGGTGCGCGAGATCAGCGCTTCGTCTCGCCGATGCGCGCTGTGGTGAACGACCAGCGTTTCAGCCCATCCAGATCAGCGTCCTGCACCAGCACCTTCAAAAACTCGCGCGAGCGCGGCCCGCCAACCTAAATTCATCCCGCTCTAGGAAACAGCAACGAGATGACCGTTGCCAAGATCCTTCAGGGCCAGTTTCGGCGGCTCCTCGCCGATTTTTCGAGTCGGGCTCGGGATCTCCTGGTCGAGACGCGCGAAACGCGGCCGGCGCCTTGCCGGATCGGGCACCGGCACGGCCTCGATCAAGCGCTTCGTGTAGGGATGGCGCGGGTTCGAAAAGACCTGGTCGCGGGTGCCCATTTCGACGATCTGGCCGAGATACATGACGGCGACACGATCGGAAATGTTCTCGACCACCGCCATGTCGTGCGAGATGAACAGATAGGCGATGGCGAATTCGCGCTGCAGTTCCTTCAGCAGGTCGAGCACGCGGGCCTGCACCGACACGTCGAGCGCCGAAACGCTTTCGTCGGCGATGATGAGCTTGGGCCTGAGCGCCAGAGCGCGGGCGATGCAGATGCGCTGGCGCTGGCCGCCCGAGAATTCGTGCGGATAAAGCTCCATCTGGTCGGCCGACAGGCCGACGCGCTCGAACAATGCCGCCACAAGCTGGCCGCGCTCTTCCTTCGAGGCAATGCCGTGGATCAACAGCGGCTCGGCAACGAGGTCGCCGACGCGCATGCGCGGGTCGAGCGAGGCGTAGGGATCCTGGAAAATCATCTGCACGTCGCGGCGAACCGCCTTGCGCTGGTCACGGCCAAGGCCCGCCAGATTGCGCCCGCCGATCACGATATCGCCGTGGTAGGGCACAAGCCCGGCCAGCGCCTTGGCGGTGGTCGACTTGCCGCAGCCGGATTCGCCGACCAGCGCCAGCGTCTCGTGCGGCGCGATCGAAAAGCTGATGCCTTCGACGGCGTGGACACGGCGGTTCACTTGGCCGAAGAAGCCACCGCGCAGGTCGAAATGGACATGCAGATCGTTGACCACCGCCACGCTTGCGGGCATTTCCGCTTCGACGGATTTTTGTTCGGCGGATTTTTGGCGGCCGACGCCGGTACCAATGCGCGGCACGGCGGCGAGCAGTTCACGCGTATAGTCGGCTTGCGGGCGGGAAAAGATATCGGCGGCTGTTCCCTCCTCGACCATGCGGCCGTGCCGCATGATGACGACGCGATCGGCCATTTCGGCGACCACGCCCATGTCGTGGGTGATGAGGATGATGCTGGTGCCGTGTTCGCGCTGCAGATCGCGCAGCAGTTCCAGCACCTCGCCTTGCACGGTGACGTCGAGCGCCGTCGTCGGCTCGTCGGCGATCAGCACATCCGGTTTCAGCGCCAGCGCCATGGCGATCATCACGCGCTGGCGCATACCGCCGGACAGTTCGTGCGGAAACTGTTTTAGCCGGCTTTCGGCTTCCGGGATGCGGACGGCCTTCAGCGCCTCCATGGCGCGCCAGCGCGCCTCGGCGCGTGACAGGCCGGTATGGGCCTCGATGGATTCGACCAGCTGTCGGCCGATCGACAGCACCGGATTGAGCGATGTCATCGGCTCCTGGAAGATCATCGCGATGCGGTCGCCGCGAATGCGGCGCATCCGACGCTCATCGAGCCCAGCCAGATCGATGTCACCTCGATCGATATCGCGAAGCCGGATCGTGCCGGATTCTATCCGGGCGGCCGGCTGCGGCAGCAACTGCATGATCGCCAGCGCCGTCATCGATTTGCCGGAACCGGATTCACCGGCAATGCAAAGCGTCTCGCCGCGCGAAAGCGAGAACGATAGGTCTGATACCACCGGCCGCTCGCCATCTTCGCCACGCACGCTGACGGTGAGGCCGGAGATTTCCAGCACCGGTCCGGCCGCGACCGAAACGGCCAGGGCAAAAGCCCCGGTCCGCTTGCTGCCTGCGCCTTTGCTCATTCGAAGACGCAGCGCGGGAAGTAGAACGACACCACCCAGTTCGGCATGTCGACGATCTCGCTGATCCGGAGATCGCCGCAGACCGAAACCAGCATGTAGGCCTCGACCGGGTCCATTGCGTAGCGGCCGGCAAGCAGGTCGACCATCTGGGAGACCGCTTCCCTGGCGCCCGTCATCAGGTCCGGTCCGATGCCGGTCGTCACCTCATAGCCCTTGGCATCGAGATGGCGCGTCACCGGGCCAGGCGTGGTGAAGCGCGGTGTCTTCAGCCTGATATCCTTAATCAGGTCGAGCTTGAGCACGACATCCATCGGGCTTTCGATCGCCGTGCCGCACACTTCGCCGTCGCCCTGCGCGGCATGCGTGTCGCCAACCGAAAACAGCGCACCGGCCACCTCCACCGGCAGATACAGCGTGGTGCCGGCCGCGAGATCCCGGATGTCGAGATTGCCACCGACGCGCCTTGGCGGCACCACCGAGTGGAGGCCCATTTCAGCCGGCGCGTTGCCGATGGTGCCGGCAAAGGGTTTTAGCGGCACCCGCGCATGCTTGCCGAACAGCGCCGGCTCGAGCGAGGCGGCGTCGTATTTCCAGATGTTCAGCGCTGGTTCCGGGAAGTCGTCGGCGAGCAGGCCGAACCCCGGAATGTTCGCCGTCCAACCGAAGCCGGACGGCTTGAACGCCTCAACTGTGATCTTCAGTGCATCGCCCGGCTCGGCACCTTCGACATAGATGGGCCCGGTGACGGGGTTCACCTTGGCGAAGTCGAGCAAAGCGACGTCGGCAACGGTGCTGTCGGCCTGAAGCTGGCCACCCGACGAATCGAGGCACTGGAACTCGATCGTCGAACCGGGCGCCACCCGCTCAGTCGGGACAAAGGAATTGTCCCAGCCGAAATGGTGATGGCGCCCATGGATGGTGTAGTCGCAGTTATTGCACATCGGTCACATACACATTCTCATAATTGATCGGGATATGGACGGGATCGACATAGAGATTGTCGGCGCCACCCATCCGGGCCGATTTCATGGTGAAACGCTGCTCGTTGAAGACCGGTGCCCAGGGCGCGTCTTCCATGATCTTGCCGTAGATCGCGCTCCAGATCTTGGCACGTTCGCCTGATTTGGCCGGATCGACGATCGAGTCGGCCTCCGCCGCCTTGGCGTCGAGATCCTTGTTGCAGTACCACGACCAGTTCCAGCCGCCCGGAACCGCGCCGGCGCAGCCGAGGATCGGCCCGTAGAAGTTCGAGGGATCGGGGAAATCGGCGATCCAGGCCATGCCGCCGGACCAGATCATCGGCGCGCCGGCCTTGTCGCCGCCGGCGGCGATGACGTTGGCCTGCGCGAGCGACTGGATGCTGGCCTTGATGCCGATCGCCGCCAGATCCTGCTGGATCGCCTGGGCGATGCGCGGGTTGGGATCGGTGTTCATGGCGAACAGCTGCGTGTCGAAACCATCGGGATGACCGGCCTCGGCAAGCAATGCCTTGGCCTTGGCCACGTCATAGGGATAGCCCTTGAATTCCTTGTCGTAGCTGGGCATCGACGGCGGCAGCGGCTGGTTGGCCGGCACCGCACGGTTGTTGATCAACTGGACGATACGGTCCTTGTTGATCGCCATGTTGACCGCTTGCCGTACCTTCACATTGTCGAAAGGCGCCATGGTGGTGTTCATGGTGATGTAGCCGGTGTGCAACTGGCCGCCCTCGACGACGCGGGCCTTTTGCTCGGGATCGGCCATCACCTCCTGGAACTTGGCCGGCGGAATGCCGTCGCCGGGAATGTCGATCTCGCCCTTCTGCAGCCGCAGCAGCGCCACGATCGGCTCCTGCCCAATCTCGAAGGTGATCTTGTCGAGATGCGGCAGGCCCTTGTGCCAGTAATCCGGGTTGCGCTCGAAGACGACGCGCTGGCCGAGCGTCCATTCGGCGAACTTGAAAGCCCCGGTGCCGACCGGATGCTTGCCGAAGTCCGCGCCGTATTTCTCGACTTCCTCCTTCGGCACGACATGCGAGAAGTTGATGGCCATGACATGCAGGAAGGTGGCGTCGGGCCGGGTCAGTTCGAACTTGATCGTGTAGGGATCGACGACGGTGACGCCCACCAGGCTTTCCGCCTTGCCGGCAGCGACATCGTCATGGCCCTTGATCGAGCCGAAGAAGCCGGCGCCGGGGCTCTGCGTCTTCGGATTGGTGACGCGGTCGAGCGAATACTTCACATCATCGGCGGTCATCTCGCGGCCATTGTGGAACTTTACCCCTTGGCGCAGCTTGAAGGTGAAGGTCTTGCCGTCGGGCGCAATCTCGTAGCTCTCGGCGAGGTCGGGCCGCAGATTGGTGGTGCCCGGCTCGTAGTCCATCAGTCCGTCGAACAGGCTCTTGATCATCGACCAGTTCTGCCAGTCATAGCCGATGGCCGGATCGAGCGTGGCGACGTCGTCCTTGTAGGTGATGGTGATCGCGCCGCCCTGCTTGGCGTTCGGATCGACGGCGTCTTCGGCGCGTACGCTTGCCATGCCGAGCATCAGTGCGAGCGCCGATGCCGCTACGGTGGAGGTCAAGAATTTCTTCATCTCATGTTCCCTTTCTCTGGTTTGTTGTCGGTCTTTTTTTGGTTTTCATCTGAGCTTGATGCGCGGGTCGATGAACGGTGCGACGGTGTCGGCCAGGAGATTGCCGAGCACGATGGCGAAGGCCGAAACCAGGGTGACACCCATGATGATCGGAATGTCGACGCGCTGGATGGCCTGCCAGGCAAGCTGGCCGATGCCGGGCCAGCCGAACACGCTTTCGACCACCACGATGCCGCCCATGAAGATGCCGATGTCGATGCCGATCATGGCGATGACCGGCAGGATGGCGTTGGGCAGTGCGTGGCGGAAAATGATGGCGCCGCGCGCAAGGCCCTTGGCGCGGGCGGTCCGCATATAGTCCTGGCGCAGCACGTCGATCATCGACGAGCGCATCATGCGGGCGTACCAGCCGGCGCCGAGGATCCCCATGGTCAGCGAGGGCAGCACCAAATGGCGCCAGGTGCCGTAGCCGCCGATCGGAAACCAGCCGAGCCGCACGGCGAATACATAAAGAAGCAGCAGGCCGACGACGAATTGCGGCGCCGAGACGCCGACAAAGGACGCGACCATCAGCGTCTGGTCGATGGCGGTGCCACGCCTGACGGCGGCAAGCAGGCCCATCGTCAGGCCGATCGCCAGCTCGCAAAGGATGGCGCCGACCATCAAAAGCAGGCTTGCCGGCAGCCGCGAGACGATGAGCTCCGTGACCTCGGAACGTTGGATATAGGAGCGGCCGAGATCGCCGCTGAGCAAGCTGGTCAGATAGTGCCAGTACTGGATGAAGAAGGGCTGATCGAGGCCGAGCTGCCGGCGGATGTTCTCGACTGTCTCGGGCGTGGCGCTGCGGCCGGCGATCTGGCGGACGGGGTCGGCGGGCAGCAGGTAGAGCAACGCAAAGGTGATCAGCGAGACGCCGAGCAGGATGAGCAGCGATTGAATGATACGGCGGCCGAGATAGGCGATCATGCTCGGCCCCTTTGCGTCGGATCGAGGATGTCGCGCAGCGCATCGCCGATGAGATTGAAGGCCAGGGCCAGCGCCAGGATCGCCGCACCTGGAAAGAAGACCAGCCAGGGCGCTGCCTGGAAATAGGTCTGGTTCTCGAAAATGATGTTGCCCCAGGATGCGGTCGGCGGCTGCACGCCGATGCCGAGATAACTGAGCGTTGCTTCGAGCAGCACCGTGGTCGAGATGCCGAGCGTGCCCCAGACGATGATCGTCGGCAGCAGATGCGGCAGGATATGGCGAAACAGGATGCGTGATGCGCTGGCCCCGATCGTACGCTCAGCGTCGATGAACTCGCGCTCGGCGAGCGAGCTGGTCTCGGTGTAGATGACCCGCGCGGTCTGCACCCAGTTCACCAGTGCGATCACCATGGCGACGATCCACAGGCTCGGCTGGAGCACCGCCGCCAGGCAGATGG
Organism: Mesorhizobium sp. f-mel; assembly: GCF_053850215.1. Lineage (NCBI taxonomy): Bacteria > Pseudomonadati > Pseudomonadota > Alphaproteobacteria > Hyphomicrobiales > Phyllobacteriaceae > Mesorhizobium > Mesorhizobium sp. f-mel. The sequence goes on from NZ_JBSPTO010000011.1 coordinate 151,851, forward strand.
CGAGCAGCAGCGCCGGAAAGGCCATCATCAGATCGGTGAAGCGCATCAGCGCGCTGCCGATCCAGCCGCGGAAATAACCCGCGGTGACGCCGACCAGCGTGCCGATCAGAAGCGCCACGCCGTTGGCGACGATGCCGATGATCAGCGAGGTGCGTGCGCCGAAAAGGATGCGGGTCAGCAGATCGCGGCCGAGCAGATCCGTGCCCAGCCAGAAGCTGGCATTCGGCGGCAAGGGCGCACCTTCAAGCGTCAGCCCGTCAAACATCTGCTCGTTCGGATCGTAGCCGGTCAACCACGGCGCCAGGATGGCGCCAACCACGACGATGGCAACGATCATCAGGCCGAGCAGCGCCAGAGGGCGCTTGACCAGGCGCCGCCAGACGCCGGCGCGTGGCTTGACCGGCATGCGCCCGGTTGCCGGAAGTTCAGGCGCGATGGGACTGGTCATCGCCGCCTTCTTCCGTCATCGCCACGATCCTGCGCGCGGCCTCCTCGACACTGATCTGCCAGCTCATCGCCAGCGACCGGAGCTGCGCATAGGCGCGGCCGTCCTCGGCGCCCTTCGACAAGGCCTCCACCGCGCGCACGATGGTCTGGCGCTCCGCGACGCGCAGACGAAGCGACGATATCTCGCTTGCCAAGAGCTTGCGCGCCTCGAAACTCTGCCGCGCGATCAAAAGGGCGCTGTAGACGCCGGCATTGCCGACCGGCTTCAGCAACTGGGCATCGGCCTTGTGCGACAGCGCCCACTCGATGCGGCCTGGCGCTTCGGAGCCGATCAGCGCCACCAGCGGCATCGGCGCCTCACCCGGCGCCCATGGGAATTGTTCGTCGAAGCCGAGATCGGCATCGAAGAAGACGAAGTCCGCCGCCAGCGCCTCGGCCGGCAGTTCCGGCCAGCAGCCGATCGTCTCGAGGCCGATGGCCGACAATTGCCGCGTGATCGCCTGCACCGTCGGATGCGGACGATGCAAGACAAAGGCCCTGGCGCCGCCGAGATTCGGGATGCGCGGGACCTTGCTCACGACACCACCCTCAGGCGAGGGCGGCCGAATGTCTCGGTCCGGTCATAGCGGGACAGATAGGGATCGGGCGCGACACCCTTGGTCAGCGTGACGGTCCTGAACGCGGTGCCCTCAATGCGCCCGATCTGCACCGGCAAGGTGGCGTGCTGGGTTTGCGGATCGATGGAGATGTCGCCGAGCGGGGTTCGAAACGACGTTCCGGCAAAAGCCTTGGGAAGATCCGGCCATTGTGCGCCGGGATTGCGGGCGAGGATTTCGGCAAGCGTCCGCACCGAGGCATAGGCGGCCGCCTCGAAGGACGAGGCAGGCATGACGGAGGGCGCCGAATCCCCATGGCGATCCGCTGCCGAGATATCGTGGAAGTACGGCCCGACGGAAAGGTGGCCGTTGCCCGCCTCGTTGAGCGCCGGCAACTCGCATTCGGTCAGATTGCAGGACAGGATCGGGCAGCGCTCCGGCCTGAAATGCGGGTCGCGTTCGGCAAGTTCGGCATAGGCCGCGATGAAGGCATAGGACGACGAGCCGATCAGGTTATTCAGGATGAAATCCGGCCGGGTCGCCTGGATCTCGGCGATCAGCCTGGAGACATCGGCCTCGCCGAGCGGCAGATAGCGCTCGCCCAAAACCTTGCCGCCGGCGTCGGCGATCAGGTCGCGGGCGACACGGTTGGTCTCCCAGCCCCAGATATAGTTCGACCCGAGCAGGAAGCCGTTGGCGCCGAAGCGCGGCACGACATGGGCCAGCAGCGGGACGAGATGCTGGTTTGGGCAAGCGTGCATGTAGACGACATGCTCGTTCGCTTCGAAGCCCTCATAGGGGCAGGCATACCAGAGCGTGCCGCCGGCGCGCTCAAGGATCGGAATGACCTCCTTGCGGCTCCATGACGTGATGCAGCCAATGATGTGGCGCGCGCCGCTGTTGGCGAGAATGTCGGCGCAGCCCGTCGCGTAGCCATCGATGTTGCCCTGCGGGTCGCGCTCCACCGGAACGAATTCGATCGGGATGGCGGGATCGGCGTTGACATCGGCGATGGCCGTCATCGCACCCGAACGGCAGGATTCGGACAGCAGGCGGTAGTTGCCCGACCGCGAGTAAAGGATGCCGATTTCGATACGCCGTCCCAAGCAAATCCCCAAAATAACAATGCCCCGCAGCCGCCGCCGCGGAAGGCGAGGCATACGAGGCATTTTTGCCGCCCGGCGGTCGGAGCCGGTATTTTCCCCAATAGCGTATTCGGTACGGCGGGTCAGTCAAGCGGGAAAGTGAGGGCCGGGAAAGTGACCTGGTTGCGTCTGGTTGCGCGAGGGGCCTCGCCGAGAATTCGTCCTATCTCAGCGGTGGGCGCGTTTCTCGTCCGTCGCCGCCCGGTCGATCGCCAGCCCATCCGTCGACAGGGAGACACCAAATTTTTCGCCAGCGTCCTCGGCTGTATAGTATCCTAGGGCGACATCCCTCAGCACCAGTTCCGGGTCGCGCGCCAGGGGATCGCCATAGCCGCCGCCGCCTGGCGTGCCGACGCGCACGCGGTCGCCGGCTTTGAGGGCGATGTCCTGCTCCTTGGAGAGGTGCGGCGGCACGTGTTCCTGGCCGTCGCGGAACACGGTTACCGTGTTGACCGCGCCGTCCTTGCCGCCGAGCGCGCCCTGCGGGCCGAAGCGGCCATGGTCCATGACGAAGGAGGCGCGGGCGTCGCCGCGCAGGATCTCGACCTCATAGGCGAGGCCAAAACCGCCGCGATGCTTGCCGGCACCGCCCGAGCCTTCGCGCAGGGCATAGTGGCGGTAGAGCACCGGAAAAGCCTGCTCCATGATTTCGACCGGCGGCGATTTGGAGATGCCGATGGTCGAGCAGCCATTGGTCAGGCCATCATGATCGGCATTGCCGCCATAGCCGCCGCCGGAGATCTGGTACATGACGTAATCGCGACCGCGGGCCGGATCGTTGCCACCGAGCGCGAAATTGCCGCTGGAGCCGGCCGGGGCCGCCGTCACCTTGTCCGGCAGCGCCTGCACCATCGCCGCGAACACCGCCTCGGCGATGCGCTGCGAAACCTCGGCCGCACAGCCCGATACCGGGCGCGGATATTTTGCGTCGAGGAAGGTGCCTTCCGGCCGCTTGACGATCAGCGGCTCGAAGGCGCCGGCGCTGATCGGCACATCAGGGAAAATATGGCGCATCGCGAGATAAACCGAGGATAAGGTCGTCGCCAAGACGCTGTTCATCGGCCCGGCGCAAGGTTTTGACGAGCCTGAGAAATCGAAGTTGAGAGTGTCGCCGTGTTTCTCGACGGCAAGCGCGATGGTCAGCGGCTCGTTCACCACCCCGTCGGAATCGACGAAGGCCTTGGAATGGTAAACGCCGTCGGGAATGGCTGATATGTTGGCGCGCATCTGTTCGGCCGCGCGGCGGCGCAGTTCGGCGATCGCCTCGACCACTGTTTCGCTGCCGTAACGATCCAGGATTCCGTTGAGTCGGTCTTGACCGATCAGCAGTGCCGCCGCCTGCGCACGGATGTCGCCGATGCGCTGGTCGGCAACCCTGATGTTAGAGCAGATGATGGCGTAGATCTCCGGGTCAAGCACGCCCTTCTTGAACAGTTTCACCGGCGGCAGCCGCAGACCTTCCTGCTCGACCGCCGTTGCCGAGGCGGAAAAGCCGCCCGGCACCGAGCCGCCGATATCGGGCCAGTGGCCGGTGTTCGACAGCCAGCAGAAAATCGTTCCGTCCCGGTAGACCGGCATGGCGAAGCGCACGTCCATTAGGTGGGTGCCACCGAGATAGGGGTCGTTGACGATGTAGATGTCGCCGGGCTCGGGCTGCAGGCAGCGGCCGTCGGCGATCATTTCGATCACGGTTTTGGTCGAATACTGCATCACGCCGACGAACACCGGCAGACCTTGGCTGCCCTGCGCGATCAGCGACCCATCGACGGCCGAATAGATGCCGTCGGAGCGGTCGTTGGCCTCGGCGATGACGGGCGAAAAAGCGGCGCGCGAAAAGGTCAGGTCCATTTCGTCGCAGACCTGCTGCAGCGCCGCCTGGATCACCGAAAGCGTAATGGTGTCGAGTTTTGCCATCTCAGGCCTCACCGATGTCGATGATGATGTTGCCGTCGGCGTCCGAGCGCGCCCGGTCGCCGGGCTCGAGCACGGTGGTCGCGTCCATCTGTTCGAGGATCGCCGGCCCTTCGATGAATGCGTCGAGCGGCAGCTTTTCCCTGCTATAGACCGGCGTATCGTGCCAGCGCCCGCCATACCAGACCGGCCGGATTTCGCGCCGCGCCTCGTCGAGCGTTCTGGCGCGCCCTGCCGGGTCGATCAATCGCGACAGATCGATCGCCGGCCGCACGCCGGTCACCGAGGTGTTGAGGTTGACCAGATTGGCGCGGATTTCCGGCAGCTCGACCTTGAAGCGGCCGAAATAGGCCATTTCGAAAAGCTGCTGCAGTACCGTGCGCGTTACCGCGGATGACGGCAGCGGCACGTTGATGATGTGGGTCTGGCCGACGAACTGCATGTCGGCGGAATGGGTGACGCGGATCGTCTCCGGCTTTACCGCTTCCTTGCCGATCAGCTCTTCGCCTTCGTTTCGGTGCCGTTCCAACACCGCATGCAGCTTGGCTTCGTCGAGCCCTGCCACCGGCTGGTTGACGGTATTGACGAAATCGTGCCTGAGATCGGCGACGACGCAACCGAGCGCATTGGTGATGCCCGGCCGCGCCGGCACCAGCACTTTGGGCAGACCGAGCTCGCGCGCCAGCGCCGTCGCATGCAGCGGCCCGGCGCCGCCGAAGGCGAACAGCGCGAAATCGCGCGGGTCGTGGCCGCGCGACACCGAGACCATGCGGATGGCGCCGGCCATCTTGATGTTGCCGAGCCGCAGCACCGCGCCCGCCGCCTCGACGCCGGACAGGCCGGTGGGGCGGCCGATCCTGTCCTCGAATATGCCGGTGACGTGTTCGACGGTGACCGGATTTTCGACGGCAAGAAGCTTTTTCGGCGCCAGCCGGCCGAGCACCAGATTGGCATCGGTGATGGTCGGCTCGCTGCCGCCGCGCCCGTAGCAGATCGGGCCGGGATTGGCGCCGGCGCTTTCCGGGCCGATCTGGATCAGGCCGGCCGCATCGACGCGGGCGATCGAGCCGCCGCCGGCGCCGACCGTATGCACCGCCACCATCGGCACATGGATCGGCATCGCATATTCGATCTCGATCTCGTTCGACACCGCCGGTTCGGCATTGCGGATCAGCGCCACGTCGGTCGAGGTGCCGCCCATGTCGTAGGTGACCAGGTTTTTGAAGCCGGCGCGTTTTCCCGTATAGGCGGCGGCGATGACACCGGAGGCCGGGCCGGACATGACGGTCTTGGCTGACTCGCGTGTGACAAAGCGGGCCGAGATCATGCCGCCATTGCCGTTCATGATCAGGAAGTCGCGGGCGTAGCCTTTTGATCCCAATTCCTTGCGCAGCCGTTCGACATAGCGTTCAAGGATCGGCTGCACCGAGGCGTTGACCGAAGCGGTGACGCCGCGCTCGAATTCGCGCGCTTCCGACAGCAGCGCATGGCCTGTCGTGATGTAGCTATTCGGCCAAAGCTCGGCGGCGATCTCGGCGGCGCGCCGCTCATGCGCCGGGTTGGCGTAGGAATGCAGGAAATGGATGACGAGGGATTCGCAGCCGGCCTCGATCAACTGGGAAATCGCCGCGCGCATCTCGGCTTCGTCGAGCGGGATGCGAACCGCGCCCGAGGCTTCGACGCGCTCCGACACTTCAAGCCGCAGATTGCGCGGAATGATCGGGACGAAGCTGCCTGTCATGCCATAGGGCTGCGGCCGCGTTCGCCGGCCAAGCTCGATGACGTCGCGAAAGCCGCGCGTGGTGATCATGCCGGTCTTGGCCAGCCGGCGTTCGAGCACAGCGTTGGTGGTGGTCGTCGTGCCGTGCACGATGAGGTCGATGCCGCGGATGGGGAAGCCGGTGGCACCGAGCGCCGAAACGACGCCGAAGGCCTGGTTGTCGGTAGTGGTCGGGGTCTTGGCGATGTGCACCTTGCCGCCGTCCCGGCCGTCGATCAGAAGCAGGTCGGTAAAGGTTCCGCCGACGTCGATGCCGGCGACGACGCTGCCCGAGGAATCCAGCGTCTGCGCCGAAAAATTCTCTTCCATTGTCGAAACCCGAAATGTCAGGACTACAGATATGTGTCAGTTTGGAAAGGTGTTTCACGCTGGCGTCTTGACGCAAATATCATTTGTATACTAATAAATTCGGGACACAAGAGCTTACCGCTTCGCAGTGTGCAAACGGCACGCCGGGACCTGATCGGTTCGGGCGCGCAGGAGAAGGTTTGGCGTCAGCGCCCTCGGGTTGACCAGAAGGTTAGGTTTGATGAACACCACATCCGCGTTCAACACCGCCGGCGCCCGGCCGCTGCAGTTTCCTATACCGGCCAATGTCTATGCCGAAACCGTCGTCTCGGTGAAGCACTATACCGACCGGCTGTTTTCGTTCCGCATCACCCGGCCGCAGTCGCTGCGCTTCCGCTCCGGCGAATTCGTCATGATCGGCCTGCCCAACGCCGAAAAGCCGGTGTTCCGCGCCTATTCGATCGCCAGCCCTGCCTGGGACGACGAACTGGAATTCTTCTCGATCAAGGTGCCGGACGGCCCGCTGACCTCGCAACTGCAGAAGATCGAGATCGGCGACACCGTCATCATGCGGCAGAAGTCGACCGGCACGCTGGTGGTCGACGCGCTGACCCCGGCCAAGCGCCTGTTCATGATCTCGACCGGCACCGGCATAGCGCCCTTCGCCAGCCTGCTGCGCGATCCAGACACCTATGAAAAATTCGAGCAGGTGATCCTGACCCACACTTGCCGCGACAATGCCGAACTCACCTACGGCCAGGAGCTGGTTGCAGAGCTGGAGAACGACCCGCTGATCGGCGAGCTGACCGGTGGCCGCGTCACGCTCTACAATTCGACGACGCGCGAAACCTCCAAGCGCATGGGCCGCATCACCGCGCTGATCGGTTCGGGAAAATTCTATACCGATCTCGGCATCGACAAGCTCGACCCCGAGACCGACCGCATCATGATCTGCGGCTCGATGCATATGCTTAGGGATGTCAAGGAACTGGCCGAAAGCCTCGGCTTCCAGGAAGGCTCGTTGCATCATCCGGCGAGCTTCGTCGTCGAGCGCGCCTTCGTCGGCTGAGACGGCGGGGCGCTTCGGCGCCCGCCTCAAGCGGGTTTGACCATACGGTCAAAAATCTGCTGCTTTCGCGGCCTTTTTCAACTATGACCGCTTGAAGGACTCGTGAAGCGCTGCTTCGCGGGCTATTCTCGGTGGACGTCGCTGAACAAAGGGGCAGGAGATGAGCAGCACAATCCGCGAGGCCGATCTCGGTGCCGACAGGTTGGGCGCGCCCAAGGTCACGCCGCTGCCGGCGCGCACTGCCGCCAACGCGCCGGTGTCGCAAGCGCACGGCATTGCCCGCAACCCCGGCATGAAGCTCGATCTCGGCTTCATGGAATCGATGCGCAGCGTCAACCGCTCGGCGCTGGAACGGCGTGTCGCCAGTCTGACCAAACGACGCTCGATCAAGGCCGACAACCAGGCCGCCTGGCTGCTGCGCGCCGTCGCCTGCATGGACCTGACCACGCTGAATTCGAACGACACCGACGAGCGCGTGCGCCGGCTCTGCGCCAAGGCGGTCAATCCGTTCCGCCGCGACATCGTCGAAGGCCTCGGCATTACAGGTGAAAAGATCCGCCCGGCGGCGGTCTGCGTCTATCATCCCTTCGTCGCCACCGCCGTCGATGCGCTGCGCGGCAGCGGTATCCATGTCGCCGCCGTATCTACCGCTTTCCCGCACGGCCTCACCCCGCTTTCGACGCGCCTGCAGGAGATCGAAGCTTCGGTGAGCGATGGCGCCGACGAGATCGACGTCGTCATTCCGCGCGGCCTGGTCTTCGGAGCGAAATGGCAGGAACTCTATAACGAGATCGTTGCGATGCGCGCCGCCTGCGGCGAGGCGCATCTCAAGGTCATTCTCGGTACCGGCGATCTTGCCACGCTGCGCAACGTCATGCTGGCGTCGATGGTGGCGATGATGGCGGGCGCCGATTTCATCAAAACCTCGACCGGCAAGGAAAGCGTCAACGCGACATTGCCCGTCGGCCTTGCCATGGTGCGCGCCATCCGCGCCTATTTCGAGGAGACCGGCTATCTCATCGGCTTCAAGCCGGCCGGCGGCATATCCACGGCAAAGGCGTCGCTCGATTGGCTGGTGCTGATGAAGGAAGAGCTGGGACGGCGATGGCTGGAGCCGGACCTGTTCCGCTTCGGCGCGTCGAGCCTTTTGACCGACATCGAGCGCCAGCTCGAACACCACCTGACCGGCCACTATTCGGCCAATCATCGCCACGCGATGGCGTGAGGCGGACCTAGCTTTGAACGTAGCGTTCCGTCGCGCCCCCCTCTGTCCTGCCGGACATCTCCCCCACTTGTGGGGAGATTGGCTGTCATCGGCGATTTCGCCAACTGCTGACGTTGCAGAATGGCCGCAGCCAAACATGAAGTCCGATCTCCCTCCTTGTGGGGGAGATGTCCGGCAGGACAGAGGGGGGCGCGAAGGATCGCCTGCCTCGCTGAAGAGGAGCGCTCCATGAACATTCTCGAACGCTATCACGCCATGGACTACGGCCCGGCGCCGGAAGCCCGCAACGAGGCCGACGCGTGGCTCGCCGCGCGCGATTTTTCCAAAGCGCTGTTCATCGGCGGCGACTGGAAGGCGGCCGGCGGCGGCAAGACTTTCGACACCAGCGATCCCGCGTCCGGCAAATTGCTGGCCAAGGTCTCGGATGCCGGTGCTGCCGATATCGATGCGGCGGTTTCGGCCGCCACAAAAGCGCTGCCTAGATGGAGCGCCAGCTCCGGCTACAGCCGAGCCAAAGCGCTCTACGCCATCGGTCGCGCCATGCAGCGCCACCAGCGGCTGTTCGCGGTGCTGGAATCGATCGACAACGGCAAACCGATCCGCGAAAGCCGCGACATCGACGTGCCGCTGGCCATCCGCCATTTCATCCATCATGCCGGCTGGGCGCAGGCGCTGGACAAGGATTTTCCGGATCAGAAGGGCGTCGGCGTCGTCGGCCAGATCATCCCGTGGAATTTCCCGCTCTTGATGCTGGCCTGGAAGATCGCGCCGGCGCTGGCCGCCGGCTGCACCGTGGTGCTCAAGCCGGCCGAGTTCACGCCGCTCACCGCCATCCTGTTCGCCGAGATCTGCGAACGATCAGGCGTGCCGAAGGGCGTCGTCAACATCGTCCAGGGCGGGCCGGAGGCGGGTGCGGCAATCGTCAATCATCCCGGCATCCAGAAGATCGCCTTCACCGGCTCGTCCGAGGTCGGCAAGATCATCCGCAAGGCGACCGCCGGCTCGGGCAAGAAATTATCGCTGGAACTAGGCGGCAAGTCGGCCTTCGTCGTCTTCGAGGACGCCGATCTCGACAGCGCCGTCGAGGGACTGGTCGACGGCATCTGGTTCAACCAGGGCCAGGTCTGCTGCGCCGGCTCGCGCCTGCTGGTCCAGGAAGGCATCGCCGAAGCCTTCATCGCCAAGGTCAAGACGCGGATGAGCCGGCTGCGCGTCGGCAGCCCGCTCGACAAGAACACCGATATCGGCCCGCTGGTCGACCTGACCCAGCTCGATCGCGTCAAGGGACTGGTCGCCGAAGGCGCCAAACAGGGCGCCGTCTGCTGGCAGCCGGACGTGGCGCTGCCGTCCTCCGGCTATTATCACCTGCCGACGCTGGCGACAGGCGTTTCGCCAGCTAACATCCTGGCGCAGGAGGAGGTGTTCGGGCCGGTGCTGGCGACCATGACCTTCCGCAACACCGAGGAAGCGATCGAACTCGCCAACAACACGCGCTACGGGCTGGCCGCCTCGGTGTGGAGCGAGAATGTCAACCTTGCGCTGCACGTCGCGCCGCAATTGAAGGCCGGCGTCGTCTGGGTCAACGGCACCAACATGTTCGACGCCGCCTGCGGCTTCGGCGGCTACCGCGAGAGCGGTTTTGGCCGCGAAGGCGGGCGCGAGGGCATGTTCGAATATCTCTCGGCAAAACTGCCGCTCGGCCCGGCCGTCAAGCCGGCAGTGGCTACGACACAGCCTGTCGAGCAGGCGGAAGGCGACACTATCGATCGCACGGCAAAGCTGTTCATCGGCGGCAAGCAGGTCAGGCCGGACGGCAATTATTCGCTTGCCGTTGCCACCGCCAAGGGCAAGCTTGCCGGCGAGGTCGGTCTCGGCAGCCGCAAGGATATCCGTGACGCCGTCGCGGCTGCACGTGGCTGCAAGGGCTGGCCGGAGGCGACCGCCTACAACCGCAGCCAGGTGCTTTACTACCTGGCCGAAAACCTGTCCGGCCGTGCCGACGAGTTTGCCGCGCGTCTCACAGAGCTGACCGGCGCCACCGCGAAGGCGGCGCGCGAAGAGGTCGACCAGTCGATCGAGCGGCTGTTCCTCTATGCCGGCTTGGCCGACAAGTTTGAGGCCCGCGTCCACCAGCCGCCGGCCCGCGCCGTCACGTTGGCACTGCATGAGCCGGTCGGCGTCGTCGGCATCGTGGCACCCGACAATGCGCCCCTGCTCGGCCTGATCTCGCTGGCGGCGCCGGCGCTCGCCATGGGCAACACCGTCGTCGCGGTGCCATCGGAAAAATATCCGCTGCTTGCCACCGATCTCTATCAGATCATCGAATATTCCGACGTTCCGGCCGGCGCCATCAACATCGTCACCGGCCGTAGCGCCGAGCTCACCGGCGTGCTGGCCAGGCACGACGATGTCGACGGGCTCTGGGTGTTCGCCGATGCCGAGACCTGCGCCAAAGCCGAAGCCGACTCTGTCGGCAATCTCAAGCGCGTCTGGACCGGCAACGGCCGCAGCCTCGACTGGGCGTCGACCGAGGCCGCCGGCGATGCCTTCCTGCGCCGTGCCATCGAGGTCAAGAACGTCTGGGTGCCCTACGGCGATTGAACCCGTGTGTAGATTGCGATTGTCAGCGTCGGCGCCACCCCTCATTGCCCTGCCGGGCATTTCTCCCGGTATAGTGACGGGGAGAAAGAAGCTGGCCGCAGCCTCGGCGCGCATTCTGCAACATTAGAATTTGGCGAACCATCGATGACAGCGCTCCTCTCCCTGTCACTATACGGGGAGAGGATGCCAGGCAGGTGAGGGGCAGCGCCAATGCCCGGAAAAGGTAAGGGCTAAATTCAAACCTGAATCGATTGCCCTGGCCCAAGAGATCTCCGGGCTTGACGGCAGAAAAGATGTTCTTTACCGAGAAAAAACATTTGCCCCTAAGCGAACAGCAATACAGGCGGCATGATAGTGCCTATCTGGCACATTGCGCCTTGGCCGCGTGCCAGTAAGAACCGGCGGCCATAGAGGAGAAAAGCATGGCGGATCTGGCAGGCAAGATCGTTGTCGTCACAGCGGCGGCACAAGGCATCGGCCGTGCGAGCGCGCTGGCTTTCGCCAGGGCGGGCGCTGTCGTCCATGCCACCGACATCAATGAGGTGATGCTAGCCGAGCTTGGCAAGACGGCTGGCATCAAGACCCGCAAGCTCGACGTGCTGAACGACGAGGCCGTGACGTCGGCCTTCGCCGAGATCGGGGCCGTCGATGTGCTGTTCAACTGCGCCGGCTTCGTCCATTCGGGCTCGATCCTCGAGATGAAGGACGCCGATCTCGACTTTGCTTTGGATCTCAATGTCCGCTCAATGATCCGCACCATACGCGCCGTGCTGCCCGGCATGCTGGAGCGCGGCGACGGCTCGATCATCAACATGGCGTCGTTGGCGGGCTCGACCAAGGGCGTGCCCAACCGCTTCGTCTACGGCCTGACCAAGGCGGCCGTCATCGGCCTGACCAAATCGATTGCCGCCGATTATGTCGGCAAGGGCATACGCTGCAACGCCATCTGCCCGGGCACGGTCGAAAGCCCGTCGCTGCAGGACCGCATGCACGCGCAGGGCGACTACGAGGCGGCCCGCGCTGCCTTCATCGCCCGCCAGCCGATGGGCCGCCTCGGCACGCCCGAGGAAATCGCCGATCTCGCCGTCTATCTGGCCGGCGCCACCTATACGTCGGGGCAGGCTTATAATATCGACGGTGGCTGGTCGATTTAAGCTCACCTCAATCAAGGAGAGAATTCTATGAAACTGCTGCGCTATGGCGAGGCGGGGAGCGAACGCCCCGGCCTGCTCGATGCGGATGGGACGATCCGTGACCTCTCGGCCCATGTCACCGACATTGCCGGCAAGGCGCTTGACCCGGCATCGCTTGAGACATTGTCGAAGCTCGATCCGAAATCGCTGCCGGCGGTTCCCGGCAAGCCGCGCATTGGCGCCTGCGTCGCCGGGACCGGCAAGTTCATCTGCATCGGCCTGAACTATTCCGACCATGCCGCCGAGACCGGCGCCACGGTGCCGCCGGAGCCGATCATCTTCATGAAGGCGAGCTCGGCCATCGTTGGACCGGACGACGACGTGCTGATCCCGCGCGGCTCTGTGAAGACCGATTGGGAGGTCGAGCTAGGCGTGGTTATCGGCAGAAAAGCCAAATATGTCACCGAGGCCGAGGCGCTGGACTATGTCGCCGGCTACTGCGTCGCGCACGACGTTTCCGAACGCGCCTTCCAGGCCGAGCGTCAGGGCCAATGGACTAAGGGCAAGTCCTGCGACACCTTCGGGCCGATCGGCCCGTGGCTGGTGACCAAGGACGAAGTGAAAGACCCGCAGAACATCCCGATGTGGCTGAAGGTCAACGGCAAGACGATGCAGAACGGCTCGACCAGGACCATGGTCTATGGCGTCGCCTATCTCGTCTCCTATCTCAGCCAGTTCATGTCGCTGCATCCGGGCGACATCATCTCGACCGGCACGCCGCCCGGCGTCGGCCTCGGCATGAAGCCACCGGTCTTCCTGAAGGCCGGCGACGTTGTGGAGCTCGGCATCGAAGGGCTTGGCATGCAGAGGCAGACGTTCAAGGCGGATTTATAGGGGCTCTTCCTTCTCCCCTTGTGAGGCCTTTGCAGAGAAGGCGTATGGACGTCGGTTTGGGGGCATCGGCCTCCTTTGGGGGCCGGCGAAGCGCTGCTTGGCCGTTCGGCAAGACATTTGCCA